>CATXXF010000008.1 GCA_958403395.1 uncultured Collinsella sp.
CATCTTGAACACCTTTCGCTCTTAACTAGGTGTCCAATTCATCATACCCACTCCAAGTCCGGACCGCCCCGCGGTCCAACTTTCTGTCCGCACCCCCGTTTAAGCGTTTAAAACCGCCAAACAGTCCCTATTTCACCGCAACTTAGAGAGGACGGCCTCGGTCGGTACTGCCGTATCAGCCGAGGCCGCTGCATCGCTAGCGCTGTACGTAGGCGCGGACGAGCTCGAAGGTGTTGCGCACGCCGTCCATGTGGCTACGCTCGTAGTTGTGGCTCGCATACACGCCGGGGCCGATCAGACCATGGCGAATGTCGTAGCCGGCAGAGAGCGTGGCTTCGACGTCCGAACCGTAATGCGGATACACGTCGATAGCGTAATCGAGCTCAAGCTCGCGCGCGATATTGGACAGCGCCGTCACCAGGTCGTAGTTGTACGGACCGCCCGAATCCTTGGCGCAGATCGACACCATGTGCTCGGTGCAGCCTAGGTCGTCGCCCACGCAGCCCATGTCAACGCTGATCATCTCGCGCGTGTCGGCCGGCACGAAGGCGCCGCCGTGGCCCACCTCCTCGTACACGGTAAAGAGCAGCGAAACCTTACGCGAAAGCGTCACCTCGCCAGCGGCGACGGCACGCGCCAAGCCCAACAAAATGGCGGCCGATAGCTTGTCATCCAGGAAGCGGCTCTTAATGTAGCCGCTCTCCGTCACCGTCGTGCGAGGATCCATAGCGATGATGTCGCCGGTCTGAATACCCAGCTCGAGCACATCGTCCTTGCTGTCGACGTTCTCGTCGAGCAAGATCTCCATGTTCTTCTCGATGGTCTTGACCGGCTCGTCGGCCACGTGCGCCGAAGGCTCGGTGTTAAGAACCACGCCCGTGTAGACATTGCCGTCGCGCGTGTAGACGGTGCAGTTCTCGCCATCGGCCGTAGACCACTGATGCCCACCGAGCGTCGTGGGGCGCAGGCGGCCATTGTCCTTAATGGAACGCACCATGGCGCCTAGGGTATCGACATGGCTCGCCAGTACGAGCGGCTCGCCCTCGCCGCCAAGCTCAACGAGCACGTTACCCTTATTAGAACGCTCAGGCCCAAACCCCATATCGCGCAGGGTCTCCATCAGATAATCAGTCGCCGCACGGGTATAGCCGGTAGGGGAGGCAATAGAAGTCAGCGTCTTAAGCTGTCCTGCGATATAGGAGAGCGTCTCCTCTAGAGAAGCATCAATATTAGAAGTCATATGCATCCTTCCAAGTAAAACTAAGACCGAGTCCCGATTTTAACCGTTCTGCACGTGCAATGCCCCAGGAGCCGAGCCGCCTCCAGACGTCCCCGCACCGGTTTTGTGCACGCGCACGGTTTACAATCTCAATCTTGCATAAATCCTATTGGTATTTGCATAGAAATGAGGTATCTTTTTGCTTCGTCTCAGGGTGCCCCACCTTGGACCGTGCAAAAAACGGAGTATTCAGCACCGTGGGCCCCAACGGCCCCATCACGAACGACAAAACGACGCGGTTACAGCAGTGTTGCAGGTCGTCGCAAAGCAGAAACTCAGTAACAACCCCCTCCACTCATCGATAGCCCGCCCACAATGGCTGTCGATGGGCGCCTGCGGATCACTACCGCCCATTCACAACGTTATGCATTTTTAAGAGCTTGTTGAATACTCCCAAAAATGCACGCAGGGAAGTGCACCACCTATCCGCAGCGGGCAGTACGCCTTGGTTTTGTCCGTCTCAGGGCATCGACGCAGCACAAAAAGCCCCGCCGTGCGTAGCACGGCGGGGCCAGCGGCACGTCAAAAGACCATACACCTACGGGCGAAGGACCACCAAACTGGGCTAGGCAGCCGGGCAGATCTTCTTGAAGAGCTCGATGACGTCGTCGAGCGTTGCCTCGCGCGGGTTACCCGGGAAGCAGGCGTCGGCCATGGCGTCCTTGGCCAGGACCTCGATCTCGTCAGCCTTCATGGCCTCACAGACGTGCGGGATGTTCACGTCGGCGGAAAGCTGCTTGACGGCGGCGATGGCGGCATCGGCGGCCTCGGCGGTGCTCATGCCCGTGGTGTCAACGCCCATGGCGACGGCAACCTTGGCCAGGCGCTCAGCGCAAACCGGCTTGTTGAACTCCATGGCGATCGGCAGCAGCATGGCGCAAGCGACGCCGTGCGGGGTGTCGTAGTGAGCGGACAGGGTGTGAGCCATGGCGTGGTCGATGCCCAGGCCAACATTGGAGAAGCCCATGCCGGCGACATACTGACCAAGAGCCATGCCCTCACGGCCGGAGCCGGGCTGGCCGGACTTGGCCTCGGCGACGGAGTCGCGCAGGTTCTCGCTGATCAGCTTAATGGCCTCAAAGTGGAACATGTCGGAGAGCTCCCAAGCGCCCTTGGTGGTATAGCCCTCGATGGCGTGGGTCAGAGCGTCCATGCCGGTGGAGGCGGTCAGGCCGGCGGGCATGGAAGCCATCATGTCGGGGTCGACGACGGCGACCTCGGGGGCGTCGTTGGTGTCGACGCACACGAACTTGCGGACCTTCTCGGGGTCGGTGATGACGTAGTTGATGGTCACCTCGGCAGCGGTACCGGCGGTCGTCGGCACGGCGATGGTGAACACGGCGTGGTTCTTAGTGGGAGCAACGCCCTCGAGGCTGCGGACATCGGCGAACTCGGGGTTGTTGATGATGATGCCGATGGCCTTGGCGGTGTCCATGGAGGAGCCGCCACCGATGGTCACGATAGCGTCAGCCTCGGCGGCCTTGAAGGCCTCGACGCCGTCCTTGACGTTCTGAATCGTGGGGTTGGGCTTGATCTCGGAGTAGAGGCTCCAAGCGATGCCGGCGGCGTCGAGCTCGTCGGTCACCTTAGCGGTAACGCCAAACTTGACCAGATCGGGGTCGGAGCAGACGAAGATCTTCTTGTAGCCGCGACGCTGGAGCTCGCCGGGGATCTCCTTGATGGCGCCGGAACCATGATAAGAGATGGTATTGAGAACGAAACGATTAGCCATTGATAGCCTCCCATCGTGTGCGGGGCATCCATTACGCCCCACGCTATGAGTCCCATCCTAACGCTTTTGAAACAAAAAACGCGTGAGAACGTCAAACTATTTAAAGCGTTTCAACAGACGATGAAAAATATTGCGGCAAAGGGACAGCCCCTTTGCCGCATTCGGTTACTTTCGGCAGCCCTCTTTCCAAGCCTCGGCCGCAACCTTCCAGCGTAAGCGCAAGTCGCGCTCGCGGTCGATGAACATGATGGCAAACGCGACAAACAGCAGCAAGCTCGCCACGACGATGGCGTGCAGGCCCATGCGCTCAATACACCAGTTGCCCAACACGGCGCCAAACACAAAGGTAAAGATCACGCCAAAGTACAGCAGGCCGTTTTCCAAAAAGCCGCGCCTGTGGGTGATGATGTAATCGTCCACGTTTTGCAGCGCGTTGCGCAAGTTGCCGATGCACATGGTCGTAGCGATGCCGTGACCGTGGATCTTGCGGAAGCTCTCGACCTGCATGCCGCAGGCAAACGAGGTAAGGCAGTTGGCGAGCAGGTTGTAACCGCCACCGGGGATAAAGCTCACGCCCAGCAAGATGACGGCTTCAAAGAACACCGTCACCTGACGCCAGTGGATCACGCTGCCAAACCGCTCGTGCACCAGGTCGGCAAGCATAATGCCCACGGCAAACGACACCACGGGGAAGAAATAGCGTCCCGCCAGCACCCAATTGCCCTCCGAAATGCTCACGCCCACAAGCAGGATGTTGCCCGTCTGCGCGTTGGCGAAAACATGGTCGCGCCCAATGTACGAATACACATCCATAAAGCCACCGGCGAGCGCCAGGATAATGCCCAGTTCGATGGACTCCGATATCTGTTTGGCACGCTGCATCGTCGTGCATCCTCCTTGTTGACGACCCTCTCGTGCGTTGGCGGAAACATAACCGCCGTTCATACTGTAACCCATTGACAACATGGCGTGCGCGCGAGACGGGTTCTCCAACGCGCAGATACACAGTCTGGAAACAAACGACTGGCTCAGCGACGCTCTCACTCACCAGCTCATGTACTCCCCCAGTCTTTTTAGCCCCGCCCCAAAAAGACTGGTTACAATTACGTGCAGCATACAAACACCGGGAGGGATCGTGGCAAAAAAGCCTCAGCACGCTCAGAACAACCAGCGCAGCCAGCAGGGCAAACAGGGCCAGCAGCAAAAGCGTGGCGGCAAGGCCCAGGGCGGCCACGCCGCTCATACCCCGGCAGCGCCCGCCCGCCCCTGGCGCCCGGGCCGCGATAAATTCCTCCCCGTCAGTCGAGCCGACATGGATGCACGCGGCTGGGACCAGTGCGACTTTGTCTACATCTGCGGCGACGCCTACGTGGACCATCCCAGCTTTGGCATGGCCATCATCAGCCGCGTCCTCGACGCGCACGGCTACAAAGTGGGCATCATCTGCCAACCCGACTGGACCGACCCCGCCAGCATCACCGTGCTCGGCGAGCCGCGCCTAGGCTTTCTCGTCAGTGCCGGCAACATGGACTCTATGGTCAACCACTATTCGGTGACCAAGCATCGCCGCCACACCGACGCCTATACCCCCGGTGGCGAAGAGGGGCGCCGTCCCAATCGCGCCGTCACGGTCTACGGCAACCTCATCCGCCAGACGTTTAAGGACGCCCCCATCATTATCGGTGGCATCGAGGCAAGCCTGCGTCGCCTGGCCCACTACGACTACTGGCAGGACAAGCTCAAGCGCTCGGTGCTGCTCGACTCGGGCGCCGACATCCTCATCTACGGCATGGGCGAGCACGCGATTGTCGAGATCGCCGACGCGCTCGACGCGGGACTGCCCGTCGACCAGATTACCTATATCAACGGCACCGTCTACCGCACCAGCTCGCTCGACGAGGTCTACGACTACGACCTGCTGCCCAGCTGGGACGACCTTGCCGCCGACAAGCTCAACTACGCGCGCAGCTTTAACGTGCAGCAGCAGAACATGGACCCCATCACCGGGCATCGCCTGGTAGAGCCCTACCCCAACAGCGTCTATGTGGTGCAGAACCCGCCGTCGGCAACACTCACCACCGACGAGATGGACGAGGTGGCCGAACTCCCCTACGCACGCGATTGGCATCCCGACTACGACGCGGCAGGCGGCGTGCCGGCCTTTGCCGAGATCAAGTTTTCCATTAGCTCCAACCGCGGCTGTTTTGGCGAGTGCTCGTTTTGCGCGCTCACCTTCCACCAGGGCCGCGTGTTGCAGATGCGCAGCCACGACTCGATCATGCGCGAGGCCGAGCTGCTCACACACGACCCCGAGTTCAAGGGCTACATCAACGACGTGGGCGGACCGACGGCCAACTTTAGCCGCCCGGCCTGCGATAAGCAGCTCAAACACGGCGTGTGCAAGAACAAGCGCTGCCTATGGCCGAGCGTGTGCAAGAACATGGTGGTCGACGAGAGCGGCTACACGCAGCTGCTGCGCGACCTGCGCCAGCTGCCGGGCGTCAAGAAGGTCTTCGTCCGCAGCGGCATCCGTTTTGACTACACCATGGCCGACGCCTCGGACGAGTTTTTGCGCGAGCTGCTGGAACACCATGTCTCGGGCCAGCTGCGCGTAGCGCCCGAGCACGTGAGCGACGCGGTACTGTCCGTGATGGGCAAGCCGAGCCGAGCTGTCTACGACGCATTCTGCCGTAAATTTGAACGCTTGAATCGCGAATACGGACTCAAGCAGTACGTGGTGCCGTATCTGATCTCGAGCCACCCCGGTTCTACCATGAAGGAAGCCGTGGACCTTGCCGAAGCCGTGCGCGACATGGGCTACATGCCCGAACAGGTGCAGGACTTCTACCCCACCCCGTCCACTATGTCGACGTGCATGTACTACACCGGCGTGGACCCGCGCACCATGAAACCGATCTATGTGGCGCGCGACCCGCACGAGAAGGCCATGCAACGCGCGCTCATCCAGTACCGCAAGCCCGAGAACTACAAGCTCGTGCGCGAGGCACTGGAAAAGGCCGGGCGTCGTGACCTGATCGGCTACACCAAGCATTGTCTGATTCGCCCCGTGCCACCACGCCCGGGCGAGACATCGGCCAGCGGCGGGCATGGCACCGGCAAGAAGGGCGGCAAGGCCCACGGTGGCGCCGCCGGCAAGGGACCCAAGGGCAGCAAGGGCCACAGCGGCATGTCGCGTGCGCAGAACACTGCGGGCCGCAACCGTGCGGCGCAGGGACGACAGGGCGCCAACGGCGGCGGGCGTCGCAACTAGCGAAGTGGTGCACTCGCTGCGTCCATCCCACACGCGTGGCGCAGCGAGTGCATTGCTTCAATGAGAATGACGCCGGCGATAGCAACCGTGACCACCACGTCGAACGGCGTGTTCACAAACCAGAGCAACGTCATGAGATACGACCCAGCATTAAAGGCAAAGTGCAGCAGGATCGTGTAGCGGAGCTTTCCGGTCGTCACGAGCACCCAACCAAAGATAAGGCCGGCGGCACCCGCGTAGCAACCCTGCACCCAATTCATGTGCATAAAACCGAAGATTGCCGCCTGCAGCACGATTGCCACGGCGACACCCCAGGCACTCGGGGCCGCCCAGGACACCATGGCGCCGTCCTGCGCGCTCACACGACGACGGCGCTTCCAGAGCGGACGGCACTGTGGATTAAACGCACGCAGCGAAAACTCAAAGATGATGCCGCGCACCAGCAGCTCTTCACAAAATGGGGCGCCGAGCACCGTAGTCAGGACGGCGAGATAGCCGGTGTCGCCCATGCCTGTTTCCTCGACAAGTTCGCTGTAATCAGCCGCGACCTCGGGCAACAATGACAGTACGGCGTCGGTCACGTAGCCAACGACCACCTGCAGGGCCAAGCCGATCACGATAACGCAGGCAATGCGCTTCCACGCGCTACGCAATCCCCCGCCAAGCGGACGCCCACCTTGCCAGCGCGCGATAAACGACCGCGGCCACAAATAACGCCACCACAGCAGCGCCATCAAAAACGATGCCGTCTGCGCGACGGCTTGAAACCATTGAATATCGAGATTGTCGATCGGGTAGCCCGTCAGCACCGACACGGCATCGAGGACTGAAAACAGAACCACGCTCAGGGCTATATCGGCAGCGACAACGCCAAAACAGGCAAGTGCCCACGCCATCGCATTGAGCATGCCAACCTCCTCAAAACCCGGCACTTAGGGACGTTCCTTAACTGCCGGCTGAAAAGGAACGTCCCCAAGTGCCGGCAGTTTGGGACAGTCATTGTTGATGAGAATCGGGCGCAGCGCCAAAAGCCCCGCTCGGCGAGATGTCGAACGGGAAGGTGCCGCAGCGATTGAAAGCGGCGATGAACATGCGGATGGCGTTGGACGGTGTGGTGCCCACGAGCTGGGTTGCCGCCGCGAAGGCCGCCTTTTCCTCGGGCAAAACCTTCGCGACAACCGGGGTCATGTGTTCTGCCATGGCGCTTCCTTCTTGAAACGACGGTGGTGCGGATGGATGCGGGCCACGCGGCTGGGCGACGGGCTGTGAAGGCAACCCGATTGGCCCGCATCTGGAGTTTGTTCTACGGCGTTGGTATTACTTGGTAATCCTAAGTATTACCCCGTAGATAGAATACCATACCCGACCCCATGGAGACAGAAGAAAACGAATCATTTTATTGTTGAGTTAGCGCCTGAAATGGCTTTTAGAGCGTGATGATATCCGAGATATCGAGGGCCCGAGCGTCAGCGGCATCGTGCGTGGCAAGCAACAGCATGCGGCCGTCGAGCAAGTCGAGCACGACCTCGGCGCATGCGTCGCGCGCAGCGATGTCTAGACCGGTAAAGGGCTCGTCCAGAATCACTGCGCCGCCCGGGCACAGCAGGGCTCGGGCAATCTCGACGCGACGACGCTGCCCACCCGAGAGCTCAGCCACGCGTGCATGCACATCGATCCCCGGTACCAGCAGGCGCAACAGGACTGCGGCACTCGAGGCATCCACGCGCGCGTCGGCGCACACCAGCACATTATCCAAGGCAGAAGCGTCCTCGACCAGGCGCACATCCTGAAACACCATGGAGCACGGTGCGCACTCCCCCGCCGCCAGCGCAAGCAACGTCGACTTGCCCACGCCCGAAGCGCCCATCACACAGGTGCGTCCACCGGCGGGCACATGAAGCACCAGCCCGTCGAGCGCCGGCGCCCAAGGCGCGCGATCGCCCACGGCAAGCGCAAGCTCCGCTGCAGCACCATCGCTCGCAGCCCCTGTACGCCCGCGCAGTCCATGCCCATGCGCCCGCACGGCAGTTCGCCACGCCACGGGCCCCGAAGCCCGCAGCAACCACACCAGCACGCGCTCGCATGCCCACGATGCCGCCACGACCAGCACGGTCCACGCCAGCAGGTCAGCCGTCTCGATGAGCAGCTTCGCCTGATAGATGCGCTCGCCCACGGTGCCCGTCGCCATGCCGATGAGCTCCGCCGCCACGCCGGCCTTCCAGCTCATGCCGATCACGGCACGCGCGCACGAAAGCACAAACGGCAGGACCTCGCGCCAGGTATGGGCGCAAAACAGACGCCAACCCCGCACGCCATGCAGATGAAACATCTGCTCCAGCGACTAATCAACCTGCGTCAAACCCTCGACCAGCGAAAAATACACGCCCGGCAGCGCCATCAAAAAGACCGCGGCGATGCTCACGCGCGCCGACCCCAACCAAATGAGCAGCAGGACCACCACGCAGGCAACCGGTGTCGCCTTAACAAACGAAAGCGCAGGCGCCACCAAGCGGGCAAACGTCAGCGACCGCACCGAGGCTCCCGCCATCACGACGCCGCACACCGCGGCAAGCGCCAGCCCGCCCAAGATACGCGCACCCGAGCCTGCCAGAATCGCCCATGTGCCGGCATCGCATACCAGTCGTAGCAACGCCACCACGACAGCGCCCGGCCCCGGCAAAATCAACGGCTGCGCCACGAGACCCGCCACCAGCACCCACACGGCAAGCCAAAAGGCGGCAACGGCACCTGCTGCCGCCACCGCCTTCATACGCTCTGCCATTTGTCGAGCAAACGCACGCGCGGGCTACTCCATGTAGTAGAAATCGTCAGCCGGGAGCTTGCCGCCCACGGCGCTCGCGTCCGCATCGGCCAGCACCTGCAGGTACCCACCGAGCGCCGCCTTCATATCCCTCCCCGTCTGGCACACGAGCATGCACCCGGGAATCGCTTTTTCGGCAATCGCGGCGTTATCCACGATACCCGCATCGACCACGGCCTGAGCCCAGTCCGCCGGCACCGCGTTCACGTCCTCAACGCTCGCAGCATGGCAGCTCAGGAATTCCGCCACGGCCTCGGGATGCTCCTCGGCAAAGGCCCGACGCACCACGGTCACGCCCGTCAGCAAACGGGAGCCCGTGTCGCCCGCCAGCTCATCCCACACATCGGTCAGACTCACCGGCGCCGACAGCTTGCCTTCGCTCTTTGCGATGGCAGCGGTCTTGAACGGCTCGGGCAGCACGCCCACGGCAGACGGATCGGCAAGCAGCACCGAGAGCACCTCGGTAGGCTCGCTCTTAAACTCGAGCGCCACCTGACCGGCCAAGCCCGCGCGCTCCAGCAGGTAGTTCATGACGTACTCCGGCGTGGTGCCCTTGCCCGTCATATAGACGGTATGGCCCGCCAGATCGCCAAACGAGGCCACACTCGCGTTACCCGTCACCACGTTCAGCACGCCCAGCGTGTTGATGTCGATGACCTGCACCGCACCCTCAGTCTTGTTGTAGAGTACGCTCGCCACGTTGGCGGGCACCAGGGCGATATCGATATCGTCCTGAATGACCTTGGGCACAATCTCATCGGCGGCAGTATTGATCGCAAAGTCGAACTCATTGTCCGTCTCGCCATCGGCTGCCCGGTCCATAAACTGCACCAGACCAATCGAGGTCGGCCCCTTGAGCGAGGCGACGCGCACCTCGACCGGCTCTGCAGCAGCACCGGCGCCGTCCGTGGCAGCCGAGCCCGCGGCGGACCCGGCACCGGCAGCCCCGCCGCCACAGCCCGCGAGTGCAAGCGACAGCGCACCCGCGGCAAGCGCCGAGGCAAACCCCCGGCGCGACAGCTCAAAATCAAACGCGCGCATCGCTAGCACGTCCCCTCGTTAGGCATCGTCCATGCGTGATGGTCGGTATGCAGCAGATCCTCAGCCAGCGACGAGAGCGGCTCGCCCAAGAACTCGCGGTAGCACGCCTGGACATCGGGATTCTCGTGCGAGAAACGAATGTCCGCAGCGGCATCCAGGCCCCAGAGCACCTGGCCACGCTCGGCTGCCAGCTCGCAGCCGTCGTGGATGGGCTGACCGCCGCCACCGACGCAGCCGCCCGGGCACGCCATAACCTCAACGAAGTCATAGCTCACGC
Source organism: uncultured Collinsella sp. (assembly GCA_958403395.1). GTDB lineage: Bacteria > Actinomycetota > Coriobacteriia > Coriobacteriales > Coriobacteriaceae > Collinsella. The sequence continues at coordinate 10,422 of CATXXF010000008.1, forward strand.
GGCCGTCGCGAATCGCGTCGAGCAGACGGGCAGCGTTGCCCAGCCCGTGTGCCACGGCGACGCGCACCTTGGTGCCATCGATATCGGCCACGGCCTCCTTCCAGCCGTCCAGGCCGCGCACATCGGTAAAGAAGTCGGCGTCGGGGTTCTTGCCCGTCACCAGGTAATAGGCCGAGCGCACGGCGGCCTCCATCACGCCGCCCGTGGCGCCAAAGATCACACCCGCACCCGTGCCAAAGCCCAGCGGCGTATCGAGCGGCTCCTCAACTAGCGTATCCACGCTCACGTGGCTCGCGCGGACCATGCGCACCATCTCGCGCACCGTCAGCGCAACGTCCACATCGGGCGTGCCGCCCTCGCCCACCATGCTCGGCAGCGCGCACTCGGCCTTCTTGGCCGTGCACGGCATCACGGACACCACAAACAGGCGCTCGGGCTCCACGCCCAGCACCTTGGCGTAGTAGGTCTTGGCGATGGCGCCGAACATCTGCTGCGGCGACTTGGACGTGGACAGGCTGTCGACAAACTCGGGGTAACGCGCCTTCACAAAGCGTACCCAGCCCGGGCAGCAGCTCGTGAACATGGGCCAGCTGCGGCTGTCGCCCTCGCCCTTGGCGGCCTCGCCCAGGCGCTTGAGCAGCTCGGAGCCCTCTTCCATAATGGTGAGGTCGGCCGAGAAATCGGTATCGAACACGTACTCAAAGCCAACGCGGCGCAGCGCGCAAGCCAAGCGCTCAACGGTAGCCTCCTCGCGAGATATGCCGAGCTCCTCGCCCCAGGCGCTGCGCACGGCCGGCGCAATCTGCACCAGCACGATCTTGTCGGGATCGGCGAGAGCATCGAACACGGTCTCGGTATCGTCGCGCTCGCGCAGTGCGCCCGTCGGGCAATGCGTTATGCACTGGCCGCACGCGACGCAATCGGTCTTGCCGATCGGCGCGCGCCCGCGGGTACCCACGGCGGTATGCGTGGCGCGGTTGGTCAGGTCCCAAATCCCTAGCCCCTGCACGCTCTCGCACACCTTGATACAGCGCATGCATTTAATGCACTTGTCGTTTTCGCGGATGATGGGAAAATCGAAATCCCAGCCCTCGCCCGCCAAATGCCTTTGATACGGCAGATAAAAAATACCCAGGTCGTTGGCGATGGTCTGTAGGTTGCAGTTGCCGCTGCGCACGCAGCTCGTGCACTGCGAATCGTGCTGGGACAGCAGCAGCTGCACGTTGGTGCGACGGGCCTCGCGAGCCTTGGGGCTGTTGGTGTGGACCACCATGCCGTCGAGCACGTAGTTGTTGCAGGCGGCAACCAGCTGATCGCAGCCCTCGACTTCGACCACGCACACGCGGCAGCCGCCGATCTCGTTTAGATCGCGCAGGTAGCACAGGGTGGGAATCTGGATACCGACGGACTTGGCCGCGTCCAGGATCGTGGTGTGCTCGGGTACCACGACCTCGCAATTATCGATAGTGAGCTTGACCATATTGAGTGCTCCGCTTTCGGTGTTGTCGCTGACAGTGGGGTTGTTGAGCTCTACCATTCCAGGCTCCTCCCTCCGCGGAACGCGCCAAAGCCAAAGTGGTCGCAACGCAGGCAGCGGCTTGCCTCCCGGCGCGCCTCCTCCTCGGTAAGGCCCTGCTCGACCAGATTCCAATCGTGAATACGCTCGCCGGCCTCGCGCTCACCCAGCTCGCAGCGGCCGCACTCGTGCTTGCCCTTAAACTGCACGGTCGGCAGCTCCACGTCGAGCTTGATCTTGTGGTCGAAGCCCAGGTAGCGGTCGATATTTGCCGAAGCCACGCGGCCAGCGTTGATGGCACGGATGACGGTGGCGGGACCGGTCTGGCAGTCGCCGCCGCTAAAGAGGCCGTCGAAGTTGGGCACGGCACCGTCCGAATCGGTGACCACGCAGCCCCACTTGCAGGCAATGCCAACCTCCTCAAACGGTTTGGAATCGATGTCTTGGCCAATGGCGACGAACACACGCTCGCAGGGGATGACGCGCTCGGGCGTGGCGGCGGCACGCGGAGCCGGACGACCGCGACGGGGCTCGCCGATAATCTGCGGCTGCACGCGCAGGCCGCTCACGCGACCGTCCTCGCCCGTCTCGATGGCGAGCGGGGCCGTCAGCTCCAGCACCTCACAGCCCTCGGCCTGGGCACCGGCAATCTCGGCGTCCTGGGCCGTCATATCGCAGATGCGACGGCGGTAGACGATGCTTACCTTTTCGGCACCGCAGCGCACGGCGGAGCGTGCCACGTCCATGGCAACGTTGCCGCCGCCGATGACGCACACGCGCTGGCCGCTCAGGTCGGGCAGCTCGTCATCGCCGATGGCGCGCAGCATCTTGACGGCCGATTCCACGCCGGGCGCCTCTTCACCCGGAAGGCCGAGCTTCTTGTCACTGTGGGCACCGATGGCCAGGTAGACGGCATCGAACTCGTCGCGCAGACGGGCGAGCTCCTCGCCGCTCACGGAGTGGTCGAGCTCCACGTCGATGCCGGCGCTCAAGATCCAGTCGATCTCGGCCTGCAGGCGCTCGCGCGGCAGACGATAGCTGGGGATGCCGTAGCGCAGCATGCCGCCCAAGTGGTGGCGCTGCTCAAAAATGGTCACCTTGTGGCCCATCACGGCCAGGTAGTAGGCACAGGAAAGGCCGGCCGGGCCGCCGCCGATCACGGCGACGCGCTTACCGGTGTTGTCCACTACATGTGGCTTGTGGTCGTTGAGGTCGCTATGCTCAACGGCAAAACGCTTGAGGGCGAGGATGTTCATGGGGTCGTCGACCATGCCACGGCGGCAATGCATCTCGCAGGGATGCTCGCACACCAGGCCACAGACGAGCGGTAGCGGGTTGTTCTTGCGGATGACCTTGACGGCGTCGGCATAACGGCCTGCCTCGACGAGCGAGATGTAACCAGGAATGTCGACGTGCGCCGGGCAGCCCGAGACACACGGGACGCGAGCCTCGCGGTCAAAGCCGCAGGAGTGCTCGCGGATGTGGTGCTCAAAATCGTCGCGGAAGCCGCGAATGGCCGTGAGTGCCATGGCGCCAGCTTCGTAGCCGATGGCGCAGTCGCTCGAAAGGTAGATGGTGCGGGCCGTGCGCTCAATCAAGTTGAGCGTGGACTCGTCGGCGCGGCCCTCGAGCACATCGGCGAGCAGGTCGCTCAGCGCGCTTAGGCCCACGCGGCAGGGCGTGCACTTGCCGCAGCTCTGGGTGGAGCACAGGTTGACGAGCGCCGCCGTAAACTCGACGGGGCACGGGGCGAGCGAACTCACCGCCAGACGACGTCCGAGTGCATCGTGCAGGTCGTCCATGACGGCCTGAGCGTGGCTGCGTTCCATTACGTGCAGTCGAGCCATAAGATCCCCTCTCACATGGCAGCCCGGAGGCGAGGCCGGGCGAAATTGCTACACGCACAACACTGACCTAAAAAGTTGTTAGGTCTCCACGCAGTTCGGCAGGCGGTATGAAATGTCACCATCAGCGGTGAAAATGAACATTATCGCAGATAAATACCATATTTGATAAAACGCGTTACCAAACGACAATGCCCCGCCCACGCAATCACGTGGGCGGGGCATTGCTTCAGGCATGCGGCCAGCGACCCTGTTGCTTTTACTTAAGCTCGGGCCAGTAACCCTTGTTGGCCTCGATCATGTCGTCGAGAACCTCCTTGGCGACCTTCATCGACGGCACGGTCTTGTTGAGCGTAAAGGCCTTAAGCGCCTTCTCGTACGAACCCTCGATCGTAGCCTCGACAATGAGCTTCTCGGAGTTCAGCTGCTGCATCATGAGGCCCTGCTGGAACAGCGGAATGTTGTCGCGGCTGATGACCTCGGGGCCGTTCTTGCCAATGTAGGCAGGCAGCTCGACCATAGCGTCGTAGGGCATGTTGGGGATGGCGCCCTTGTTCTCGCAAATGACCAGGAAGCGCTGCTTGGTGTCGTTCTTCAGAGCGATAGCCAGATCGGCAATCCAGTCGCCGTGGCTGCCCGCATAGAACGTGCTCTCGTCGATCTCGCCCGTCTTCTCGTAATGGTCGATACCATCAAAGAGGTTCTTCTCACGCGTCTCCTCAACCTCGTTAGCACGGGTGCGCTCGGGGTTGGAGTGCTCGACGAACTCCTTCTGCTGCAGGTAGTAGTTCAGATACGTGTTGGGCAGGTACTCCGGGAAGCACTCCATGATCTCGTACTCGCCCTTCCACACATAGTACCAGCTGCCCTTGGTGTGGCGGTTCTGCTCGGGGTGCTCGTCGACGGCCTCCTCGGGCTTCTTTGCCATGAGCGAGCCCATGCCCTTGAGGTAAGAGTCGGGCAGCAGAATCTCATGCTCCTTGATGTACTCGCGCAGCTGCGGGAGCACCTCCTCGCCCTTGTGGCGGATCGAGGTGAACCAACCAAAGTGGTTGAGGCCAAAGTAATCGTACTCAACATCCTTCTTGTCGATATCGAGCGCGGCGCAAACCACGTCGATGATCGCGATCGGCATGTCGCAGATGTTGATGATACGAGCGTTGGGACGCAGCACGCGGCAGCCCTCGGAGACGATGGCGGCAGGGTTGGAGTAGTTGAGAATCCAGTAGTCCTTCTTGGCGTACTTCTCAACGTCATCGATCAGCTCGACCATGGGGAAGATGGTGCGCATGCCGTAGGCAAGGCCGCCGCAACCGCAAGTCTCCTGACCCACGCAGCCGTGACGCAGCGGAATCTTCTCGTCCTGCTCGCGCATGGCGTAGCCGCCCACGCGCATCTGGGCAAACACGAAGCTCGCGTCGGTAAAAGCCGTCTTTTTGTCGGTGGTCACCGTGAGCTTGATGTCCAGGCCGAGGTCCTCGTGCAAAATCCAGTCCACGAGCACGCCGATCTTGCGCTGGCGCTCCTCGTTGATGTCGTACAGACGAATCTCGTCAACGTCGAGCTCGTCCTTGCGCAGGGCGATGGACTTGACGATGCCGGGGGTAAAGGTGGATCCGCCACCACACAGAGTAATGATCATTGTTTACTGCTCCTTCTCAATTGCGTTTTCGACCTTGTCGCGCATCTCGGCGACCTTCATGCCAAAGATGATCTGGATATTATTGCCGTTGCGGTTGATGCCGCTGTTGGGCACGTGGTTGATGAGGTCCTCATTGATGAGGTCCGGGTTCTTAACGTTCACGCGGAGACGCGTAAAGCAGTTCTCGAGCTCCTCGATGTTGTCCTTGCCACCAAGACCTGCGACCAGGTCGGCAATACCTGCATCGACGCCCTCTGCGGGAGCCGCGGCAACAGCGCCCTGCTTCACCGCGACAGACGCGGCGGCCTCGCCCTCGGCAACGGACTCGGCAAGCTCGGACTCTTCCTCGCGACCAGGCGTGTGGAGGTTGAGCTTCTTGATAAGGAAGGTGAAGAGGAAGAAGTACAGAGCGGCGTTGACGACTCCAAGCACCAGCATAACCGGCCAGTTGGTCTTATCGACACCGAGGACCAGGTTGGAAACCACGATGTTGATGATGCCGCCTGCAGTCGAAGCGGGCACGGAGAGGACCTTGAGCAGGACCAGGAAGATGCCGGAAAGAACCGAGTGAACGACAAAGAGCACGGGAGCGGCAAAGACAAAGAGGAAGTCCATGGGCTCGGTCACGCAGGAGAGCACGGCGGTGATGATCAGCGGGATAATAACGGCCTTGGTCTTATCCTTGTTCCCCTTGTAAGCGGTGACGATAAAGGCGAGACCGATACCGATGTAGGGCCACAGGTTGTTGAAGGTGTAGCTATTGAAATACGTACTATCGGAGAAGGGCTGACCCGTCATTGCCATCTCGGCAACACGGATGGGATAGGCGCCGGCAATAACCTGATCACCCAGCGTCAGGGTGCCACCCACATCGGAGAACTGGAACGGGGTGTAGATGAGGTGGTGCAGACCGGTGGGAACGAGCAGCTTGTTGAGCATGCCGTAGATAAACAGACCGATGTTGCCCGACTCCTTAATGATGCCGGCAACGGAGGAGATGGCACCCTGAACCGGAGGCCAAACGATGCAGAAGCCAGCGCCCATGATCCAGGAAATGATGATCATAATCAGGAACGGGAAGCGGACGCCCGAGAACATCGAAAGGGCAATGGGGAACTGCTTGTTCGAGTACTTGTTGAACACGGCACCGGTGATGCAACCAAGGATGATGCCGCCGAACACGCCGGTATCGAGCACCTGAATGCCCATAACGGTGGCCTGGCCGGTTCCGGTAAGACCGAGCATGCCGCTCGCATCGGCAAGAGAGCCGGTGGCGTTGAGCACGATGTTGTTAGCCTGCAGGAACAGGAAGAACGACATCAGGGCAATCAGCGAAGCATGGCCCTTGTTCTTCTTTGCCATGGCGCCGGCGATGCCCACGCAGAACAGAATCGAGAGGTTGTTGATGATAAACATCAGCGACTGATAGACAACGGCGCCCACAAGCTGGAACGGACCGGAGCCCAGTACGGGGACCAAAGCGCAGATGGTCTTGTTGGTCAGAATGATGCCCACGATGAGCAGGATGCCGGCAACCGAGAGATACATCATCGGCTGAACGATCGACTTCGCGAACACCTCCAACGGCGCTTTGAAATTGAACTTCTTTTTTGCGGTCATAGCGGCACTCCCCTTCCTTTTCCGCAAATTAAGACAGATGTGCCCTGGGCAAGACCGTAAGCCTTGCCTTATATCAATCGATGTGTGGGCACGTTATGCCTAGAGACCAGGTTCTCCAAGCAGGTTAACAATGTGATATGCGAGATAACTCTTCTCAGCATCGGTAACGACAACGTTATAGGTAGACGACAAGTGGGCGGCTATGGCGTCCGCGCACGAGAATGCGCACGGATACGCCGTTTCATCGATTCGGAACAGCGCGTCTCCGTTGATTTGCCCTGCCGTAGGATCGAGCGCTCGCTGTGCGAAAAACTGCAGGTGACGAACGAAACGTTCGTAAGGCAGCGAGGTGTCATCGAGGGTCGTAGCATAGCGCTTGGAAACAATCGCGAGCACGTCGCGAACAAGCTGGACCGAAACAATCAAACGATCGGAGCGTTGCGGCATGGTGGCGTTGACGATATGCAGCGTAATGAAACCCTGCTCTTCTTCGCTCATCTGAATGCCCATATACTCCTTGATAATCTGCAGCGCACGGCCCGCAAGTGCATACTCCTTGCGATAGAACTGCTGGATCTCGAGCAGCAACGGATTCTCACAGGAGACGCCCTTGCGCTCGCGCTCCAAAGCAAGGCTGATATGGTCTGCGAGAGCAATGAGAATCTTGTCGTTGATATCAACATTGAGCTCTCGACGGAGCATCTGAACAATGTCCTCGGCAATCACGAGGTTGACGGTGGGGATGGACTCCAAAAGATGTGCCAAGCGGTCAATCGTACGCGAATCCTGAGAAGTTCCCTCCTGCAACGCGTAGGTCTTTTCGATCGACGCCTCGTCGATGGCATCGCCGGCATGACGGCCAAAGCAGAGGCCTCGACCGATGACGATGAGCTCGGAGCCATCGTCCGAAGTGACCATTGCGACGTTGTTGTTAAAAACTCGCTTGATAACCACGGTACCCACCACAAGAATTTACTCGGAAAGCCAGACGACAGGCTCTTTAACAGCAACAGGGCCGGAAGCATGCTCACGAAGAGTCGAGTTCTCCGAGCGCTCGCACACGATAACGAAGACCGTGGGATCGAAGCCGGCGGCGCGGACCACGTCGAAATCGACCTCGACGAGGGGCTGGCCCGCGTCAACGTGATCACCCTGGGCAACAAGCGCATGGAAGCCCTTGCCCTCAAGTTTAACAGTGTCGATTCCGATATGCAGCATCACCTGAGCAGAGCTGTCGTCGGACATGATGCCCAGCGCGTGCTCAGTCGGAAACAGCGCCGCGACGGTGCCGGAAACAGGAGCGCACACCGTTCCCTCTTGGGGAACCACGGCAACGCCATCGCCCACTGCACGGCTGCTAAAAGCGGGGTCATTGGTATTTTCTAGATGAACAAGCTCGCCGGAAACGGGAGCGAGGATTTCGAACTCGGAAGTCGCAGTCGTCTGCTTATCCGAGCCACCCATTAGGCGAGAAAAGAAACCCATGGTGACATGTCCCTTCATAAATATAGCCCAACCAAAATCAATCGAATGCGCCCATTGAGACGCTCGCGATCAAAGACTTTGGTTAGGCCCACGTCCGAGGGGACTCGATAACCTTCCGCATTTCTTTTACGGGGGTTATTGTAGACAAGCCCAAAGCCGGAACAATCATTATGACCGGCGAACGGTATTTTTTCTCCGATAAACGGTATTTATGCGGTACTTAGGGACGTTCCTTTTCTGCCGGCACCCGGGGACACTCCTTGCTCTGGTGCATTGGGGACAGGTTTGTTTGCACCAGGTCGGTGCAGATTAACCTGGCCCCATTGCGCCAATTTCGTATGCGCTAGATGAAGAGCTCGCATTCCTTCCGCACGACGCAAACCTTGCTCAGCATCTGGGAAACAGCGGATAGCTTGTTGGGATCAAGCTTGCGAGCGCCTCGCGGACATACGGCAATGCAGCGCATGCAGGAGATGCACGCCTCGCCAGCTGCTCGTTTGGGGTCACCCTTGTCGATAGCACAAACGGGGCACGCCGCGGCGCATGCACCGCAGGAGACGCAATCCTCTGTTGCCTCGGGTGCCATGCGGTGACCTCCGGCTTGTTTATAAGGACGGTTGCCGGGAATAGAGGGCTCGGACGTATCCTCAGCCAACAGCTTTTGCTGAATTTGCTGCGCAAACTCTGCGAGCTGCGCCTCATCCTGCGCATCCGGACGACCGGCAGCAAACTGTCGCGCAATGGAATGTTCTGCAATGGCCGCAACTGCCGCGATCACCCGGAATCCCGCATGCTTCGCAACGTCCTCCAGCTCTACGAGCGTGTCCTCAAACGCGCGGTTTCCGTATACACAAACCAAAACAGCCCGAGCCCCGTTGCCGCGCACCATGCCCAACCGGTCAGCCACCACAGCCGGGATTCTACCGGCATACGCCGGCACAGAGATTACGGCCACGTCGTCCTCAGTCATCGAGACAGCGCTGAAATCTAGCCCGCTATCGGTCAGATCGACGGTAACGGTATTCTTGCCCAGTGCCCCGGCCACAAGGCCAGACACCTTCCGCGTTCCACCCGTCGGACTAAACACAATTTCGAATACGCTCATCGAGACACCCTCCCCTACGCCTGGCAACGCGTCAAGCCGCTTTCACATTCAGACAGAGTATACGGCGCATGGGGGGGAGCTCCCCGTTTTGGTGCGCTAGGCAGCCCGATACACCAACCCATACTGCCCGCCTTTTCGGTTTGCATAATTCCCGGTACAGATTGCATATATTTACTGGATACCGCCGCGTTCTCCTGAGGTACCCCATCCTGGCCCGTGCAAAAAACGGAGTATTCTGCAACGTGACCGCGCCAGCACCGCCGCGGGTGGGCAAAACTGTAGGGCGCCGTATCATTTTAAGTCCCGACATGGCGAGAATGACGCGCCCCTGCTCCGGAAAACGGCGAAATCTGACTCGGAACGCTCGCTAGGGATATCCGAAGGCCACCGTTGGCGACGTCGAATCATATGCAGACAACTCGAACTGCAGAATACTCCAAAAAATGCACGGCGCACCCCATAGGACCCATTGCTGCATGGCGAAAAATAGGTCCTCGGCATCCCCCAGATGCATTCCCGAGAACATCACGTTTGAATTAGCGATGGACACGGCAAACAAAAGGGCCCGAGCGTTGTTTGCTCGGGCCCTTAGCTTGTCTCACGCTAGCGCGCGATGCGCATCTTACTTGCGCTTGCCGCCGCCGTCGCCGGGGCGACGGGAGCTGCCACCGCGCTTGCCGCCACGGCTGTTGCCGTAGCTGCCACGGTTATCGCGACCGCCGGCACGGCCGCCACGGGAGCCGGCCTGGTTGCCGCCACGACCACCACGATAGCCGCCGCGACGCTCTTCGCGGGTATCGTCGTAGTTGCGCCAGTCATCGCGACGATCGCGGCTGGCACGCGGGTCACGACGATCACGCGACTCGTTAGAACGACCAGCGCCGCCGCGGCCGCCATTGCCGCGAGCACCCTCGCGACGCTCGCCGCCGCGGCTACCGCGCTCTTCAAAGCGCTTGCCGCCACGGGACTCACCGCCACGGGCAGTACGCTCACCGCGACCCTCGCCGCCGCGACGCTCATCACGGCCGCCGCGCTCGTCATCACGACCGGAACGCCGGCGGTCGCCCGCACCGCGCTTGCCACCGCGCGAACCGCGGCCCTCGTCCTCGCGCTCGACACGACGACGGCGGTGTGCCTCGCCCTGGAACTGCTTGGCACGACGCTCGGCACGGTTGCCGCGCGGGGCCTGCTCAGCGGCACCAGCACCGCCGCGCTCCTCGGCAGCTACCTCGCGAGCCACGCTCTCAACAGCCTCGTCCACGCGAGCCTGAACGCCCTCGCGCACGCGGGTCTTGCCGCCGCGCTTGGGACGGCTCGGACGCTCGCCGTCGCCGCGGCGCTCGTCGCGACCGCGGTTGGAACGACCGGCAACATCGCCGTAATCGTCGCCGTTGCGCTTGCCGTCGCGACGCGCCTGCTCAAGCTTCTTCTTGCTCTTGGACTTGCCGCGCTTAGTCTTCTTCTTCACCTTAAAGGCCGCAGGGTCGCGCTCGGGATCAACCGCAGGCGGGTTGGGACCCACATGCAGGTCGCCGGCTTCGTAAATATCGGCCGTCTTGTCCATGAGCTTCTCGATCTCGTAGAACTCATCGACGTCCTGCTCGGTCACAAACGTAATGGCCCAGCCCAGCTCGCCGGCGCGGCCCGTACGGCCAATGCGGTGGATATAGTCGGTCGGCTCGGCCGGCACGTCAAAGTTCACGACGTAGCGCACGTCGCTAATGTCGATGCCGCGGGCGAGAACATCGGTTGCCACCAACACGTCGACGGTGCCGTCGCGGAAGGCAGAAAGCGCGCGCTCGCGCTGGGCCTGGCTGCGGTTGCCATGAATCGCGGCGGCCTTGATGCCCTTACGCTCCAGACGACGGCAGCAGCTGTCGGCGCGATGCTTGGTGCGCATAAAGACGATGGTGCGCTCCGGGCCCTCCTTCTTGAGGAACTCGGGCAACAGGTTGTTTTTGGCCTCGATGGACACCGGGAACACAAACTGGTCGACGGTGTCGGCGGTCGACGTGGCGGGCGCGATCTCCACGCGAGCCGGATCGCTCACCAGGTCGGTGATCTCGCCCACGGCCTCCTCGTCGAGCGTCGCCGAGAACAGCAGCGTCTGGCGCTCGGCCGGCGTCTCGCGCACAATGCGGCGGACGGCGGGCAAAAAGCCCATGTCGAGCATGCGGTCGGCCTCGTCGAGTACCAGCACCTTGACCTCGTTCAGGTGACAGGCGCCCTGCTCGATCAGGTCGACCAGACGGCCCGGCGTGGCGACCAGGATATCGCAGCCGTACTTGAGTGCCGCGGTCTGCGGCTTGTAGCTCACGCCACCCACGACGGTCACGGCGACATGGCCGGTGACGTCGGCGATCTTGCTCGCGACCTCGTCGATCTGCTGGGCGAGCTCGCGCGTGGGGGTGATGACGAGCATCACGGGGCCGCGGCCGTTGCCCTCGGGCTTTTTAACACCGCGACGGCGGTTGCGGCCGCCGCGCTCGCGCACGGGTTTGGGAGGAGCGATGTGCTCCAGATTGTTCATGGTCGGCAGCAAAAAGGCAGCCGTCTTGCCGGTGCCGGTCTGAGCGGCGGCAAGCAGGTCACGGCCCTCGAGCACTACGGGGATCGAGCCGGCCTGCACGGGCGTGGGCGCCGTGTAGCCCAGGTTCTCGATAGCACGAAGCATCTCGTCGGAGAGGCCCAGCTCGTCAAAGGCGGGCAGGCTCTCGGTAGCGGACTCGACGGCCTGGGCGGCATTGGCCTCATCGGCGGCATCGAAGGCAGCCTGGGTCATGGCCTCGCGGGTCTCGTCCAGAATCTCGGCGTCGGTGACGTCAGATACAGAATTACGCATATGTTGTTGTTCCTTATCTGCACGCGCAATGGGCACGGCGTGCGGCCGCGCGGGCGTGCTTGGTAGTGCGCTAATACATACAAAAACAGGTGCGCACAGAGGGGACGTTGCTCAGCACGCTGGCGATCGCTTTGGCAGCCCTATCACGCGCCGTCCAGACGCAGCAGCTCTAAGCGATGGAGCAGATTCGCCGCCGGTTAGTATACCCGCACTCCGTATGCCCCCACGTAAACCACAGATGACGAGGCGGACGGGGCGGGCCTGGCCGATTGTCTCAATCTGTAACAGATGCAGGGCAAAACCGGGTCCAAATGTTACAGAACAAGACAGAGGGGGATTTCCGTCCAGTCCAAACCAAATCTCTCAGGCTTCCTGCAATTTCGAACATGTGGCCTATAATGTTGCTTTGGTTACGCTATATATTGCGCAGCCATTTAATACGTCGCCCACCGGGGGCCATTAATTCCTATCGCCATATTGGCTAGGAAGCAATCAAAGGAGGTATCCGTGGCAGCAGAGACGCCTTGCTCGGTCCTCTATAACGATATTCGCTCGTTCGGCGGTCTTAAACATCTCGAGATCGCCCGAATGCTTATCAATGGAAACTCTTATCTCGGCAGTACCCTGCTCGAGAAATGCTCTTCCAACCGCTCGTATCTCACCCGTTACATCGTCCATCGCAAGCCTGACCAGTGCGCGCCCGCCATCTACAGCGACTTTACCGTCACCACGCTCAACCTTTCCGCGGCAATCTGCAGCAAGCTCGGCGGCGGCGAGTCCGCCTATCGGGCAATCGCCGAGCACTATCGCGGTCCGGCCGCCAACGAAATGATGTCGGCTCTCACCAGCTACAAGCTGGACAGCCGCCTATATGCAAATGCCCTCAATCGCATCGACAACTTTGACGGCAATACCGTGCGCGAGAAAAGCACGCTTTACCTTATGCTCTTTGTGGCAACGGGGGCGCTCGCCGATCCCGTTCAGGGCGTGGCCACCGTCGAGCGCTTTTGCGACAGCAAGACGGGCGGGCACTTTGGCACCACCGAAACTACCGTCGGACGTGGCTTTATGAGCAGCCTGGAGCAGCCGCGCACCGTCGCCCCCAACCTCGGTCTGCTCAGAACCCATGCCGACAACTGCGCCGACATGCAAATCCATCCCCTCACACGCGATCCGCGCGGCACCGTAATTGGTTCTTTGCCCAAAACCTCGCCCAGCATCACCGATGTGGGCGCCGACGCATCGCGCGAGCATCTTCGCATTTGGCTTGAGGGTGAGCACTGGTACGCCCAGGGCCTTGGATCGACCAACGGCACGGTACTCGAATCGGGTGCAGGCGACGGCGATATTGTGATTGAGCCGCCGCGCGACCAACGCGAGCCCGGCAAGATCTATCCCCCCGTGGAAATCGCCAACAGCGACAGGCTCCATCTGGGTCTCTACACGACATTCCTTGTCATTGTGGACTAGCACGGACGGCGATCGGAAGACGGTCGCCGTCCGTCTTTCGTCTTCTACCTTCTGCGTCGTAAACGACAATACTCAGCGGTATACGTGGGCAGTGCGGCTATCATGGTGCTTTACCGATATCCGCACTGCTCACGTATACGCGCGGCAACCCATGCCAGACAAAGGAACGCCATGGATACTACCGATAGCGCCTATGGCGACAAACTCATCCGTCTTGACACGTTCGACACCGCCGTGGCGGTCGACCCCAGCGCCGAGGACGACGCCAAGCGTCGGTTTATGACGCTTATTCTCCAGACGGCCCACCGCAACAACGGCAACATCGGACACGTGCTGCGCGCGACCAACACGAGCGGCGAGGTCTTTGCCGTCAAGCTACTCAAGGACAACGCCATCCTTTCCGGCCAAGCCCCCGACCGCTCCGCCGAGCAATCGGCAGCGCACCTGGCCAGCACCGCCGCGCTGTTCGAGGAGTACCGTCATCTGTGTACCGTCTCGCACCTGCGCGGATTTCCGCTCGTCTATGGCTACGGATTGTGCGAGGATGACCCTCTCATCCTCATGGAGTGGGTCGAGGGCACCTCGCTCAAGCAGGCGCTGCCCCTGCTTCCGCACGACGCCTCGGGCGGGCTGACCACCCAGATGGTCGCCGCCGTCGGAAACGCCGTGCTTCGTGCGCTCTTGATGACCCAAGGCCTCGTGAATCCGGTCATCCATCGCGACCTGTCGCCTGCCAATATCATGTTCCGCACCACTAGCCGAACGCTCGAGCAGCAGATTGCTGATTGTTCCTTTGACCCCTGCCTCATCGACATGGGCTCCGCGACCATGGCTCTCGGCGACGACACGATCACCCGGCGCGCCGACATCTGGCGTTTTGCCACGCCCGCATACGCCGCGCCCGAGATGCTCACGCAGGATATCGAAGGCATCGCGGCCCTTCGCCGTTCGCCGGCAATCGACGTCTATGCGCTTTCGAGCATTCTGTACCAGCTCTACAGCGGTCGCAAACCGTTTGACTTTGAGTCGACGGACGCCGCTGCAACCGGCTCGTTCTATCTCGTAAAGACCAAGACCAAGCCGGCACCGCTCGAGCCGCGCTGCGAGGGCGATGAGGCGCTCGTCCAGATCATCATGAAGGGTCTCTCAGTCGAGCAGTGCGATCGTCCCACCGAGCAGCAGATGCTCGAGGTGCTCTCGGCATACCTCACCGACGCCGAATCCGAAGGCCGCGAAGGTGCAGGAGACGAGGCCGCAATTGATATCGATTCTGGCACGCACCTTAAGGTCGACGTCGCCGGCGAGCGCGCACGAGAGATCCTGAATCAGGCCCGCCACGATGCCATGACCCGCCGCCGCTTTATTATCGGCGGCGCTATCGCAGCCGTTGCGGGGCTCAGCGTTATCGGGGCGGCAACCCATGGCTTTGGCATCCCCGACTACCTTGACGGCATCCGCGGTTCACTTGACGACTACACCTGGGATCAGCTGCAGGAGATTTCGCTCAAGATTAAGGCCGCCGAGACCCGTAGCGAGGCACGCGAGATTGCCAAGCGTTACCACCTGCTCGACGCTGATGGGCATATCCCCTATCCGTGCACCAAGCGTGTCACGCTCACCAACGGGCTGGAGGTCGGCGCGCAGCTTGTGGGCATCCGTCACGATGAGCTTCTGGACGGTACGGGCAAGGCCGGGCTGACGTTTATGTTCGACGCGGGTATTGCCGAGCGCAACGCTGCAGCTGAACCGCCGAGCGCCGGCTGGGCAGATTGCGAGCTGCGGAAATGGCTCAACGGCGACGGCCTTAAGCTGCTGCCCAACGAGTTGCGCGCACTCATTAAAGGGGTCAAGAAGGTCTCGAACAATGTGGGCGCCGCCAACAGTGCATCGTGTCTGAGCGAGTTGCCCGCAACCCTTTGGCTGCCCGCCATGGTCGAGCTGTGCGGTACGCAACCGCCCGATTCGTTTGCCAAGGACTATCACTACCTGGCAGACATCTACAACGGCGAGGGCAAGGAGTATCAGTTCTTCCGCGAGCTCAAGGTGAGCCCGTATTCCACGAACGAGACGATGGTCCGCCAGTGGAAGGGCAAGGACACCTGCTGGTGGGAGCGCACGGTGAGCCCCGACTCATCGGAGACCGAAGGCACGCTCTACATAAACCGTGTGGGCCACGACGGCGACGTCTTTACGTACGCAACGCCTGCGGAAAAGCCAAACAAGCTAACCTGTGTGATTCCCGGGTTCTGTATCTAGGCGGCGGGCGTCTTGCCGTGACGGGACCCCTCCCCGGCAGTTGTCTCGATTTGTAACACTAGCTCGGCAGATACAGGTCTAGATGCTACAGAACGAGACAAACCCCAATCCCGCGAGACAACATCTCAATCCGTAACAGTAAGGGGTCAAAAACCTCTCTAGATGTTACAGATCAAGACATTTGAGTTGGCCGCGGACGGTCTGTCTCGATCTGTAACAGTAAGGGGTCATATTTCCCGCCAGATGTTACAGATTGAGACATTGAGTTTATTGCTGAAGGTTCGTCTCGATCTGTAACATCTGGAATCCAAAAACCGGTCTAACTGTTACAGATGGAGACAAACTCAAACCTCTCAAAACAAAATCTCAATCTGTAACAGTTAGAGGTCATTTTCCCCGCTAGATGTTACAGATCGAGATATTGATTTGCCGCCGGAGAGTTTGTCTCATTCTGTAACAGCAGCTCGGCAAAAACTGGGCTAGATGTTACAGATTGAGACGAAGGGCGGGGATGGTGCACCAACCCGGCAGCCACCCTCATCTGTAGCGAAATGTCATACATTTCTTTCTGTACTGGACACCCCCAGGGGGTATGGGTGTATAGTATCGGCAGGTTAACATTTCCGACACTACGTCACAGAAAGGAGAAGCCATGGCTCAAGATAAGTTCGACGTGGGCGGCATGACATGCGCCGCCTGCCAGGCGCATGTGGATCGCGCCGTGAGCAAACTCGACGGCGTCCAAAGCGTCGCGGTCAATCTGCTCGCCGGCTCTATGCTGGTGGACTACGACCCTGCGCAGGTCTCCCCCGACGACATCTGCACCGCTGTCGACCGCGCGGGCTACTCGGCCTCACCCATCAGCACGGGCACCGACGCTGTCCAAAGCGGAAGTGCGCAAGCCAGGTCCGGCGCCGCCCATATGGAGTCACCGACCAAAAAGTTGGAGGCCGCCGCCTCTGCCATGCGCACCCGCCTCATCGTCTCGATCGTATTCCTCATCCCACTGTTCTACATAGGCATGGGGCACATGCTCGGCTGGCCGCTGCCCGGCATCTTCACCGACCACACCCACAGCATGACGCTCGCGCTCACCGAGCTCGTCCTGCTCATTCCCATCGTCTACGTCAACGACGCGTACTTTATCAACGGGTTTAAATCGCTCGCGCACGGCGCGCCCACCATGGACGCCCTTATTGCCGTGGGCGCCACCGCCTCCATCGCCTGGTCGCTCTACGCCATGTTCATCATGGCCGACCAGCTAGCCGCAGGTCAGGTGCACGAGGCCATGATGACGAGCATGGACAACCTGTATTTTGAGAGCGCTGGCACCATCCTGTCGCTCGTCACCGTGGGCAAATACCTCGAGACGCGCAGCAAGTCCAAGACCGGCGGCGCTATCGAGGCGCTCATCGACTTAGCACCCAAGACCGCGACCGTCGTGGCAGAGGACGGCAGCGAGGCCACCGTCGACGTCGATGCCATTCTGCCCGGCCAGGTGCTGCGTGTGCGCCCCGGCGAGTCCATCCCTGTCGATGGCGTGGTGCTCGAGGGCAGCTCGGCCGTGGACGAGAGCGCGCTCACCGGCGAGTCCATCCCCGTGGAAAAGACCGCCGGCGACACCGTCAACGCCGCCACTGTCAACCGCACCGGCTCGTTTGCCTTCCGTGCCACACGCGTGGGCGCCGACACGTCGCTCGCCAAGATTATCCAGCTCGTCGAGGACGCCAACGCCACCAAGGCGCCCATCGCCCGCATGGCCGACAAGGTCGCCGGCGTGTTCGTGCCCGTGGTATTCGTGATCTCGGCCATGACCTTCGTGGCGTGGATGGCACTGACCGGTAGCGTGAACGAAGCGCTCACCTCCGCCGTCGCTGTGCTGGTGATCAGCTGTCCGTGCGCATTGGGTCTGGCCACGCCCGTCGCTATTATGGTCGGCACCGGCAAGGGCGCCGAGATGGGCATTCTGTTCAAGAGCGCCGAGGCGCTGGAGAATCTGCGCAGCGTGGGCACCGTGGTGCTCGATAAGACGGGAACGGTCACTCGCGGCAAGCCTGCCGTGACCGATATCGTGGTAGCCACGCGCGCCGACGGATCGCCCGCCATGAGCGAAAAGGCGCTGCTCAAGCTGGCCGCTGCGCTGGAGCGCTCAAGCGAGCACCCGCTGGCCGAGGCGATTATGGCCGAGTGCGAGGCGCGCGGAATCGTCGCACGCATGGTCGAGGACTTTGCCGCCGTGCCCGGGCGAGGCGTTACGGCACGCGAGGGGCAGAATGTCATCGCCGCCGGCAACGTGCGTCTGATGGACGAGCTGGGCGTGAAGGTTCCCGCCGGCCTTGCCGAACAGTTCGCGGCCGAGGGCAAGACGCCACTGTTCTTTGCCAAGAACAGCGAGCTTGTCGGCACCATCGCCGTGGCGGACGAGGTCAAGGAGACGAGCGCCGGGGCCATCGCCGCACTGCGCTCGCTTGGCGTCGACGTGCGCATGCTCACCGGCGACAACCGCGTGACAGCCGAAGCGATCGCCCGCCGCGTGAGACTGAGCAGCGAGCAGGTCATCGCCGACGTCCTCCCCGCCGACAAGGAACGCCACGTGCGCGAGCTGCAGGATGCGGGCAGCAAGGTCGCCATGGTGGGCGACGGCATCAACGACTCCCCCGCCCTGGCGCGCGCCGACGTGGGCCTTGCCATCGGTACCGGCGCCGACATCGCCAAAGAAGGGGCAGATGTGGTACTCATGCGCAGCGACCTCATGGACGTCGCCCGAGCCATCGAGCTGTCGCGCGCCACGATCCGCAACATCAAGCAGGACCTGTTCTGGGCACTGTTCTACAACGGCATCGGCATTCCGCTGGCGGCGGGCGTGTTCTTCCCCCTCACCGGCTGGCAGCTCTCGCCGATGTTTGGCGCTGCGGCCATGAGCCTGTCGAGCGTGTGCGTCGTGTCCAATGCACTGCGCCTAAAATCCTTTAAGCCCAAAGTGGCAAAATAGGATCACTATTAAGTCCATTTAGAACGGGTTTTCCAGGTGCCCGAGATTGACCTGAAAGAGGAGCGACGCGTACTTTGGTACGCGAGCGACGGTTTGAAGGTCAAGGTCGGGTGCCTGGGAAAGCCGACACAACAGAGAGGAATATCCATGCGTTTCACAATTAAGACTTCCGGCCTTATGTGCGGCCACTGCGACGCTACTGTCGAGACGGCACTGCTCAACGTGGCCGGCGTGACCGACGCCGACGCCGATCACGAGACCCAGACCGTCCAGGTTGAGTGCGCCGACACCGTGACCGCCGAGCAGCTCGCTGCCGCCGTCGAGGGCGCGGGCGAGAAATTCCATGCCCTGTCCGTAACCGCCGCGTAGCAGGCGCCACCTGCCCCCCCTGTCAGTTGCGGTGAAATACGGACTGTTGTGCCGCCCTAGGCCTTTAAACAGTCCGTATTTCACCGCAACTGACGGGGGCAACCGGAAGATCGACCAGAAACGAGGACCCGCCATGATGGCAGACCACAAATCGGTGACCCGCATGCTCAAGACGGCACGCGGTCAGATCGACGGCATCTTGCGGATGGTCGATGAGGACCGCTACTGCGTCGATATTTCCACGCAGCTCATGGCCACGCAGGCGCTCCTCGCGCGCATTAACGCCGACGTGCTCAAGGCGCATATCGAGGGCTGCGTGACTTCGGCAATCGAATCGGGCGACGAAGATCTCAAAGCTGCCAAGCTCGCCGAGATCGAACGCGTCGTCGACAAGCTCTCCAAGTAATTCGGGCATTGGGGACAGGTATGTTTGCACCACATTGGTGCAGATTAACCTGTCCCCCTTGCTCTAAATCGGGTATAAAGGCGTGCAGCATATCGAACGAAAGGCAATTTGCATGAATGACTTTATGAAGGGTCGCAATGGCGCCGATGAGCTCACCATCGTGATGGGTTTTGCCGGCATCGTCATCGCGATGATCGGATCGATAGCCCGCATCCAGTGGCTCAGCTGGATTGCCATCGCCGTAATCGTGATTGGCGTGCTGCGCGGCCTGTCCAAAAATATCGATGCACGTCGCAAGGAGAACGAGGCCTTTGTCGCCACGACCGCCAATGTTCCCGGCTTGGGCAAGTTCGTCGCCAGCTTGGGCGGCGGTGCTGCAGCGGCCAGCACCTCACGCGCGGCCGGCACCAGCAAGGAAGACTTTGAGCGCGCCAAGCGCACGGCCAAGAAGATGTGGAAGGGTCGCAAGACCACGGCATACCTCAAGTGCCCCAACTGCGGCCAGATGCTCTCCGTCCCCAAGGGCAAGGGCAAAATCCGCGTCACCTGCCCCAAGTGCCACGCCAAGATGGAGACGCGCTCCTAGCCGCCATACCATGGGACAAATAAAAGCCGAGGCCTCGCACTGAGACCTCGGCTTTTTTGATTATGACAAAGGGATTGCCCCTTTGTCACACCTATGCCACGCCGTCGCGGGCTAGCTCCTCGGCAAGCGCTTCGGCAGGCATGGTCATAATCGCGTCGAGCTCGGCGTCCACCTCGGGAATACGCTTCACCTTGAGCTTGCGTACCAGATCACCGCGACACATCACGTGCGTCGGCTCACGCAGTGCGCACAGGTCATCGAGCGGGTTCTCGCGCGTCACCAGGATATCGGCGGCCTTACCGCACTCGATCGTGCCGGTCTCGCCGCCCAGCCCCAGCAGCTCGGCATTGACCTGCGTGGCCGTATGCAGCGCGAAGGCGTTGCTCACGCCGACATACTTGGCAAAATAGGCCACCTCGCGCCACATGTCGTACTGGGTCACGAACGGGCAGCTCGAGTCCGTGCCCAGGCCCACCTTAACGCCAGCTTCCAGTGCGGCACGAGCGCTCTCGATAATGCCCGAGCACACGATGTCACCGTTCTTCTTTTGCGTATCGGTCGAATGGGTCTTTTCCGGGTCGAGCAATACAAACGGCAGCGCCGGGCTGATCGTGCAGGTAACACTCGGCGCACGTCCCTCGAGCTGCGTACCCGCGGCGCCGCGGTACAGTTCCAGAATCTCGGGCGTCAACGGAGCGCCGTGCTCAATCGTGTCAACGCCGGCCTCAAGCGCGGCCTTCACGCCCTCGGTACTCTCGACATGGGCCATAACCGGCAGGCTCACCTCGTGCGCAGCCTTGCACGCCGCCGCGGCAACCTCGACCGGCATGCGCAACACACCCGGCTCGCCCACCTCGGTCGCGTCGAACACGCCGCCCGTCACGAACAGCTTAATGACGTCGGCACCACGCGCATACAGGTCGCGCACCTGTTCGGCTGCCTCGGCGGGACCGTTGGCCACCTGGGCGAACAAACCCGCACCATGGCCGCCCGGCACCGTGACACCCGTTCCCGGCGCCACCAGGCGAGGACCTTGATACTTGCCGGCATCGATAGCATCGCGCACGGCAAGATCGGCAAACAGCGGGTCGCCCGCGCCGCGCACCGTGGTCACGCCACTTGCCAGTTGTTGTTGGGCGCTGCCCTTAAGAATATGGCGCACGATGGCGCGCCCCACGGGATTATCGAGCTTCTTCATCAGCGCGCCCGCATCGCCCGCCGAAACCGGCTTGCCCGAACCGCACAGATGCACATGCATATTGATGAGGCCTGGCATGAGATACGCACCTGCCAGGTCGATAACCTCGGCACCCGCAGGCGCCTGCGCCACAGCACTCGGCCCCATCCACGTGATGACACCGCGCTCAACGGCCACGGCCATATCGGGCTGCGGCTCCATATGTTTCGAGCCATCCAGGACGGTCGCATTGATAAACAACGTGGAACGATCGGCAGACGCCATATCGAGCTCCTCCCCCTCAGAAAACTTGAACATCTGTCCATTATTATCCAGCGCGGCAGGATTGCTGCGGACATATCGGTTAACGGAGGGAAGAGGGGATGTGGGGGGACGGAATACGTTGCAGCCCCACCCCAGCAACATCAGGGGAATGTCTCGATCTGTAACAGGTACAGGGTTATTGGGCCCCTTGATGTTACAGATCAAGACATTCGGTCGACGTTTCACCGGTTTGTCTCGATCTGTAACAATTACGAACTCAAACAACTTCTAAACGTTACAGATCGAGACAAAACCTCTCAGCGCCCATACCACTGGCGTCTCCATTCCTCAGCCAGATCGGCCCGCTGTTGAATTCCCGCCAGTCTCATCTTTTCAGCCAGCTTCCCCGGGTTCTTGAGTTCATCAAACGTAAACCGAAGCACCTTGTGCCCGAGCATCGTCAGATGAGACTCTCGCTGACGTTCTGCCACGAATGGGTCGACCGACCCCCGATCCCCACCATCCTGCAGGGTATACTTTCCCTTCCCGTCGAGCTCGCCGATGACACACGTCCCGTTCTCGAGCCGCCAAAAATAGTCGACGCGAAACACCTGGCTCGAATCGAGCGGGTCGCGAAACTCCACCTGCAGCTCCGGAACTGGAAAGCCGTACGCAATAAAGAACGCTCGGAACCGAGACTCGCCGCCGTTTTCGGACAGCCCGTCCGCATACGACGCAATCACCTGTGCCCTGCGATACCCTCGCCTGCCCTCGCAATCGGCGCGGAGGCGCTCGCACAAATCCCAACGTGATACGCCTTTCGCCCGCAGTGCAGAATCGGCAATCGCCAACCCGTAGGAGAACGGCGCACGCAGTAAGCAATCCTCCACCGTGCGCCAAAACGACGTCACCCGCACGCCATCAACACGCTCGAGCGCGCCCGCCATCTGCGGACGCAACAACCTGCACCCGCCGCTCAACGTCACCGAACAACCCGTCTTAACAAGAAAGCGCGGCCCGAGCAGATCATTCGGCACCTCCAGACCCCACAAAAGCGCCGCGTCATAGCCCCAAAACGCCCAATCGGGATGAAATTCCGCAAGCCCTTTGATAGTCCTCAGCGCTCGCTCCGCCGGCGTCAATGCATCCCAATCATGCTGAAAACAGAACAGGTACGGCTCGGGCTCCGCGATATCGTCGGTTCCAACATGGCGTCGCAGCCACATGAGCTCGGTATTGTCATGCGTTGCGAGCAGCGCACCTTGCTTGGCCGTCTCCGTGAGCCGCGCGAGCATTCTATTCCGCGCCAACGTGTTGCGAGTCGCATGTTTGTGTTTGAGAACGGTATTAGACACTTTCGTCACCACCACGTCAGACAAATGGACCATCGTCACCGTTGCCTCCGCTGACAAATGTCTTGATCTGTAACAGGAAGACAGTCTTTGAGCCTCTAGTTGTTACAGAACAAGATCTTTCGACACCGCGTCCAGCCTTTGTCTCAATCTTTAACAGGAAGGTCGAAATTGGGCCTGTAGATGTTACAGATCGAGACATTCTCCCAACCCGTTGCCGAACATCTCGATCTGTAACAGTTAGACGTTCTCCAGCCCCCCAAACGTTACAGATTTAGACAAACCAGCGGCGCCCAAGCGTTCGTCTCAATCTGTAACAGGTAGACCGGTTTTTTGTCCCTAAACGTTACAGATTGAGACAAAGTCAGGGGCAGCAGAGCGACACCAGTAACACCCCCTACTCCCACTCCTGCTCGTAGATGTTGAGCGACTTTACGTACCGCCCCTGGGCGCCCATGATGTCGCGGACCAGACGCAAGAAGAAACTGATGCACGAGGTGTCAAAGCCATCCTGCAGGTCCTCCGGATGCACCGCACCAGGCCCATCGACCGCCGTGTCACTCAGGCGTGCGATGTCATACAGATAGAGTTGTCCCGCCGTCAGCCAGACATCGTCGACGCAGGCGAGGCGCACCGCAATCGCTCCGTCGCTCCAATGCTCCTTTTGCACGATATGCGGATCGTAGACGTCAAAGCGACGGTCGGTGCGTGTGTCCTTCAGCGCGACCATACCAGTCGCAGGATCCTTGTCCAAAATGCCAAAGCGCGAGAAATACTGCGTGTCGTATACCTGCTCGAGCCGCTTGAGCGAGGCAGGCGAAAGCGATGCCGGCGGCTCATCAACATACAGCTCGAGCAGCGTCTTGCCATGGCGATAGGGGCGCTCGAAGAGCAGCCAATCGGTAAATGCCATGTTGTAGGCCATGATTTCGTTTTGGGAAGGCTCGGTGCAATAGCCGAGCCACGGGTCGACAATGATCTCGAACTGCTCGCGCGCCGGCTCCAAAAACTGAAACTTCCGCAGCATCCAAAAATGGGCCATGTCGGCAATATCGTTACCGACGGCTTCGGCCAGATGCGCTCGGTCTAAAACGTGGTCAGTCACGGCATCCTCCTCAAACTGATGAACCTCAATTTGAGCTTACGAGGAGGGTGGGCAGCCACTGTCAGCACGGACAAAATAGGCCTCCGGCTGCAAACTAACTGCTGACCAAACACTTGACGGGATGCTTGACCGAAAATGCGCACCGCAACAAAACCGCAGTTAAACATAGACGGCCAACCCGCCCTTTTGAGCCAGATACCCACAGTCGCCACAGAAACAACAGGTGACCACAGCCCAAGAAGTCGACAAATGAACACCCGTACGTCGACAAACGAGCAAATCGCTCGCAAAGAGTGTCCCCAACGACTAGACAAAAAATGACTAGTCATTGGAGACGTTCTTAAATGACTACTTTACAGCTCCAGCGCCTCGGCGACCTCGGCCACGCAGGCAAGGGCATCGGCCATGGCGCTCACTACGAGCGAGCTGCCGTTGCGGGCGTCGCCGGCCACATACACCGGCGCGGCATCTGCGGCGACGCCGTCGACACGCGCCGCAAGATGCGAGCCCTCGGCGACCATCACAGGCAGCGGGCGGCCCGCCGTGGCAACAGGTACGCCGACAGCTTCGAACACGCTGCGCTCCGGACCCGTAAAGCCACAGGCGATGAGCACCAGCTGGGCCGGCACCTCGTGCTCGGAGCCCGCGATGCGTTCGGGCTTGCCGGCCGACCAATCCAGATCGACCACGCGCAGGCCCGCTGCCGCGCCCTTCTTGTCCAGCAGCACCTCGAGCGTATCCACGCCCCAGGCACGCATCTCGCCGCCCATGGCAGCGATAGCCTCCTGCTGACCGTAGTCGGTCTTCTTAACGTTGGGCCACTGCGGCCAAGGGTTGCTCGCCGCACGCTTATCGGGCGCGGCCGGCAAGAACTCAAACTGGCGCACACTGCGCGCACCCTGGCGCACCGCGGTGCCCACGCAGTCGTTGCCGGTATCGCCGCCGCCAATGACCACAACGTCCAGGCCACGCGCGTTCACCGCGGGCTCACCACCATCGAGCACCGAGACGGTCGAAGCCGTCAGGTAGTCCACGGCATACACCACGCCCGGGGCATCCACATTCGTAGCCGAAAGACCGCGGGGTGCACGAGCGTCGGCAGCCACCACAACGGCGTCAAAGCCATTGAGCTTGGCCGCTACCGCAGGGTTCGTAACGTCAGCGCCCAGCTCAAAGACAATACCCAGCTCGCGCATGAGCGCCACGCGGCGCTCGACCACAGACTTCTCGAGCTTCATGTTGGGAATGCCGTACATGAGCAGGCCGCCCGGGCGATCGTCACGCTCAAACACCGTCACGCGGGCACCGCGACGCGCAAGTTCCCATGCAGCCACCAGGCCAGCCGGGCCAGAACCAACCACGGCGACCGAGGGCGCGTCCTCCCCCGCCGGCTCAAAGCGACGCGGACCGCCATTTGCCCACTCATGGTCGCTGATCGCACGCTCGTTGTCATGAATCGTCGTGGGCTGGCCGTCGACCGAACCCAGGTTGCACGCGGCCTCGCACAGCGCCGGGCACACGCGGCTCGTAAACTCGGGCATGGGCGAGGTGAGCGACAGGCGCTCGGCAGCCTCGTCCCAGCGGCCGCGGTACACCAGCTCATTCCACTCGGGAATCAGGTTATGCAGCGGGCAGCCACTCGGACGCGCCTTGCCAAAGCTCGCGCCCATCTGACAAAACGCCACGCCGCACATCATGCAGCGGCTCGCCTGGGCACGGCGCGCATCGTCATCGAGCTCCACGTACAGCGGATCAAAATCATGGCTGCGCTCCTCCACGGGGCGAAGCTCGTGGGTCACGCGATCGATATCAAGAAAAGCACCGGGCTTACCCATGGCACTTACGCCTCCTTCTTGGTCGAAGCAACAGAGCCGACAGCGCCGCCCGCGGCATCGAAGCGAGCGACATCCGCGGCACTCGCGCGACCGGTCACAATGTCAAACGCCAGCTCCTCTGCCTGCGCATGCGTCTTGCCCACAGCCTCGGCCACAGCGACAATCGCCAGCACGCGCTCGTACTCGGTCGGAATGACCTTCACAAAGTGCTTACTCATCGTCTCAAAGCTGTAGAGCAGCTTAATGCCGCGCGGGCTCTGCGTCGCGTCCACGTGCTCCTGGATGAGCTCGCGAATCTGCGCCAGTTCGTCGGCCGTCGGGGCCTTGAGCTCCACGCTCTCGTGGTTCACACGGGCATCGAGCGTACCGTACTGGTCAAAGACATAAGCCACACCACCCGTCATACCTGCGGCGAAGTTCTGCCCGACCTCGCCCAGGATGAGCGCCAGACCACCCGTCATGTACTCGCAGCCATGGTTGCCGCAGCCCTCGACCACCACGGTGGCACCGGAGTTGCGAACGCCAAAGCGCTGGCCGGCCAGACCGTTAATGAAGCCGCGGCCGCTCGTGGCACCAAAGAACGCAACGTTGCCCACGATGATGTTCTCGTCGAACTTGTAGGTCGCATGCGGGTTGGGGCGCACCGACACCTCGCCGCCCGAAAGACCCTTGCCAAAGTAATCGTTGGCGTCGCCGCACACGTTGAGCGTAATGCCGCGCGGCAGAAAGGCGCCAAAGCTCTGACCGGCCGAACCATCGCAATCGATGGTGATGGAACCGGCGGGCAGGCCCTCGGGATGCGCCTTGGTCACCGCGTTGCCCAGGATGGTGCCCACGCAGCGGTTGACGTTGGCGATATCGGCGCGGAAGCGAATCGGGCGCAGGTGCGCACGGGCATCGGCCGTATAGGGCACAAACAACGTGAAGTCGAGCGTCTTGTCGAGCTCGCTGTCGGCAGCCATCTGGGGCAGGAAGTGACGACCGTCGGCGCCCGGAATGTGAGCACCGAACTCGCAGGTCGCGCTCGCCAGAACGGGCGACAAATCGAGCAGGTTGGCCTTGCGGTTGCCCGGGACCTCGATCTGGCGTAAGCACTCGGGATGGCCGACCATATCGTCGACGGTACGGAAGCCCAGGCTCGCCATGACCTCGCGCAGCTGCTCGGCAACAAAGAGCATAAAATGCTCGACGTGCTCGGGCTTACCGCGGAAGCCGTGGCGCAGGCGGCAGTTTTGCGTCGCGATGCCGGCCGGGCAGGTATCCTGCTGGCAGTCGCGCTGCATGAGGCAGCCCATGGAGATGAGCGGCATGGTCGCAAAGCCAAACTCCTCGGCACCCAGCAGACAGGCGACGGCAACGTCGGTGCCGTCCATGAGCTTGCCGTCGGCCTCGAGCACCACGCGGGAGCGCAGGCCATTTTGCAGTAACGTCTGCTGAGCCTCGGCAAGGCCAAGCTCCAGCGGCAGGCCGGCGTGCCAAATGGAATCGCGCGCCGCGGCACCCGAGCCGCCGTTATGGCCGCTGATCAAAATCTTGTCGGCGGCACCCTTGGCCACACCGGTAGCAATGGTGCCGACGCCGGCCTCGCTGACCAGCTTGACCGACACGCGCGCACCGGGGTTGGCGTTCTTAAGGTCGAAGATAAGCTCCGCCAGGTCCTCGATGGAGTAGATGTCGTGGTGCGGCGGAGGCGAGATCAGGCCGATGCCGGGCGTGGACTGACGGACCTCGGCGATCCAGGGGTAGACCTTCTTGCCGGGCAGGTGGCCACCCTCGCCGGGCTTGGCGCCCTGAGCCATCTTGATCTGAATCTCGAAGGCGCTGCACAGATAGCGGCTCGTCACGCCAAAGCGCGCGCTCGCCACCTGTTTGATGGCGGAGTTCTTGGAGTCGCCGTTAGCCAGCGGGGTCTCGCGACGCGGATCCTCGCCGCCCTCGCCGGAGTTGGAACGGCCGTGCAGGCGGTTCATGGCGATGGCCATGCACTCGTGCGCCTCTTTGCTGATGGAGCCGTACGACATGGCGCCGGTGTTAAAGCGGCGGACGATGTTGAGCGCGGGCTCCACCTCGTCGAGTGCCACCGGCGTGCGGCCGCTGGCATCAAAGTCGAGCAAGTCGCGCAGGCGCACGGCACGGCCGGTGCGGTGCAGGCGGGCGCTGTACTCCTTAAAGGTGTCGTAGCTGTCCTCACGGCAGGCGGTCTGCAGCAGGTAGACAGTCTGCGGATCGATGAGGTGATCCTCGCCGCCGAGTGGGCGCCACTTGGTCAGACCCAGCGTGGGCAGCTGATCGGGAGCCGGGCTCCTAAGGATAGCGAGCGCGGCGTCGTAGCGCTCGTTTTGCTCGCGCTCGACGTCCTCGACACCCATACCGCCCACACGGCTCACCGTGCCGGCGAAGTACGCGCTGACGAACTCGGGCGTAAAGCCCACGGCCTCGAAGATCTGTGCCGAATGGTAGCTCTGCACCGTGGAGATGCCCATCTTGGACATGATGGAGACGATGCCGGCGGTCGCAGCCTTGTTGTAGTTGGCGATACCCTGCTCGGCCGTCACGTCCAGGTCGCCGTGTGCCGCCAGATCGCGGATGCACGCATGTGCGTTGTACGGATAGATGCCGCTCGCGGAGTAGCCCACCAGTGCCGCAAAGTCGTGCGGGGACACGGCATCGCCGCACTCCACCACGATGTCAGCAAAGGTACGCACGCCGGCGCGGATCAGGTGGTTGTGCACGCAGCCCACAGCGAGCAGCGACGGCACGGGCACCTCGCCCGCAGCGGCACGATCGCTCAGCACCACGATGTTCACGCCGTCGCGGACCGCAGCCTCAACGTCCTCGGCAAGCTGCTTAAGCGCAGCCTGCAGCGCGCCCTCGCCGGCGTCGCGGCGGTAGACGGCACGGAAGCGACGGGTCTTAAAGCCCACGCGGTCGATGGCGCAGATACGCTCGAACTCCTCCTCGTTGAGCAACGGGCGCTCCAAGCGTACCAGCTGACAGGCCGTGCGGGAATCCTCGAGTAGGTTGCCGTGGTTGCCCAGGTAGAGCGTGGTCGAAGTGACCATATGCTCGCGAAGGGCGTCGATCGGCGGGTTCGTGACCTGGGCGAACAGCTGATAGAAGTAGTCGAAGAACGAACGCGTCTTCTTGGACAGACAGGCCAGCGGCGCATCGATGCCCATTGAGGCGAGCGGGGCCTTGCCCTGCTGGGCCATGGGACGCACGACCTCGTCGACGTCATCCCAGTGATAGCCGAGCTTGGCCATACGCACGGCGGTAGGCACCTCGTCGTCCTCGGCGGGTGTTGCCGCAACGGGCCCATCGAGCGCGTCGACGGTCAGCGTCTCCTCGGCAATCCAGTCGCGGTAGGGTTTTTCCTTGGCATAGCGGGCGCGCAGCTCATCGTTGTAGATCACGCGGCCGCGGGCAAAGTCAACCTCGAGCATCTGGCCCGGTCCCAGACAGCCGCTCGTCAGGATGTTCTCGGGGCTCACCTCGATGGTGCCCACCTCGCTTGCCAACATAAAGCGACCGTCGCGCGTCACATAGTAGCGGGCGGGACGCAGGCCGTTACGGTCGAGGGCGGCACCCAGCGTGCGACCGTCGGTAAAGGCGATG
This sequence comes from uncultured Collinsella sp., assembly GCA_958403395.1. Classification (GTDB taxonomy): domain Bacteria; phylum Actinomycetota; class Coriobacteriia; order Coriobacteriales; family Coriobacteriaceae; genus Collinsella. The sequence continues at coordinate 39,903 of CATXXF010000008.1, forward strand.
GCCGCCGGGCCATCCCACGGCTCCATGAGCATGGACTGGTAGGCATCGTAGGCGCGGCGTTCCTCACTCAGGCTGTCGTTGTGGTCCCACGGCTCGGGCAGCAGCATGGACGCGGCACGCGTAAGCGGGCGACCGTTCATGACCAGGAACTCAAGCACATTGTCCAGAATCGCGGAGTCGGAACCCTCGCGGTTGATGATGGGCATCACGCGCTCAAGATCGTGCTGCAGCACGGGGCTGTACAGGTTGGGCTCGCGGGCGCGAATCCAGTTGACGTTACCCTTGAGGGTGTTGATCTCGCCGTTATGGATGATAAAACGGTTGGGGTGCGCACGCTCCCAGCTGGGCGTGGTGTTGGTGGAGTAGCGCGAGTGGACGAGCGCCACGGCTGTTTTGACGGCGGCGTCGTTGAGGTCGATGAAGAAGCGACGCATCTGCGTGGCGACCAGCATGCCCTTGTACACGATGGTGCGCGAGCTCATGGAGCACACGTAAAAGATCTTGTCGCGCAGGGCGAACTCGGCGTCGGCCTTCTTCTCGATGGTGCGGCGGCACACGTACAGGCGGCGCTCGAAGGCGTCACCCGCCGGCGTGTCGTCCGGACGACCCAGGAAGGCCTGCAAGATGGTGGGCATGCAGGCGCGGGCCGTCTCGCCCAGGTCGTGCGGGTCGACGGGCACCTCACGCCAAAAGAGCAGCGGCACGCCGGCCTCGGCGCAGCCCTCCTCAAACACGCGACGGGCATCCTCTACGCCCTTGTCGTCCTGCGGGAAGAACAGCATGGCCACGCCATAGTCGCCCTCTGCCGGCAGAATCTGGCCGCACTTTTGGGCCTCTTTACGGAAAAAGTGATGCGGAACCTGGAACAGAATGCCAGCGTCGTCGCCGGTGTTCTTCTCGAGTCCTGTGCCGCCGCGGTGCTCCAAGTTGACCAGAATGGACAGCGCATCGTCCAGAATCTGGTGATGGCGCTCACCGTTGATATCGGCAAGCGCGCCGATGCCACATGCATCGTGATCGAATTCGGGGCGATAAAGGCCCTGCTGCTGAGCGGAATCTGCCTGCATCGCGATCCTCCCCTAGATATTTAGACAGTCAGTTGACTAGGCATACTAGGAGCATAGCCAGCCCGTTGTGTTTCCCGCCCGTTTCGAAACAATCGCGTAACGCGCGCCCTACGAGTGGGTGCCGCAGGTGGAGCACGTGCCCGAGGTGTCGATTGAGCCCATCGACAACGCCACGCTCCGCGTGCCGGGCGGTCTGTAAGCTCACTGCATCTAACATCTCAATCTGTAACAGGAGGAGCCGATTTTGGCGCCTAGATGTTACAGATTGAGATTTTCTGCAGGACGGTTTTGGTTTGTCTCAATCTGTAACACGAAGGGTCGGTTTTGGCGGTCAGCCGTTACAGATCGAGATTTTCCATAGGACCATTTCTTCCTGTCTCGATCTGTAACACCTAGGTCCAATTTCCATCCCTAGTTGTTACAGATCAAGACATTTCGGCAATCCCTTTCCACCGGCCTATCCAAATACAACAATTTTGTTAGTCTTGGTTAACTGTTTGGCCTAAAACGGGTATTCTTTGCGGAGTCAAACAAGCGGCACGCAGGAGCGCACCATGCTCAACCATCTCAAACATCACTTTGGCTCCCCGCACACCGGTGGCCACGGCGGACTCGACATCGCACGGCATATCGGCCCCGGACTGCTCGTGACCGTCGGCTTTATCGACCCGGGCAACTGGGCCTCCAATATGGCCGCGGGCTCGCAGTTTGGCTACGCGCTGCTGTGGATCGTCACGTTGTCCACGATCATGCTCATCGTGCTGCAGCACAACGCGGCACACCTGGGTATCGCCACGGGCATGTGCCTCGCCGAGGCCACGACGCGCCACCTGCCCCGCCTCGTCGGGCGTGCGATACTCGGCAGCGCGTATCTAGCCACGGTCGCCACCGCCATGGCCGAAGTCCTGGGTGGTGCGATCGCCCTTCAAATGCTCTTTGGGCTGCCCGTGCGTGCGGGCTGCGTCATCGTGGCGGCAGTATCGATGGCGATGCTCATGACAAGCTCCTACAAACGCGCCGAACGCTGGATCATCGCCTTCGTGGGCGTGGTGGGACTTTCGTTTTTAGCCGAGCTTGCACTAGTCAAGGCCGACTGGCCGCAAGCCGCCACAAGCTGGATCACACCCAGTATGCCCACCGGCTCGGCCGCGATTATCGTAAGTGTCCTAGGCGCGGTCGTTATGCCCCACAACCTCTTCCTGCACTCCGAGGTCATCCAATCCATGCACTTCGAAGGCCAAGGCGAGCAGGTTATCGAAGAACGTCTGCGCTACGAGCTCTTCGACACGCTCTTTTCGATGGGTGTGGGCTGGGCAATCAACTCGGCCATGGTCATCCTGGCCGCAACGACCTTCTTTGCGCACGGCATTGTCGTAGACGACCTCGCCGTCGCAGCGGCTACACTCTCCCCCATTCTGGGCTCGGCAAGCTCGACCATCTTTGCGGTGGCACTGCTGTTTGCGGGCATATCGAGTTGTGTGACGGCGGGCATGGCGGCGGGCACCATCACCGCGGGCATGTTCGACGAGGAATACGACATCCACGACCGACATTCCTCGATCGGGGTGGCGGCCTGCTTCGTCGGCGCAGTGGCGGCGTGCCTGGTCGTCCCGAATCCTTTTGAGGGTCTCATTTGGAGTCAGGCACTGCTGTCGCTTCAGCTGCCGATTACGGTCTTTGTGCTCATACGGCTCACCAGCTCACGCCGCGTCATGGGTAAATACGCCAACTCGCGCCCGCTCAACGCGTTGCTCGTAGGGATCGGCGTCATCGTGACGATTCTCGATGTCGTGTTGTTGACAGGGATGTAATGGGACGGGGCACCTACCCAGACAAACGTCTCGATCTGCAACATCTAGATACGCTTTTGATGTCTAGATGTTACAGATCGAGATCATTCCGAGGGATAGCTCCGTTTGTCTCAATCTGTAACACGTAGACCCCGTTTCCACTTCTAGATGTTACAGATCGAGACATTTCTTCAGCTCCAACCTTTTGTCTCAATCTGTAACAGGAAGACCCGTTTTGAGCCGTTAGATGTTACAGATTAAGACAAAAGGTCGGCCGGACTCACGACAGTCATGATCGGCCAACAGCAGCCGTAATCCCTTGGGGACGGAGGAAAAGGGTCCCGGCCGGAATATCCGACCGAGACCCTTGGACAGAGCTATGTGTTGCTGCAAGTCGTGTGTCTACGAGCTACTCCTCGACGAGCTCAAACTCATCGGGGCCGACGCCACAGACCGGGCACACGTAGTCCTCGGGCAGCTCGGGCGTGTCGACCTCAACCTCATAACCGCAAACGGTGCACACGAACTTGTACGTCTTCTTTTCCTCAGCCATGATGTTCTCCTCTCGAACGTGACTGCTGGTGTACTTGCTTATTAGTATATATTCTCAATAATATAATGCAAGTAGTTTTACAGCATTTCTACCCTTGGTACGAAGAGGCCTTGGGCGGCGTCTTGCCCTTCAGCACCTTGTGGTAGTAGTCATAGGTCAACGGAGTCTCGCCACTCAGACGCTCGGCATCTTCGACCTCGCCAATAAAAAGCAGGTGTGTGCCCACGTCAACAGTGTCAATTAAACGGCAGCTAAACAAGGCCGCCGCATGCTCGGGAACATAGGGCATGCCCAGAGCCGTCTCGCGGGTCTCGTATTTGGCAAACTTGTCATAATCGCTGCTGGTGCGAAACCCAAAGTTGCCAATGTAGAGCATATCGGCCGTCTGATCGATCACGGTCAGCGCAAAGGCCTTGGCAGACGAGATAACGCCAGACGTGACATTTTCCTTATTCACGGCAACCGAGATGCGCGGCGGCGCGGACGTCACCTGCACCGCCGTGTTGATGACGCAGCCGGCACGCATCCCGTCGGCCGCGGCACTCACCACATACAGACCGCTCGGCATCGTAAAGAACGCAGTTTTGTCCATATCGATCACTCCTTTAACCCGGCATTGATCCTCATGGATGTATGTACCCACAAAAAAGGCAACGCCCATAACGGACGCCGCCTTTGAGACACATGTGTCAGAACAGTAAGGGAGATGAGACGCCCGCAGTTGCGGTGAAATAGGGACTGAATAGCCCCTCAAACAGGCAAAACAGTCCGTATTCCACCGCAACTTATACAGAGTGCCTAGCGGTTGCGTTCCTTAAGGGCGCGGTCGATCTCGCGTTGGACATCACGCTTGGCCATATCCTCGCGCTTGTCGTAAAGCTTTTTGCCGCGGCCCAGACCCAACAGCAACTTTACGCGACCATCGGTATTAAAGTAGAGCTCCAACGGCACCAGCGCATAGCCGCGGTTGCGCAGCTTGCCGTCAAGAAAATCAATCTCCTTGCGATGCAGCAGCAGACGGCGACGGCGATCGGGGTCACGGTTCCACACGCCACCGTGGCTGTAAGGGTGGATATGCAACCCCACCAGCCAGCACTCGCCGCCGCGAATCAGCGCAAAGGTGTCAGTGATCTGACAGGCGCGCTCGCGAATCGACTTGACCTCGGTACCGGTCAGCTCAATGCCGCATTCGAACGTCTCGTCGATAAAGTACTCGTGATGCGCCGAGCGATTCTTGGAAATGAGCTTGCGTTCGCGCTTACTGGGCATCGCCGGCCTCCTTGACGCCGTCGGCTCCCTTGTCGTCGCCTGTGCGCTTTGCCTTGCGCTCGGCGTTGAGCTCGGCATCGCTCTCGCGTACCAGCTTAATGATCGCCGCGCAGGCCTCCTCGCCCACCAAGTCGCGAGCACGTACCGTCAGGCGCGTCGCCTCCTGCTTGTCGCCGTCGCTTGCAGCATCGGTCGCGCACATAATCAGGCAGATGGCAATCTCGGCCGAAGGTGAGGTCGGCACGCCTTGCAGGGCCAATTCACCCATCACGTGGTCGTCGCTCTCATCAGCGGCATCCGGATAGGTGGTATGGATCTTGTTGAGCAGGCGCGTCGTATGCGCATCGTTGGGCGCCAGGCGCAGCGCCAGACGCGCGCAGCCCACGGCAGCCGAAACGTTCTCGGTCTCGGGCTCCAAGAAGTACTGACCTAGATTGGCGTAAGCGCGGGCGGCGCACTTGCCATCGCTTGCACGCTCCAGCACCGAGAACGAGAGCGATGCCCATTCCTGCTTGTCCTCGAGTGCACGGAACAGCTCGGCCAAATCCAAGCGATAGTTGCAGTTCATGGGGTCCCAACGCACAGCCTGCATCAGGGCATTACGAGCGCTTACATAATCCTGCTGGCGAATGTAGGCAAACGCCATGTCAGAGTACAGGCGGTCAAACGGCACCTCGACCTGCACGAGCTCGCGCGGATCCTTCTCCACGCGGCGATAGGCCAAGCGCTCAAACTTGCTATCGAAGCTAAAGTATTGACGCTTCTCCTCCGTCTTGCACTCAGCATCAATATACTCCTCGGCGAGCTCCACCAGACGCTCCAGCAGCGGCGTCGCCGTAGCCAGGTCGCCCTGCGCCAGATAGTTCTCGGCATACGTGATGTCTTGCAAGCTGATGGGCAGATCCATGGCTACTCCTCGATCTGAGCGAAACACGGCAGGCGCCGTATATACGGTCAATACACAAAACCCGGGTCTCTTACGAGGCCCGGGCGTTCAATTTTGGTAGCCCGTACCAGATTCGAACTGGTGATCTCCGCCTTGAGAGGGCGGCGTCCTAAACCGCTAGACGAACGGGCCATATGTAGCAAATGCAATGGCTGGGATGGAGGGAGTCGAACCCCCATTGACGGAACCAGAATCCGCTGTCCTGCCATTAGACGACATCCCAATGACTGCATCGCTGCGCTCGGCTGTGCCTTTGCGCAAGAAAGAAATATACGGGAAGTTCTACGGTGACGCAAGCCCCATTTTTAACTTTTTTGAAAATCGGCCAATTTGCCCCGACCCATGAAGGACCTGTGAAGCCAAACCGCATGCAAGGGGCAAAATACCGCAAGCGCACCATAGCTACCGTTGGCAGATTGCTGCATCCTAGTCGCCGTCAATAGTGACACAATCAGGACACCAATTATCGCGCGGATATCGAGACGACATGGATGAAGAGCTTGATTACCTATGGGAGACCCTCGGCCTCGAGATAACTGCTATCCCTTGGCCGGATCGGCACAAAATTCATCCCACGCTACGACCCGCCATCACAGTCATGCAGGCAACGTATCGCGGCGCCTCATTTTTGATGATGCGAATGGCATGGCACGCGACGCTACCCGACCTCAAGCGAGTTCAGGCGAGCCTCGTGGAGCTATCTGGTATTCCCGTCGTGATTTCGGAGACCCATTTGGAGCAACGCCAACGCGACCGTTTGCAAGCGCAGCGGATCCCGTTCATCTGCCCCGACATTCAGGCATATCTGCCCTTTATGGACGAAGAGTACTGGAGCGGCAAGCCCAACAAACAGGTAAAGATCTACGACCCGCATAAGTGGGCACAGTTCGAGAACTGACCGGAGCGAACCTGCCGGCAGAAAGCGCATCCCAGAATCTGCACTCAGAACGGGACACGCTTTCCGCAGCTGCTACAGTAGTACCTCGGTCCAGGCTGCTTCCTTAAAGCCTGGAATCGCAAAGTCGTCGCCCACCAGCAGCGGACGCTTGACCAGCATGCCGTCGGTCGCCAGCAGCTCGTAGCACTCCCGATCCGTCATGCCCGCATCCAGACGCGCCTTCAGGCCCAGCTCTCGATATTTCATGCCCGACGAATTAAAGAAACGCCGCACCGGCAGCCCCGAACGAGCAATCCAGGTCGCAAGCTCATCAGCCGTGGGATTGTCCAAAACGATATCGCGGTCGATGTACTCTACCCCATGTTCGTCCAGCCATGCCTTGGCCTTCTTACAGGTCGAGCACTTGGAATATTCAACAAACAGTACGGTCATGGGAATCCTCCGAATATAGATCGGCCAACGCAGGCACACGCCACACGAGGCGCCTTCGTATGATGGGCCAATTGTAGCCCGCGGGTCACACGTTAAACGAACCGTACCCCGAATCCGCGTTTGATGAACGGCAGCAGTTCCATTGCCTCGGGCGTGATATGGCCCGCAACGTTCATGCGCTCGTCACCGGGAAGATCGACCCGCGCAATCTCAAGCTCGCCTTCGTAGCGCCCATATCCGCTATTGCTCACAGCGATCGACCCCGCCTTTCGCGGCAGGCCGGCTCCGGCATCCGTCGGCACGGAATCCGGCTTAAGCGTCGTACGTGACTCCTGAGACCTAAAGATGAGGACGCTCGAGTCGGGTCGGTCGTGATGAATCTGCCCGCGCACATAGGCATAACTGAGCTCAAGCTCGCATTGCAGGTCCACGTATCCGGCGGAAACTTGAGCAAACTGCGCCCAGCCCGCATCGGAAAGATCGGGGTCGCCGACCAACACAATGTCGCAATCGGCGCCATGTGCAAGCTCAAGCATATTGAGGGCAACCTTTGACGCGCGACCGCGCTGCGCCTCGACCGTCGGCAGTCCCTCGAATACCGGCCCGCGAACGTTAGCATCACCCGGCACAAAAGCCATGATTTCGAATCCAAGCGCCGCAAGACGAAGATTCACCCGAGCAATGTCCTCCAGAGCTAAACCGGTATAAGGCTTGGGGTAAAAATTGTGGCAGGCGGCAAAACGAGTCACATCGGCACCGGCCTCACGCCACGATGCGATTTCATCAGAACTCACTGTCGATGCATTGACCACAATGCGAAATACACCGGACAGCTCCGCGACCCGCTGGGCGCTAAAGCCATAGTCCAAACGAAGGTATTCCAACCCCAGATCGCGCAAGTCCTCGATGCGCTCAAGCCCGAGCAAATCGCACGTGCGAGGCCCCACATCGGCAATGAGCGCAATGCCGCGGGCGGAAAGCAGCGACAGCACATGACGGACCTTATCGGCATACGCCGCTCCCCCATCCTCGGGAATATGCAGCGAGGTGAACGCATAGCGCGCACCCGCCGCGGCACCACGTTCAATCGTCCGCTCAATATCCTGCAGAGGGCTGGAAAGATAAATCGAAATACCCGTTTTCACGCTTCAACGCTCCTTTAAAAAAGGCCGGCGGAGCAGCTAGCCCCGCCGGCACAACCATAACATCAAGAAATCTGCCGCGCGCCGCGAACCCTGAGCAACACGGCTCGCGATATCAATCTACTCGCCAAAGAACTCGTTGATCTTCTGCTCGTCGACGCCAAAGAACCACGTCAGGACAAAGCCGGCGGCATAGGCAAGCAGCATAGCGGCAACGTAGCCGAGCTGCTGGCCAGGAACGACGATCAGCAGGCCAAACAGACCGGAAACGCCCTGAGAAACCGTGCCGATGTGAAGCAGCGCCGCGAGCGCGCCGCCAAATCCGGCACCCAGGCAGGCCGTCACAAACGGACGAACGAGCGGCAGCGTAACAGCATACATCAGAGGCTCGCCCACACCCAGGATTCCAACGGGAATGGACTCTGCGACGTACTTCTTGAGCTTGGCGTTCTTGGTCTTAAAGTACAGCGCCAAACCGGCACCGACCTGGCCGCCGCCAGCCATCATAAGGATGGGAAGCAGGTAATTGATACCCTTGGTAGCGCCGTCGGGATCGTTGAGCATAGCGTGGATCGGCGTGAGCGCCTGATGCAGGCCGACGGAAACCAGCGGCAAGAAGCCTGCCGACAGGATATAGCCGCCCAGGACGCCCAGCTTCTCGAAGATAAAGGTCAAAACGCTAAAGATGGCAGTCGTCAGCCATGCGCCAACCGGCTGGATGACGAGCATCAGAGCAAAGGCACCGATGATGAGCACCAGCAGCGGAGACAAGAACGTGTCGAGTGCGTTGGGCATAACCTTGCGAATCTGACGCTCCATCCAGGCAAAAAATGCGCCAGCGATGAGAGCCGCGATCATGCCGCCCGCTGCGGGGTTGTACTGCGCACTGGTGAGCGGCAGCAGAATGGCAGTGGCAGGATCAGCCGCGCCAGGCGCAAGCAGGGGCATGGCGCTGTTGGCGATACACATCATGCCGGCGATGCCGCCCAGCGCAGCGGAACCACCAAACTCACGTGCCGCGTTATAGCCCACCAAGATGGGCAGATAGGCAAACAGGGCCCAGCCCATGGAACGAATGCCCTGGTACCACCACTCGCCTGCAAGCGCGCCTGCCGTCGAAACGTTAATGACGTTGCAGATACCGTTGATGAGGCCAGCCGCAATGATGCCGGGAAGCAGGGCGACGAAGACATTGGAAATCTTCTTGAGGAAGGCCTGAACCGGCTTAGACTCGTACTTGGCCTTCTGCGCGGCCTTGTTTGTGGCCGCAGCGTCAACCACGCTCTCGTCGGCAACGCCTTTCGCAAGGCCAGTGAGCTTGGAGAACTCCTCGAGCACCTTATTCACCTTGCCCGGACCCAGCACGATCTGCATCGTGTCGTCCTCGACCAGGCCCATCACGCCGTCGAGTGCCTTAATGCCCTCCGTGTCGACGTTGCCCGCGTCTTTGACGGTCACGCGCAGGCGCGTCATGCACGCCGCGTTTGCCAGCACGTTGTCTTTACCGCCCAAAAGGTCCAGCAGCTTTTGAGCCAGCTCTTTGTTCGTCATAACTCCTCCTTGTATTGGGTATCTCGTCTGGATGTCATATCAGCTCACGCCGCGCACCTATTGGGCGTCGGCATTGCTCTTCTCATGGCCACTCACCGCAGCACGGACATGGCCTCGCGCCCGCTCAAGAGCTACCGTAGCCTGCTCGGCATCGCAGTCCAACAGTACCGAGACAATAGCGGTTTTTACATGGCCGCCGGCATCTGCAAGCGCCTGAACGGCGCGCTCGCGCGTGCAGCCGGTCGCCTCCATCACGATGTTCTGGCCACGCACCACCAACTTCTCGTTCGTCTGCTGCACATCGACCATCAGGTTTTGGTATACCTTGCCGATCTTGACCATGGCACCGGTCGAAATCATGTTGAGAATGAGCTTTTGAACCGTTCCCGCCTTGAGCCTCGTTGAGCCGGTCAGCACCTCGGGACCGGGCACGGGCTCAATGGCAAGATCTGCGCTCTCCCCGATCTTCGACCCTTGGTTGCAGGCAATTGCAATGGTCTTGCACCCAGTTGCCTTGGCGTACGCAAGGCCGCCCACCACATAAGGAGTACGGCCGCTTGCCGCCAGGCCAACGACAAGATCCTTGTCCGAGAGTCCATGCTCTCGCAGGTCGTTCGCGCCAAGCTCATCGCTGTCTTCGGCACCTTCGACAGCCTTGATAAACGCCGTCTCGCCTCCGGCAATGAGCCCGACAATCAGATCGGGTGACACGCCAAACGTGGGCGGACACTCCGAAGCGTCGAGTACGCCCAGACGACCGCTGGTGCCTGCGCCCATGTAAAAGACGCGCCCGCCGCGCTCGAGTGCCTCAGCAGCCCAGTCGATTGCCGTGGCAACCTGGGGCAACACTTTCGTGACCGACTGGACGGCACGAAGATCCTCATCGTTCATCGTCGTGACGATTTGCAGCGATGTCATCGTATCGAGGTCCATTGACCTTTGATTACGCTGTTCGGTCGTGAATTTTGTTAAATCGAGCATTTCATTCACCTCATCTTTCCTGTTTCTCGATGTAGTTTTGCTTAATGACATGCGCCGCCCGTTCGTAGTCGCTGGCAACGTAAGCAGCGTACAGGGCATCGACAACCATAAGCTGGGCCATACGCGAAGCCATGGCACCGCTGCGGACCAAGGGTTCACTCGCAGCGACGCCGAGCACGGCATCGGCCATGGTGGCAAGCTTGGATGATCCATCTACTTTGGTAACGGCCACAACGGGACAGTTGTGACGTTGAGCCTCGGCGGTGCAGTCCAGCACCTCTTGCGTCAAGCCCGAGTAGCTAAAGGCGATTGCCATATCGCCCTCATGCATGTTCTTGGCACATAAGAGCTGATCATGCCAGTCGTCGTACAGATGGCACTCTTTGTCGACACGCATGAGCTTTTGCGCCAGGTCGTGCGCGACCAAACGAGAGGCATCAATACCGAACAGATTGACCGCGCGTGCCCGCTTAAGACGGGCCGCGCATCGCTCCAAGACGGTGTAATCGAGCGTTCGCGCCGTCGCCTCGATCGTACGCACGTTGCTTTTCATCACCTTCCCCACGATACGTTCGACGCTGTCATCCATGGAGATGTCCTCGAGGGCTACGTCTTTCTTGTCACCTAAGAGCGCCAGCTCGGCAATCAGTTCGCGCTGGAACTCCTTGTAGCCCGCAAAACCCAAACGTTTGCAAAAGCGCAAAATGCTCGAGGGCGAGGAGAACGTGACATCGGCAAGACCGCGGACGGACAGCCCGACCACCTCGTGCGGATGAGCGCTTACATATGCGATGACATTGCGTTCCGCCGGGCTCGCGCTGAGCTCACGCTCGCGAAGCCGCAAAAGCAATCCGTTTGCCATCTCAAACACCTCCGTTGAGAAGAATTAAAGACCAACGAACGATTCGTACCGGATACAAACAGCTTTTGCGGTACATTGTGCCGCATCGTGGCGCACAAAGGGCGAGCGTTCTACCGCTCGCCCCTCAAATCCGACCGCTCGGAAATACGCGCGACACAAAATGATTCAACAAGGTCGCATTATCAGAAACGGGTTTGTTACCGGCTAGAGCCTCGCATGGGCGCCGATCGGCCGAGTCGCATGGCGCACCAACGCCGCCGCCAGCAATACCAACAGCATGGCGGTGACATAGCCCGCAGCATCGAATCCTAAATCGATAACGTCGAAATGCCTGCCGGGAACAAAGATCTTATGTACCTGATCGCCAACGGAGCAGGCGGCGCAAAAGAGCAATACGGGCACGCAACGGGAGCATACGCTCCACGGACGCCTGGAAAAGCAAACCACGACCACCGAGGCGAACAATCCGACGAAGAAAAACTCTACGGTATGGGCAACGCGACGGACGTTTGTGCCCACCCACATGCGAATGGAAGCAAGTCGGCCAGACCGGACATTCGAGGCAGCCGAATCGGCGCCCCCGGTCATTCCGTTCTCTGTCTGGGCTTCACCCGTGGCATCAGTAGCCTGAACGCCCGTAGCCTGACCCTCCACCACACGCGCGGTGGACTCGCTCAGCAACGACGTCTCCACCGCATTTTGCTCCGTCAGCACCCAGATGCCCGCCAGCGTTGCAACGAACAGAACAATTGCGGTCCATCCGATTATTTGTTTTACGCGCGCCAAGGGCCAACCTCCTTTTTTGAATATCAGCGAGTGTAGCCCCAAATGGCATCGTCACCGTATCAAAATTTGAATCGCAACAGGAAGCGACAAAGCGACGCAAACCCCTACCCCGCCTCGCGCATCCAGCGATCGAACGTCCCCACACACACGCCCAGGCACTTTGCTGCCTGGCTGCGGGTAATATCGCCCGCCTCATAGCTATCGCGCACCAGCTCAAACTGAGGAGGGCACGGTTTGCGAGGTCGACCGAAACGGACCCCTCGCGCCCGCGCCGCTGCAATTCCCTCCGCTTGGCGCCGATGGATATTCTCGCGCTCCACCTGCGCCACGTAGCTCAGCAGTTGCAGCACAATATCGGCAATCAGGACGTTGGTCACATCCGGCGCGCCGCTGGCCCTAGCGCGCGTGTCAAGCAATGGCATGTCCAACACCACAATGGCAACCCCGAGCTCCTTGGTAATGCGTCGCCATTCCTCAAGAATCTCGGAGTAATTACGGCCAAGTCGGTCGATAGAAAGCACCACCAGCACGTCCCCGTCTCCCAGGACGTGCAGCAGCTCGCGATAACGTGGTCGATCGAAGTCCTTGCCGCTCGCATGGTCGGCATAAATATTCGCCGAGCCCACGCCATAGGCGCCCAGCGCATCCAGCTGCCGATTAAGGTTCTGATCGCGCGAACTCACCCGCGCATAACCGTACACCGTCGCCATCTCATCCCCGCTTTCTTGTAAACCTGCCAAAAAGGGACAGGTTTATTTTGGTAGGTTTTACCTCTCAAATAGCAGGTAAGCGGGCGGCCGAGCAGACGGCAAGGTAGCCACGATTCAAATGCGAAGGGCGGTCCCGAAAGGCCGCTCTCCGCTCCCCCACCATGAGTCGGGATTTGGCTAATGGATAAGCTTAAAGTCCAAGTGCCCACGCGTGGTATTGACGCGCGAGACCTCGATAATCACGCGCTGCCCCAGCTCGTAACGGGTGCCCGTGTCGGCACCTGTGAGCGTGAGCGCGTCCTCGTCGAACTCGAACCACTCGTTGCCCAGACTCTTGATCGAAACCAAGCCTTCGACCTGCGTTAGGTCCAAGCGCACAAAAAGGCCCATGCTGCTAACCCACGAGACGGTTCCGGCATAGCGCTCGCCCAGACGGTCCTCATAGTACTGGGCAATCTTGATCTTTTGCGTCGCATGGCTGGCGGCATCTGCCGCGCGCTCGGCATCGCTGCATGCGCGGCAGATCTGCGGCAGAATGCGCGGCAGCGACTCGCGCCCCTTGCCGATCAGCCGCGGCGTACGGACCAAGGCGTCCTTGCCGCCGAGCTGCTCATAGGCCAACTGCAGTTTGAGCACGCGGTGCACCACCAGATCAGGGTAGCGACGGATGGGACTCGTAAAGTGACAGTAGCACGGCGCGGCGAGCGCAAAGTGGCCCTCGTTGCGCGGCTTGTACAGCGCGCGCTGCATGCTGCGCAGAAGCAGCGTGTTAACGAGCGGTGCGTTGGCCGTACCGGCGGCAGCATCAACTGCAGCCTGCAGCTCATCGGGGCTCCCCAGGGCAATACCGGCAGCACGGCGATCGTCGATGATGCCTAGCTGCGCCAGCGCAACGGCGGCACCGTGCAGGCTATCGGGGCTCGGATCCTCATGCACGCGATAGCAGGCCTCGATATCACGGTCTGCCAGCCACTCTGCAACGCACTCGTTGGCGAGCAGCATGGCTTCCTCGATAAGCGACGTGGCACACGAACGCTCACGCGCCACAATCTGCACGGGCACTCCGTCCTCATCCAATAGAGCGCGAATCTCGGCTGTGTCAAAATCGACTGAGCCGCGGGCGCGACGAATACGACGGCGAAGTTCGGCGAGTTCGTTAGCGGCGACAAGGAAATCGCCGAGGTCGATGTTGTAGCCGCGGGCGGCCTCCTCGCACGCAAGACCGCGCTCAAGCGCTTCCTCGCGCGAGGTCTCGGCAGCCGCAACATCCTCGGCTGCACCCTCCAGCACCGAATACTCAACCGCGCCGGCACGCACCAGCAGCGCCTCGGCGCCGTCATAGTCCATACGCACACGCGAGCGAATCACGCTGGGGTACGGATCGTAATGCCGCACGCGACCCTGCGCATCGAGCTCGATATCGACGGTAAACGCAAGGCGGTCCTCGTCGGGACGAAGCGAGCACAGGTCATTGGACAGGCGTTCGGGCAGCATGGGAAGCACGCGATCGGCCAGATACACCGATGTCGTACGATGGCGAGCCTCAAGATCGATATGTCCGTCCCAAGCCACATAGTGTGAAACGTCGGCGATATGCACACCCAGCTTGTAGCCACCCTCGGGCGTGCGCTCCAACGAAATGGCATCGTCAAAGTCGCGCGCGTCGACCGGGTCGATCGTGATGACAAAGCGGTCGCGCAGATCGCGGCGGAGCGGGTCCTTAAGCGCCGCGGACACATCGAGCGAAAGCCCCTCGGCCTCGGCCAGCGCGGCCTCGGGATAGCTATCGGTAAAGCCGTAACGCGCCATCACATATTGAACGCCCAAATCGGGCGCGTCATCTCCGCCAATGCGGCGTTCGATCGTCACGGTACCCGATTCCAGGCGCGTCGGGTAGGTCAAAATGCGCGCGACAACAGCATCACCCGGGTGGACGCCCAGACGATCCGCCGAGGTATCCTCGGGCAGAATGAAGAAGTCGGCCTTCAGACGCGAATCGAGCGGCTCGATCACACCGAGCGGACCGGCGGTCTGGTACGTGCCCACCACGCTTATGGCTGCACGCTCAACCACGCTTTCGATCACGGCGCGCCGCTCACCGTGCGGGCTGTTCTTAATGCTCACGGCAACGGTATCGCCATCCATGATCTCGCGCTTACCGCGGCCCATGACCTTGTAGTCGCCGTTTTCGGTTACAACGTAGGCGCTATGCTCATGGAGCTGCACGCGCCCGGTCAGGCTCGGACGGCGTTCGCTGCGCACCGGCCCGCGCTGATTGCGAGCTCCACGCTTATGCTTGTTATTGCGCCCCATGGCGCCTCCTAACTATCGATTGCGAACTCCAAAGAGTCTACCCAAATGATTCGCTTTCCTGCCGTCCCCTAGGGATCAAAAAACGGGCCGCCCCATAAGAGACGACCCGTTGGAAGGGATGAATTCCAGGCATGCCTACACGCGCAGGTAGCGGCGCATGGCGATGGCAGAACCAAAGAGACCGATAATCACACCGACCAGAATCAGCGCAGCATAGGTCACCAGGTAGTACTGCATCGGCAGGGCAAACGACATCCAGCCGATGCTCTCCTGCAGACGCGGAATCATCAGATTGCGCAGCAGCTCCAGAACGCCGATGGAAAGCAGCGAGCCCAAAATGGCCTGCAGCACGCCCTCGGTGATAAACGGGCCACGAATGAAGCCGTTGCTGGCGCCGACCAGACGCATAATCGCAATCTCACGACGACGCGCCGTGATGGACAGGCGAATCGTGTTGTTGATGAAGATGAATGCGATAAAGGTCAGAAGACCAACGAGCACCACGGCGGCGATGCGGATGTAGTTGGTCACCTGGAACAGGAGGCTCACTTTCTCCTGGCCGTACAGCACGCTCGCGTTGACGTCGCCGTCATCCGCGATCTTCTGGAAATCGGCATCCTTCTTGAGCTTCTTTGCCGTGCTCTCGACCTTGGACGGATCGTCCATCTCAATAGCGAAGGAAGCCGGCAGCGGGTTCTGGCCATCGAGCGCGCTCATGGTGGCGTCGGCGTTGCCCGACATCTTGCTCGTATACTCGGCCAGCGCGTCGTCCTTGTCCTTATAGGTCACGGACTTGACGTTATTCGACGTCTTAAGCTCGGCCTCAAAAGCCTGAACATCGGCCTGATCGGCGTCATCGCTAATAAAGGCATTAATGACAACCTGATCCTCGACGGTACCGATCACGGAGTTCAGCATCGCGGAACCCATAATGAACAGGCCGATGATAAACAGCGAAAGGAAGATCGTGATGACGGCGCCGAGCGAGGTAGTCCAGTTACGGAAGAAGTGGCTGATTGCCTCTTTGAAGGAGTAGCCCACGTTAGTTGGTGCCATAGTTGCCGTAACCTCCCCTCTCCTGGTCGCGGATGACGTGGCCGCCCTCGAGGGCGATCACGCGACGGTGCATGCTATCGACCATCTCGCGGTCGTGCGTGGCGACGATCACGGTGGTGCCGGTGCGGTTAATACGCTCAAGCAGCTTCATGATGCCCAGCGAGATCGCCGGGTCGAGGTTGCCCGTGGGCTCGTCGCAGATCAGCAGCGGCGGACGGTTGACCATAGCACGGGCGACGGCAACGCGCTGCTGCTCGCCACCGGAAAGCTGGTCGGGCAGCGAGTCCATCTGATCGGCCAGACCGACCAGGCGCAGCACCTCGGGCACCTGGCTGCGAATGACGCCCTTGGGCTTGCCGATGCACTGCAGGGCAAACGCCACGTTTTCGTAGGCGGTCTTTTGCGGCAGAAGCTTAAAGTCCTGGAACACGGCGCCAATCTGGCGGCGCAGGAACGGAACCTTGCGGTTCTTGATCTTCATGAGGTCCTGACCGGCAACCAGGATGCGGCCGCTCGTCGGCTTGACGTCGCGGTTGAGCGTCGACAGCAGCGTGGTCTTACCCGAGCCGGAGTGACCGACCAGGAAGACGAACTCGCCCGGATAGATCTCGATGTTGATGTCGTCGAGTGCAGGCTTGTTGGGCTGTGCCGGATAGATCTTGGTGACATGCTCCATAAGGATGACGGGCTCGACACCGGCCTGCTTGGCCATCTTCTTGCGGCTGGCCTGCGGATCGATGGGCGCAAACACCGACGTAAAATCGGGGTTGTTGAGCGCGTTATCGAGGCTTGCGACCTCGGCTGCCTGATCGCTCTCGACCACCGGGGCAGCAGGCTGCGTGGGGTCGGGAATAGCGGCAAAGAGACCGGACTGCGCAGGCTGAGGAGCCGGCGTCGCAGGGGCCAAGGGGTCGGGAATGCCGGCCATGGTAGGCTGCGGCGTGGCGGCACCAGCCTGAGGCTGCTCCACGCGAGCGGTCACGGCCTGAACGGGCTCAAAACCCGCCGTGCCGGAAAGCGCGACATCGCTGGTTGGATTGTAGGCAAAGGGATCGGATGCCGGCTGTGCCTGATCTGCCGGCTGAGCGGGGGCCTGAGCAACAGGCTGGCCCTCTGAATCCGGAGTGGCGAAACGACTGCCCTGGACGCCTGCCTGCGTCTTGGGGGCATCATCGCCCGCACCGGAGGTACGGAAGTGGTTACCCACTGGTGCTCCTTATCGTCGTGCGTTTAAACTACATGAGCGCTTTGTATTTTAGCAGCATTAGCTTTGCTGCACATAAGAAGCATGGCGTGGTTAGGGATCCCGTCGGCCGGACACAGGGTTACTCTCCAAATCGTCCTCGGACATGTCGGAGCCCCCGCTGCGCGCTTCGCGCGGCGGGGGCTC
>CATXXF010000009.1 GCA_958403395.1 uncultured Collinsella sp.
CGGGGTTGCCGAACATGACGCCGATCTTCTCACGCAGCTGGTTAATGAAGATGCACGTCGTGTTGGACTTGGACAGCGAGCCGGCGAGCTTGCGGAGCGCCTGACTCATCAGGCGAGCCTGAAGACCGACCGTAGTATCGCCGATTTCTCCCTCGATTTCGGCACGCGGGGTCAGCGCGGCGACGGAGTCGACGACGATGGCATCGATGGCGCCGGAACGCACGAGCATGTCAACAATCTCGAGCGCCTGCTCGCCCGTATCGGGCTGGGAAATGAGCACCTCGTCGATATCCACGCCGATGCGCGCGGCATACGTGGGATCAAGCGCGTGCTCGGCATCGATAAATGCCACAACGCCACCCATTGCCTGGGCCTCGGCCAGGATCTCGAGCGAAAGCGTCGTCTTACCGGAGGACTCAGGACCGTAAATCTCGACGATACGGCCGCGCGGCACGCCGCCGATACCCAGCGCGGCATCGAGGGCCAGGGCGCCCGTGGGAATGGCCTCGACCTCGAGCTCGGGACCACCGTCGCCGTACCTCATGATGGAACCCTGGCCGAATTTCTTCTCGATCTCGGCCTTGGTGGTGGCGATCATCTCATCGCGCTCTTTACCCGTCGTGCGAGCATGAACGGTACGTACGGGACCTGAATTCTTGGCCATGAATAGCCCTCCTCTTAACTAACTGCATCGATAATAAACGAACGGCTGTTCGTGGTCAACCGTTCAGGCCAATCATATGCAGGCGGTCTTTCCAAAACCCAACCAAACGCCGACCAAACACTGACCAAATGCTTGACCACAAAGGACCAAATATGAACAAGGCAGGCAAAAATACATCTACAACCAGCACAAACGCCAAATGAGCCTAAGGTCCCTAACTCCACAATTAAGGGGCTCGGAGGCCCCTTAAAACACGTCTATTCCATAGAGTTGAGCACAAGGGCAATGCGACCCAATGCCTCCGTGACCGCATGGGCACGAACACACGAACGGTCGCCCTCATAGTGGCAGCGCACAGAGTCCACGACCGGCACGCCCCCATCGGCGGAACGATGCGCCCAGCCAATATAGAAAGTGCCCGCCGGATCGTTCTCAGTGCCACCGCCGGGGCCGGCATAACCCGTTGCGCTCACAGCAATATCGCTCTGGTACAGCTCCAGCGAACCCACCGCCATCTCGCGCGCGGTCTGATGCGACACCGCGGTATAGCGGTCGAGCGTCTCCTGCTCAACACCAAGAACGCGATGCTTAATCTCATCGCAATAGGTCACCGCACCGCCACGCAGCACCGCCGAGGCGCCCGGGATATCGGCAATCGTCGAGGCGATCAAACCCGCCGTCAGCGACTCAGCCGTCGAAACCGTCACGTCCCGAGCGCTCGCGCGCTCGACAATATCGCGCGCTAGCTCCTCGTTATGTGCGGAAATCTGCTCAAAAGAGACCGTCATACCCACCAGGACCTAGACCGAAAAGACGATCTTGCGGCAGTTCCAGAAGTACTGGGCGCCCGAGATAACGGTCAAGACAACGGCAACGGCATACAGGAAGCGCGACACCGAGTAGATGCCGAGCGTCAGCGCCACCGGGCCAAGGTGCAAGCCGGCCATCGCAAAAACGCACAGGTAACCGCAGATGGAGACCATCGTGGTTGCCGTCTTGTACTTGCCGAGCTTATCGGCCGCAACGACCACACCGGCCGCACTCGCGACCATGCGAAGGGCGCTCACCAGCAGCTCGCGGAACAGGATAATGAACACCGACCACACGGTCACCGCGCCAAAATCCAAGAACAGCAGCAGGGCCGAGAACACGAGCAGCTTATCGGCGATGGGGTCCAAGAATTTACCGAAGTCGGTGATCTCGTTGCGCGAGCGCGCCAGATAACCGTCAACCTTATCGGTGCACGACAGGATCACATACAGAATGAAGGCAGCGGCGGCGAGCGGGCCGTCGAAGGTGCTCCAATCCGTACCGGCAACACTCGTGTGAGACAGGGCCGAGACGATCATGAACACCGGGATAAAGACGATGCGCACGCACGTCACGATGTTGGCGGGCGTCCAGACACTCGTCAGTTCCTTATTGCTCTCGTTAGCCACGACGCTCTCCTACTCCACAACATGACCGATAAGCTCATAGCAGAAGCTATCGGTAAACTCGACGGTCAGAATATCGCCCACGGACGCCTCGCTGGCGTCCAGATGCACCGCGCCGTCGGAATCGGGCGCCTGGAACCAGGCATGGCCGATCAGCTCGGCGCCATCCTCGGTCTCTTCGATACCGTCGACGATTACCTGGGCGCGCTCGCCCACATGTGCGGCGGTAGCGGCAAAACCGAGCGACTCGGCCAGGTCCATGGCCTCCTGGGCGCGCTCGAGCTTGACCTCTTCGTCGACCTGGCCCTCCATCTTAGCGGCCAGGCTGCCCTCCTCCTGCGAGTAGGCAAAGACACTCGTGTAGTCAAAGCCGACGGTGTCCATAAAGTCGATAAGATCGCGGAACTCGTCGTCGGTCTCGGTCGGGAAGCCGACCATGGCCGTGGAACGAATCACGATGCCGGGGATGCGCTCGCGAAGGTCGCGGAACAGATCCTCGAGCTCCTGGCGCGAACCGGAGCGACGCATGGCCTTGAGAATGCGCGCGTCGCAGTGCTGCACGGGGATATCGATATAGGACAGAACCTCGGGCGTATCGCGAATCGTCTCGATGAGTTCGTCAGTCATGCCCTCGGGCTGCAGATAGAGCACGCGGACCCAGACGTTGTGCGGGCGCACGGCCTCGGCGACGGCAAGCAGCAGCTGCGCCAGATTGCGCGGCGAGCCATCGGCGACGTCCTCGTCGGCAAAGTCGGTACCCCAGATGCCCGTGTCCTGGCCGATCAGCACGATCTCGCGCACACCGCCGGCAACCAGGTCGCGCACCTCGGAGATGATGCTCTCGGCATTGCGCGAATGATAGCGGCCGCGAATATAGGGAATCATGCAGAAGCTGCAGAAGCGGTTGCAGCCATCGGAAATCTTGACGTAGGCGACAGCACCCTCGACGGTACGTTTGACCTGCGGGATATAGGCTGCAATCTCACGCTCGACACCCAGCACGCCATCGATGACCGCCACGATGCCGTCTTCCTCGTCGGCCTTCACAAAGGCAGCGACCTCGGGCAGCTCGTCAGGCAGGTCATTGCCATAGCGCGACGGCACGCAGCCGCACATGACGATAGGGCAAGAACGAACGCCGTCCTGAACCTCGTTGGCGAGCTCGAGCGTGGTCTCGATGCTCTCGGACGTTGCGGAGGCGAGGAACGAGCAAGTATTGACGATGGCGATATCGGCACCCTGCGGGTCGAATGCCTCCTCGTAGCCCGCGGCGGTCAAAAGAGAACGCATGCGGTCGGTGTCAACCTCGTTCTTAGCGCACCCGAGGGTGATGTAGAGCACGGAGCCCAACGGTGTATCCATGTTGGAGAGCAGTCCTTTCGATTGATATTAGCGGTAGTTGGTGAACTGCAGCGGCTGGCCGTAGTCCTGGTCGCGCAGGAACTGGATCACGGTCTGCAACGCGTCCTTCGAAGCAGAGGAAACACGCAGCTTGTCGGCCTCGATGGTCACCTTGACCTTGAGCTTTTGATCCTTGATGTCCTTGTTGATCTTCTTGGCGGTCGCCTGGTCGATACCCTCGACGATATGGCCGAGCACGCGCACGGTGCCGCCCGATGCCGCCTGCGGAGCATCCCACGAGACAGCCTTGAGGTCGATGCCGCGCTTGATGAGCTTGGAGCTCAGCACGTCGACAATCTGTTTGGAGACAAAGTCGGCCGGGGCGTTGATCGTAAAGAGCTTGTCGCCCTTCGAAAGCTCGATCGTGGCACCGGAATCCTTAAGGTCATAGCGCTGGGAAATCTCGCGCGTGGTCTGCCGGAAGGCGTTGTCGACCTCTTGCATGTTGACCTCGGACACGACGTCGAAGCTGGAATCTTTAGCCATGATGTTTCCTTTCGCGTACGAGAGGCTTAGTAGCTATCGTACGAATAGTCGGTAGAATCGCTGGGCGTCTGACCGTCAGTTGCGGTATCGGCGCCATCCGTGGACTGGGTATCGGTACCGTCGGTGATATCGGTACCATCGGTGGTGTCGGTACCATCAGAACTTTCACCATTCTCGGAATCAGACGTCTCCTTCTTGGGAACGGTGATCGTCACACGCGCCACGCCCGAGGTCTTGGTATCGTAACGAACCTTTTCACCGTTCTTGGTAACGGTGACATCGGAAGGCTTGGACGTGGTGATCTCGATCGAAGACTCGGGCGTGTACTCCTGCTCAAAGGGGCCAGTCGCCTGGGCGCCATAGACCGACTTGCCGTCAACCTTGACCTCAATCCACGCGGTCTTTCCCTTGGCAACGGAGACTTTGACCTTCGTGACCTCGTTCTCTTCCTTCTTGGCCGTCGTCTTGGTAGCGTCCGAATCAGTCGACTCATCCGTCGCCTCATCGGTGTCATCGTCCTCGTCGACCGTTTCGGTCTTCTTAGAAGACTTCTTAGTCGTCATCTTGGTAGCAGTGGGCGTCTCGGGCGTGTTCCCGGGCGCCGAAGATGCGCAGCCGCGCAGAAGCACCACGATGAGCACAATCAACAGCAGCACAACGGCACCGATGCCGGCGTAGACGATACGCGGATCGAGCCCGTTGTTTTGAGGAGTACGTGATCCGCCGCGTCCACGACCGGAACTGCTGCGGCCGCCTCCCTGAGGCATACGACGGCGATTGCTATCGGAACGGCCGCGATAGCCGCCCTGGCCCTGAAGGCTGCGCTGACCCGAGCGGGGCGCAAGCTCACCGCGGCCTTGATAGCCACGCTGGCCCGAACGCGAAGCCGAAGAGCGCTGGCCATACGGCTGTGATTGAGAGCGAAGACGCGGCGTCACCTGCGTGGTATCGGCATCCGCATAGCCACCGCGAGAGCGTCCCATAGAGGCACCACGGTAACCGCGATCGGAATAGCCGCCGTCGCCGTAGCCGGCACGAGGGTCACGCGCCACGCCGCGGGCAGCGGGAAGTGCACGGTCCTCGGGCATCGGCGTACTGCGGAACCGGTCACGCTGTGAGCGAATCTCCTCGCCCGAACCCGTCTCGGTAATATAACCGGCCTGCTGAGGACGCTGTCCATAGCGGGTCGAACGACCGCCCTGAACCATCAGGAAGCGCCCGTTATCGACCGAGGAACGCGAATTGACGTAGCCGGCGGCGTCCTGAAAACGACCGCCCCGCTGGGACGTCTCGCGTTCGTATGCCATCAGGTCGTCAAAGTAGGCATTGACGACCTCGCGCGGATTGAGGCCCAAAAAGCGAGCATAGCTCGAAATCATGCCCTGCGCATAGCCGCGCGGCGGCATCGAAGCAAAGTTACCGGTCTCGAAAAACTCGATGATCTGCGGCCTGATTTTGATGGTGTTGGCGACCTGCTGAATGGAAAGGCCCATTCGGCGACGCTGCTCGAGCAGCATGTCACCAAAGCGTGCAGCCATCAGAATCCTCCAAACTCACGATCTTCACGTGCCATCTCGGCGTCGACAGATTCCAGCGCGGCAAGCCCCTCCTCGTCCAACAGGACCTCGCGCGGCTTGGAACCGTCGGGCGGGCCGACGACACCCTTTTCTTCCAGCATGTCCATAATACGCCCGGCACGCGCATAGCCAACCTTCAGACGACGTTGCAGGCCAGATGTGGAGCCAAGCTGCGATTCCACCACAATATGGGCGGCTTCCCAAATGAGCGGATCATCGTCTTGCGGCTCGGCGACTCCGGTGCGGACAATGCCACCGCCACCCGCCATGGACATGGAAGCGGGCGCCACGGCAGACAGGATCTCCTCGTGGTAGTCGGGCTCGCTCTGCGACTTAACGAACTCGACAATCTCGTTGATTTCGTCATCCGAGACAAAGCAGCCCTGGATACGGCGGGGCTTGCCCCAGTCGACCTTGGAGAACAGCATGTCGCCCAAACCGGTGAGCTTTTCGGCACCCATCTGGTCGATGATGACGCGCGAGTCGATGCCCGTGGCGACGTTAAAGGCGATGCGGTTGGTGATGTTGGCCTTGATAAGGCCCGTCACCACATTGGAACTGGGGCGCTGCGTGGCCACGATAAGATGAATACCGGCGGCACGGCCCAGCTGGGCGATACGCACGATCGAGGCCTCGACGTCCTTGCCGGCAACCATCATCAGGTCAGAAAGCTCGTCGATGATGATGACCAGGTAGGGCATCTTTTGCGGCGGGTTATCGTAATGCTCAAACTCGCCAGCGGCCTGCTTTTCGTTATAGGTCGAGATCTTGCGCACGTTAAGGCGCTCGAAGACCTTCAGGCGGCGCTCCATCTCGGACACCGCCCACTGCAAGGCACTCGCGGCCTGCTTGGGCTCGGTCACTACGGGCACGTAAAGATGAGGCAGGCCGTTATAGCCTGCGAGCTCGACGCGCTTGGGGTCGACCATGATCAGGCGAACGTCCTCGGGGAGCGCACGCATGAGCAGGGTCGTGATGATGGAGTTGATCATGACTGACTTACCGGAACCCGTGGTACCGGCGATCAGCAAGTGGGGCATCTTGGCGAGGTCGGCGACGACCGGCGTGCCCTCTGCGTCGCGGCCGATGGCAAGCTCGAGCGGACCGCCCTTAACATAGGGCAGCACGTCGCCCAAGTTGACGTTCTGACGCTTGCGATTGGGGATCTCGATACCCACGAGCGAGGTGCCGGGAATCGGGGCAAAAATACGCACGGACTGAGCAGCAAGCGACAGCGCGATGTCATCCTCAAGACTCGAAATCTTGCTCACGCGCTCGCCCTCGCCGGGCTGCAGCTTAAAAGTCGTCACCGTGGGACCGGCAATCCAGCCGACGACGCGAGCGCTACGACCAAACTCAAGCAGCGTGGACTGCAACGACTCGGCGGTCTGTTCCAGCTCCTTGTCCGAAGACGCGGCAGAAGCGGACTGAGGGTTTGCATGCAGGATTTCGATCGGCGGAAGCTTAAGGCCATCCTCTTCTTCGCCCTCGTTATCCGCGGGGGCATTGTCCGCTCCCCCATCACCGTCAGCAGCAGCTTCGGCAGCACCAGCAGCAGGTGCATCGGCAACCTTAGGGTGTTTGAGGAAATCAGGAATCTGAGGCGCGGCAGAAACAGGGTTCACGGCAAACGGCGGTTCGGACTCGTCAATCTTGGCCGGATCGTCCTCCATCGAAAGCTGGCCGGTCACCTGACCGCGCTTTGCCTGACGACGCGGCAGCAAGGTGGTTTTAGCAGTCTCGAGCGGGGACTCTTCGTCCTCGTCATCGCCCTCGGTAAGCTCAATCTCGCTCTCGGACCAAGACGGGTCGGGCTCGCTCGTATTGAGCTTAGGAACCGTCTTACCTTTCTTAGCGTGACGGCGCGGGAGCAACGTCGTCTTGGCACGCTCGGCCTCCACGGCATCGGACACGTCGACAAACGGATCCTCGTCTTCGTCGTCATCGTCCAGAACCTGGTCCGCATCGTTGCCCATGACCGTGGTCAAAGCAGCATCGGAGCCCTTTTGACGAAGAATGCTCAGGTGCGGACGGGCAACGCCGGGCACCGACAGGGCTTCGTCGTCACCCCACGGGCTCGCGTTGACGTCGGCACGACGGCGCTCGGCAAAATCGGCCGCACGGTCGCGTGCAGAGCGCAAAACGCCGCCCACCGAAAAGCCAATGATGACAAAGCCAACGACGGCCAGACCCAACAGGACGACCATCGCGATAGGCTTACCCAGGGCATTCTGCAGCGCGCTCGCAATAAACGCACCGATGTAGCCACCCGAGGCGGACAGGTTTTGCGGCGTGAACATAAGGTCGCACGAGTCGCTCGTGCCCGGCACCATCAGCGACAAAATGGAGACGACGGCGATAAAGACCACGGCGCCGCCCGCAACAGAGCGCACGTTGAGCGGCGAGTCCTCGCCTAAAAAGAGCGTGGCGGCAAACAGCAAAATGACGATCGGTAGCACGTAGGCGCCCAGACCAAAGCCCAGGTGGTAGAAACCGGCAACCGCAGCCGTAACGGGTGCGGTCGCCGGCGAAATCACGGCAATGAAGGATGCAATCGCCAAAACGGCAATGACCACGCCGGCGATATCGCGGTTGGCCGAAGGCTCGACCAGGGGCTCAAAATCGTCGAACTCGGCCTCGTGGCCCTTATTGGCACGAAGATGGGAACCGGCACCCTTAGCAGATGCCGGTTGGTTGTTGGCTTTATTGCCTTTGGCGTTTTGTGCAGATCCGCGCGCCAAACTAAACCTCCATAACGACCGGGATGATCATCGGACGAGTGCGCGTACGGCTCCAGATAAAGTTAGAGAGCGAGTCGCGCACGGCCTTGCGAATGGCATCGGAACCGCTGCTCGTAAAGCTGAACTTGCCCTTCTCGATCGTCTTCATGATGGAAGCCGAGGCGTCCTCGGAGAACTGGTCGTCGATGGCAAAGGAGACACCGCGGCCCGAGAACTCGATGGCCTCGATCTTCTTGTGTTTGAGCGAAACGATAGCGACGGCCGTGACCATACCGTCGTTGGCAAGCTTCTGACGATCGCGCAGAACGATAGGGTCGGTATCGCCGATACGCAGTCCGTCGACGTAGACGACGCCAGACTCGACGGGCGTACCGCGCTTGACGATACCGCCACGCATCTCGAGCGTATCTCCGTTGTCGAGGATAAAGATATGATCTTCCTTGATGCCCATCTTACGGGCAAGCTGGGCATGGGCGCGCAGATGCACGGCCTCGCCGTGAACCGGCATAAAGTACGTAGGCTTGGCCATGGCCATCAGGAGCTTAAGCTCCTCTTGGCTGCCGTGGCCCGAGACGTGAACGAGGGCGCGGTTCTTATCCCACACGTCGCAGCCAAGCTTAGCGAGGCTGTTGACAACCTGCTGAACGGCCTTCTCGTTACCGGGGACCGGCGTTGCCGAGAGGATGACGGTATCGCCCTCGTGGATGGAGAGCGTCTTGTGCTCGCCGTTGGCCATGCGCGAAAGGGCCGACAGAGGCTCGCCCTGCGAACCGGTGCACATGACGACAATCTTGTCGTCGGGCAGGTTATCGATATCGAAGGCATCGATGATATCGGCATCATCAATGTTGAGATAACCGAGCTCGCGCGCCACGCGGGTGTTGGTGAGCATGGAACGACCGGTCACGACGACCTTGCGACCGCACTTGCGGGCAGCGTCGCAGATCTGCTGCAGACGATGGATGTGGCTCGAGAACGACGCGACGAACACGCGGCCCGGAGCATTCTTGATGGCATGCAGCAGATTGGGGCCAACCTCGGCCTCGGACTTGGTAAAGCCGGGGACCGTGGCGTTGGTGGAGTCGGACAGCAACAGGTCGATGCCCTGCTTGGCAAAGCGGCTGATAGCAGCATAGTCGGGCGTAACGCCGTCGATGGGCGTCTGGTCGAGCTTAAAGTCGCCGGTGTGCATAACGGTGCCCTGGTTGGTGCGGATAAACACGCCCAGAGCGCCCGGGATG
This sequence comes from uncultured Collinsella sp., assembly GCA_958403395.1. Taxonomy (GTDB): domain Bacteria; phylum Actinomycetota; class Coriobacteriia; order Coriobacteriales; family Coriobacteriaceae; genus Collinsella. The sequence goes on from CATXXF010000009.1 coordinate 9,547, forward strand.
GAGTGCGTCATCGAGAAGAAGTCGAGCGAGATGCCACCCAAATTGACGTGGCTGCCGCCCTTGACCTCACGGAACTTGGGTGCACGAATGCGGAACTCGGAGAGCTTGCCCTCGATAAAGCCGAGTGTCAGCTTGCTCGAGAAGATGGGCACCTTGTTGTTGAGGTCCTGCAGCAGATACGGAAGCGAACCGGTGTGGTCCTCGTGGCCGTGAGTGACGATGATGCCGCGGAGCTTTTCCTCGTTCTCCAGAACGTAGGTGTAATCCGGAAGTACCAGATCGATACCGGGCTGGGAATCATCGGGGAACATGAGGCCGGCGTCGACGAGCACCATGTCGTCGCCGCACTCGAAGACCGTCATGTTCTTGCCGATGCCATCAAGGCCGCCGAGCGGGATGATCTTCAAGGGAGATGATTTTTTAGCTGCCATAGGTGAGTGTTGTTTCCTTTCTTCGAAACGGGTCTGAAACAACCGACGGGGCGCTTCTGGCAAACCGACCGACGGGAACGTACAACAATGCATCGCAGAGTCGAAGCAATAACCTCAGTATGATACCCATTTGCACAACAACAGACCACCCATGCATCAAAGCCCCATCTGGACCTGTATATCCCGCCGGTTTCCCGTGGGGCGGGCACTGATGAAGTTTCCTGCTCTACAGTCCTGTGCAAGACGGAGGCCACATTAAGTGGCCTCCTGTTCGTGCGGAACTCGCGATAAACTTCATCAGTGCCCGCCCCACGGGAAACCTTCCAAAAAGGGACAGGTTTGTTTTAGTAGGTTTTATCTGCGGGAATGCCGAGGCTATGATCCAATTGCCTCGTTGTAGGCATTCAGCTGGCCTTGCCAGAGCTTGCGATCGTTGTCGGTAATCTCTCGAATGATATGAGCTGGATTGCCGCCGATGATGACGTGGCTTGGAACGTCTTTAACAACAACTGAACCTGAGGCTATGACCACATCGTCTCCGATTGATACGCCCGGATTGATAATCACCCCGCCGCCCATCCAGACGTTGTTGCCGATTACGACAGGCTTAGCATACTCGAGGTCTAGATTGCGCACATCGGCGTCAATTGGATGCCCAGCAGTAAATATACTCACATGGGGTCCTAGAAAGACGTTGTCGCCAAAGGTCACGTAATTTTCGTCCAGAATCGTCAAACCGGTATTCGCATAGAAATGGTTACCAAACGAAACCCTGTCGCCGTGATCAAAATAAACGGGAGCCGTTAAGACCATATCGTCCGGAGCAACGCGAAAACACTTCTTTAGTTCCTCAAAGGCGCTCGAATCAGCCCAATACTCCGACTCATTAAACAACTTCTGAGCCGCATGCACCCTACTAAACGAATGGTCGTTAACCCGATAGGGGCTATAGAGCTCCCCGGCAATCATGCGGTCCCATTCAACCTTATTTGTCATGCCAACCCCCTAGGCTAAGCGTTAGATGCGAAAAAGTATATCAACTAAGAACAGAAGACCAGCAAGCTACCAACAGCGTTAACCAGCCCTTTTGCTTGCACCCGGGAGGGACTCATATGAAGTTTATCGCGAGTTCCGCACGCAAAGGAAAGCACTTAATGTGCTTTCCGTCTTGCGCAGGACTGTAGAGCAGGAAACTTCATATGCGGCCCTCCCGGGCGCAAGCAAAAGGGCGACCCCTTAGGAGTCGCCCTTGTTGAGCTGCTTATGTTTAGCTGTTACTCGGCGTCGTGGTGGCGGCGGGGCTTGCGGCCTCCGTTGTCGCCAGGACGGCGCGGACGGTCGCTGCGCTCGGAGCGCTCGCGACGCGAACGCTCACGGCGCTGGAAGTGCTCGCCGTCGCCCTCGGAGGCACCTTCGGCGCGAGCCGGGGCCTCGGGCTTGTCCAGACGATCAAGCGAAATCTTGCCGCGATCGTCGACCTCGATGACGACGACCTTGACCTCGTCGCCCACGTTGAGGACGTCCTCGACCTTCTCCACGCGACCCTTGGCGACGCGGGAGATGTGCAGCAGGCCGTCCTTACCGGGCAGCAGGTTCACGAAGGCGCCGAAGGGCTGGATGGAGACCACGCGACCGGTGTACTCCTCGCCCGGCTCGGGAACCTTGATGATGAGCTTGATGCGCTCGACGGCCTGGTCGACGGACTCGCCGGTGCCGCCGACAAAGACGGTGCCGTCCTCCTGGATGTCGACCGAAGCGCCGGTCTCGTCCTGGATGCCGCGGATGACCTTGCCGCCGGAACCGATGACGTCACGGATCTTATCGGTCGGAACCTGGATGGAGACGATGCGCGGAGCGGTGCTACGCGTGGTATGACGCGGCTCAGGGATCACATCAAGCATCTTCTGCAAAATGAAAGCGCGGCCCTCCTTGGCCTGCTGCAGGGCGCGGGCCAAGATGTCGAAGGTGAGGCCGGTGGCCTTGTTGTCCATCTGCAGGGCGGTGATGCCCTCGGTGGTGCCAGTGACCTTAAAGTCCATGTCGCCCAGGAAATCCTCGAGACCCTGGATGTCGGACAGGACCACGGTCTTGCCCTCCTCCTGGATCAGGCCCATGGCGATACCGGAGACCGGGCGCTTAATGGGCACGCCGCCGTCCATAAGGGCGAGCGTGGAGCCGCAGGTCGAAGCCATCGAAGAGGAGCCGTTGGACTCCATGACCTCGGAGACCACGCGGATGGCGTAGGGGAACTCGTTCTCGTCGGGGAGCACCGGAAGCAGGGCGCGCTCGGCAAGGTTGCCGTGACCGATCTCGCGGCGCTTGGGGCTGCCCATGCGGCCGGTCTCGCCGGTGCAGAACGGCGGGAAGTTGTAGTGGTGCATATAGCGCTTGCCCTCGGTGGGCTCAATGGTATCCAGGCGCTGGCCCTCGTTGAGCATACCGAGCGACAGGACGGAGAGCACCTGGGTCTGGCCACGCTGGAACAGGCCGGAACCATGAACGAGCGGCAGGTAGTTGTCCTTCACCATAATGGGACGAATCTCGTCGGCGGCACGACCGTCGACGCGCTCGCCAGTCTCGACGACCATGGTGCGCATGGCCTTCTTCTCGAGCTTCTTGAGCGCCACGGGGATCTCGCGCTCCCAGGCGGCCTGCTCCTCGTCGGTGAACTCGGCGCGGATGGACTCCTTCAGAGCCTCGACCTTACCGATGCGGGAAAGCTTGTCGGCGTCGCGCAGGGCAGCGGCCATCTCGTCGTAGTGGGCGAAGATGCGCTCCTGGACCTCCTCGACGGGCTGGTCGAGCGGGTACTCCTTCTTGACGATAGCGCCGTTGACCTGCTCCCACTCGGCGACGAACTCATCTTGGGCCTGGCAGAAGGCAGCGAGGGCCTCCTGACCAAACTTCATAGCGGCGAGCATGTCGTCCTCAGAGATTTCCTCGGCGCCGGCCTCGACCATCGAGATGAAGTCGGCAGAGCCGCCCAGCTCCAGGTCCAGGTCGGAGTTCTCGCGCTCCTCATAGGTGGGGTTGACGATAAACTCGCCGGTCTCCACGTTGCGGCCGATGCGCACGCAGGCAAGCGGGCCCTCGAAGGGCACGCCGCCGAGCGTCATAGCCAAAGAGGCACCCATGACATTGATGACGTCGAAGGGGTTGACCTGGTCGGCGACGAGCGAGGTGGCGACGATATGCACCTCGTTGCGGAAGCCGTCCGGGAAGCTCGGGCGGATCGGGCGGTCGATCATACGAGCCGTGAGCGTGGCCTTCTCGCTGGGACGGCCCTCGCGCTTGAGGTAGCCACCCGGGATACGGCCGGCAGCGTACATCTTCTCGTTGAAGTCGACAGTCAGCGGGAAGAAGTCGTAATTCTTGCGCTCCTTGGAGACGACCACGGTATCGAGCATCGTGGTGTCACCCTGCTTGACCAGACAAGCGCCGGTGGCCTGCTTGGCAAGCTCGCCGGACTCAAAGGTGTAGGTCTTGCCGTACAGCTCAAAGGTCTTGGATACGAGTGTCATTGTTCTCCTTTACCCCACAGGCCCCTTGCCTGCGGGCTTCTCATGTAACGCGGGCCCCCTGCCCCCGCCACGCTGTAGAGCGTGATTGTTCACGCCCTTACACAATAAGAGCGCCCCGCTGCGCAGGACGCTCTTAGCATGTACAAATCCTTACTGGATGTTGTCGCGGATGCCCAGAGCCTTGATGAGCTCACGGTACTCGACGATGTCGTTCTTCTTGATGTAGGAGAGAAGACGACGACGACGGCCAACGAGCATGAGCAGGCCACGACGGGTGTGGAAGTCCTTCTGGTGGGACTTCATGTGCTCGGTCAGCTCCTTGATGCGCTCGGACAGGATGGCGACCTGAACCTTGGGGTTACCGGTATCGACCGGGGAGTTACCGAACTGGGCGGTCAGCTCCGCCTTGCGCTCTTTGGAAACAGTCATTGTTTCACCTTTCGTTTCGCGTCGCCCGCGGGCGACTCTATTCGCCTCGGACTGGGAAGCCGCCGGTGGAGCGAGCATCCAAGGTCGAGGTACCAACAGGTCGGTATGTTACCACAAGCGGCGCGCGCCTGCGCATCATCACCGACCCAACATGAATTCCATCGCACGGAGCCGCTGGTCAGTGTGCGTCGCAGCCCAAACATGCGAGAGCCCCAGCAAAAACGCCGCCGTATGCGGATCGATCCGCTCGGCCATAAGGGCATCGAACGTCATGGACATCAGGGCGCGCAGCCATGCGACCTCGCCGACCGATACCAACTCGGCGCCAGGCACGCTCGAGGCGCACGACCCGCACATGAGCCCGCCCGCCTGAGGTGAAAAATACGACAGCATGGGGTCTCCGCACAGCACGCAGGCCGAAAAATCGGGTCGATAGCCAACGTGCGACAACAGCTTAAAGACATATGCCGCCACGAGCAGGTCCATATGCGCCGCGTCGAGCCCGCTGCCGACAAGTGTGAGCGCCCGCTGCGTGATGGCAAAGGTAAACGGGTCCTCGGCGTCCTCGAACGAGCACACGCGCGCGACCTCGGCAATCGCGCTTGCGGCGCAAGTCGTCTCGTAATCGGGCGCAGCGCCGAGCGGCGCTTCCATAAGCTCGGCCTGAGAAACCACGTCAAGCGACCGTCCATGTGCGAGCAGCATATCGACGGTACAGAACAGCTCGCAGCGCGCCGCCAACCGCCCGCCGGGTTTGCGGGCACCCTTTGCCACGGCACGAACCTGCCGACCCCGCTCGTCAAGCATCGTCAGGATCAGGTCGGTCTCTTTGAGCTTCGTCTTGTCCAGGACGAGCACTTTCGTGCGATATGTGCGAGAACCTGCCATTCGCGCCGCGTGTCCCTAATCTTCGGCGTTGTAGCCGAAGCGGCGAATCTGGGCCTCGTCGTCACGCCAGCCGGCCTTGACCTTCACGTCCAGCTCCAAAAAGACCTGCGTGCCAAAGATGCGTTCAAGGTCGCGACGGGCGTCGATGCCGATATGTTTGATCATCTCGCCGCCCTTTCCAATGATGATGCCCTTTTGGCCCTCACGCTCGACGTAAATGGTGGCGTGCACGCGCAGCACCTTCTTGGTCTGCTCGAGCGCATCGCAGATCACGCCCACGGAGTGCGGGATCTCGTCACGGGTGCGGCGCAGAACCTTCTCGCGCACAAACTCGGCCACAAGGGTCTCGTCGGAAGCGTCGGTACCCATGTCCTCGGGGAACCAACGCGGACCCTCGGGCAAAAAGTGCGCAACGGTCTCGATAAAGGCGTCGACGTTGAAGTTCTTGACCGACGACGTCACGATCTCGTCGTCATATTCCATGAGCTCGTGGGCGGCCTTAAGCTGCTCCATGACCTGTGCGGGGTCGGCCTCATCGGCCTTGGTGAGCACCAGGACCTTCTTGGAACGGGCGCTCTTGACGCGCTCGGCAACCCAGGCGTCTCCCCTGCCGATCGGCTTGGTGGCATCAATCAAAAACGCGACGACATCGACATCGTTCAGCTCGAACAACGCGCTCTTGTTGAGCTCGGACCCCAGGCCGTCCTTGGGCTTATGAATACCCGGGGTATCGACAAAGACCAGCTGGTAGCCAGGACGGTTGACGACGGCGCGCATGCGGCGGCGGGTCGTCTGGGCCACCGGCGAGGTGATGGCGACCTTTTTGCCATAGCAGGCATTAAGCAGCGTGGACTTGCCGGCGTTGGGACGACCGACCAGGGCCACAAAACCGCTGCGGAAACCGGGCTCCACGTCACCAAAGCCCGCGAGGCTGTCGCCCTCGTCGCACAGGGCGTCGAGCTCCTCGTCGCTCATGCCCTCAAACGGGTCGAACTCCTCGACATCCTCATAGGCCTCTGACGCTTCGGCATCCACCGCATCCAGGGACTCGTCGTCCAGAGTTTCATCGATAGGCTGCATATTGTCGGACATGGGAATCCCTTTCTAAATAAAGCCGAGCGCGTGGGCAAATACCAGCACGCCCACAATCGCGGCGGTGATGGAAAGAACGTATACAGAGGCGGCGGCGATGTCCTTCGCACGCTTAGCCAGCGGATGGAGCTCCTGGGTCGCTAGGTCGACGATAGCCTCCATAGCGGTGTTGCACAGCTCGCCGTGAATCACCAGGCCACAACAGATGATAATCGTGGCCCACTCGGCAATGTCGAGCCCCACGATACAGCCGGCAATAATGGTGCACACGCCCGCCACGAGCATGACCTTGATGTTGCGCTCGGTCTTGACGGCGGTAACGAAGCCCTCCATGGCGTAGGAGAACGACTTTAAGAAGGACGGATGGTCCTTGTTCGATCCGGGAATCATAGACGGCTCCTAGTCGTGGGCGTGGTTGGTAATGGGGCCGACATGGACTAGCTTGGGGTCCTCGCCGCGCTCGAGCGCCAGATCGCGCAGGATGGCGTCCTCGCGGGCCTCCATGACCTCGGCCTCGTCGTCCTCGATATGGTCATAGCCCAGCAGGTGCAGCATGCCGTGTACGAGCATCAGACGGCACTCGTCAGCGGGGCTATTGCCAAAACCGGGGGCCTGACGGGCAATAACCTGCGGGGCCAAGATAATATCGCCGAGCTCGAGCGTCTCATCGGCGGGAATATCATCGTCAAAGGCCGAATCGCACTCAAACGAGAGCACATCGGTGGTGCGGTCGATACCGCGCCACTCGTGGTTGAGCTCGTGCATCTCGTCCTCGTCGACATACGAAAGGGAAATCTCGACTTCACGCTCAACGCCCTCGGCGGCAAGCACAACCTCGCAGATGTGCTCCACCTCCTGCGCGTCGAGCAGCGTATCGAGCTCGGCATCGTTGCTGATCAACACACTCAACGGGACTCCTTTCGGTCACGTACGCGCTTCTCACGCACATCATCATAAGTATCGTATGCCTCGACGATACGACCCACCAGGGCATGGCGCACCACGTCGGCACGCTCGAGGTGCGAAAATGCGACATCATCGACACGGCCCAAAATCTTCTCGACATCCGCCAAGCCGCCACGACGACCCACCAGGTCGCGCTGGCTCAGGTCGCCGGTAATCACGAACTTGGAGTTGAACCCAAGGCGCGTCAGGAACATCTTCATCTGCTCGGGCGTGGTATTTTGCGCCTCGTCGAGCACCACGAAGGCATCACTCAGCGTGCGGCCGCGCATGTAGGCAAGCGGGGCGATCTCGATCACGCCGCGCTCCATAAGCTCATCGGTGCGCTCGCGATCCATCATGTCAAAAAGGGCGTCGTAAAGCGGACGCATGTAGGGATCGATCTTTTCCTCGAGGGTGCCGGGCAAAAAGCCCAGATTCTCCCCCGCCTCGACAACCGGACGCGTCAAGATCAGACGGCCCACCTCGTGACGCTTGAGCGCGGCAACGGCGAGCGCCATAGCCAGATAGGTCTTACCGGTACCGGCAGGACCCAAGCCAAACGTGATGGTATGCGAGCGGACGGCATCTACATAGCGCTTTTGCCCGAGCGTCTTGGGGCGAATGACGCGGCCGCGATACGAAAGCAGCACATCATCGCGAAGCGACGTAGCCTCGTGCTCACCGTCGCGCAAGACGGCCAGGCAGCGAGAGACATCGTCGGCAGACAGCGTGCGCCCGGCGGCCGCCTCGCGAAAAGCGTGCTCGAAAAAGCGCGCCACGAGTTCGACCTCGTCCGGGTCGCCGCTCACGGAGATGCTATCGCCACGGGCGACCACATGGGCGCGAACCAAGCTCTCAAGCGCACGAAGGACGCCGTCGCCGGCGCCCAAAACGCGCGAGGGATCAATTCCCTCGGGAACGGTAAGTCTAATCTTCGAGGCTTCCATGAACCTCCCTGCGTGCATGGACCAAGCCGGAATCATCGACTCCGATGATAGCAACATCGAGCAGGCACGGGGCTGTAAGTCCACAGGTATCGTCAAGACGGGCATGATGGAACGAGCCGAGCGTCAGGTTGTCACCATACTCGAGCACGGCACGCTCGACCGTGCCCACGCGACGACGAGCGTCGGCAATGGCAAGCTCCTGCGCCGCGGCTCGCATACAACGACTGCGCTCGGCCATAACCTCAGGCGGCACCTGGTCGGGCATGTCGGCGGCAAGGGTACCGGGACGCCTGCTGTAGCGAAACACGTGCATACGCGAAAAGCCCACGCGGCGGCACAGCGCCAGCGACTCCTCAAACTCCTCGTCCGTCTCGCCGGGAAAACCGACGATGACATCGCACGAAAGGGACGCCTGGGGCAAGATGGCACGAATCATACGCACCGTGTCCTCAAAGGCCTCGGCGCTATAGGGACGGCCCATGCGATGCAGGGTCGCCGTGCAGCCGGACTGCACGGGCAGGTGCAAAAACGGGGCGATACGCTGCGGATAGCGCGCCATAACCTTAAGCAGGCGCTCGGAGATATCCATGGGCTCGACCGAGGAAATGCGCACATGCGGAATAGACGTGCGCTCCATGATGGCCTCGAGCAGCTCATCGATTTCGACGTGCTCGTCGGTCGCGCTCTTGCCATCGTAGGCACCCAGGTTCACACCGGTCAGCACCACCTCGGGCACGCCGGCCTCCTGGGCCTCGCGAACTTGCTCGAGCACGGACTCGACGGGCACGGAGCGCTCGGGGCCGCGTGCCTTCCACACAATGCAATAGGTGCAGCGATGGTTGCAGCCGTCCTGAATCTTCACGCCCAGGCGAGAGCGACCGAGCGCATCGACCACCTCGCCATCGCTGCAGGCGGGAACGCTATCGGACTCAACGCCCAACACCTCGCAGACACGTTCGGCGACATCGATCTTGGACGGCTCGGCGATCACGCGATCCGAAAGCTCCAGCAGCTCCTCGGGATGCAGGTTGACGACGCAGCCGGTTACGACCACGTAAGGCTCGCCCGGATAGGCCAGCGCATGACGGACGGCCTTACGGGTCTTGGCCTCGGCCTCGCCCGTAACGGCACAGGTGTTAATGACGATCAGATCGGCATCCTGGGGATCCACAATAGCAAAGCCCAAACGCATAAGATCGGCAGTGATACGGTCAGACTCAACCCGGTTGACGCGGCAGCCGAGGTTGACGACGGAAATATGGGGTGCGAGCACGCGGGCTCCTTAATCGAGGATATCGTCGAGGGCACTCTTGATACGGTCGGTCACCGACTTCTTACCAGAAGCGACGTCATCGCCCATCTCATCGGCAAAAGCACGGAGCAGTTCGCGTTGCTTATTGGAAAGATTGGTGGGAACGACCACGCGCAGTTGCACGATCAGGCGGCCACGCGAACCGCCACCGCCAATGCGCGGCATGCCGTAATTATTGACGCTTACGGTGTCGCCGTACTGGGCGCCGGCGGGAACCGTCACCTTAACGACCTCGTCGGGCATAATGCCCTCGACCTCGATCTCGCAGCCGAGCGCAGCCTGCGCAATCGAGATATCGCTCACCAGGTACAGGTCGTCACCGTTGCGCTTAAAGCGCTCATGGTCGGCAACGCGCACGTTGACAATCAGGTCGCCCGAAGGCTCGCCGCGAAGGCCGGCCTCGCCAAAGCCGCTCACACGCAGCTGGCGACCGGTCGAAACGCCGGCGGGAATATCGATGTCGATCTTTTCGTGCGAAGGCGTGCGGCCCTGGCCGTCACAGGTCTCGCAGGGATGATCGATGACCGTGCCCTCGCCGTGGCAGTCGGGGCAAGGCGAAGAGGACTGGACCTGGCCCAAAAAAGAGCGCTGGACCGTGGTGACATAGCCCGTGCCGTGGCAGCGGCTGCACTGTTTTTCGGTCGCACCGTCAGCCTTGCCCGTACCGTTGCAATCCTCGCAGGGAGCAAGGCGGTCATAGCTGATCGTCTTTTTGCAGCCGAGCGCCGCCTCCTCGAGCGTCACCGAAAGCGAGATGGCCATGTCACGTCCGCGACGACGCTCACGACGGCTGCGGGCGCCACCGCCGGCACCGCCGCCAAAGAACGACGAGAACAAGTCGTCCATGCCCATGCCACCAAAGATATCGTTGATATCGACGTAGCCCGAACCACCAGGGCCGTCGGCGGTGCCGTAACGGTCGTAGTTAGCACGCTTCTGCTCATCGGAAAGAACGGAATAGGCCTCGTTGAGCTCCTTGAACTTGGCCTCGGCCTCGGGGTCGTCCGAAACGTCCGGGTGTACGGTACGGGCCTTCTTTAGAAACGCGCGCTTGATCGTCCGCGCGTCGGCATCCCTGTCGACGCCAAGCACCTCGTAGTAATCCCTATTTTCCGACACGACCTAATCCTTCCGACTTTCATTATTGTCACAGTGCGTCCTATACCCAAGCTGGGCCGGCCGCAAACAGAGGGTTTGATGTTATTGCATTTGGTACGGCGAAAGCATGGCCCGTTGCGAGCAGCTCGCGAACCAAACCGACACGAGCGCGAACATGAAGCCGTTGGCAAAACCGTTGGCAAACTGCATCGCACCGCGCTTCCACCACAGCAGACTGCGATGAAGCACACCGTCCGAAAGCACCATGAACAGGCCCATGGTAAACGGAATAAAGCACATCACGGCAAAGGCCGAGAACACGCCCGAGATGGCCGAGAGTACCAAAAACGGCGCCACGATGCCCATCAGGTAAAAACCGGTACGAGCTTTGCCTTCCAAGCGCTCGGCCTCAACATGGGCGCGGCCGACCAGATCGCCGCCCGCGGCACCGTTGGTGCCAGCATGGCCCATGCCGCCAATGCGGACCTCGTCGCCATCGTGCGTGCCGGCAGGAAACTCAATCGTCTGCTCGGAGGTTACGCGAGTACGACCGCTGCCGCCGCAATCAGGACAGGGGTCGGCCACGACCTTACCGGAACCGCCGCACTCGGGGCAGACCGACTGGAACGTGCCCGCACCAAACAGGAAGGACAGGTCAACGTCGATGTGGCCGCGGCCACCGCAGCTTGGGCAGGTATGGGCATGCTCAGACGAAACGGAGCCCGAACCGCCGCAGTTGTTACAGGTATCGAAGCGCGTGTAGCGGACGGTCTTGCGGGCACCGCCCTTGGCCTCCTTGGCGTCGAGTTTGATATCGACGACCACGTTGGCGCCGTTCTCGGGATTGTAGGCAGCCTGCCCGCGACGCGGCTGGCCCCAGGCGCCACCAAAGGGAAAACCGCCCTCAAAGGGATTGCCATAGCCCGCGCTGCCGGTGTAGCCGCCGCCATAGGGCGAAGCCGTAGGAGCACCGGCGAAGGGATTGCCAGAACGCATGGCGTCGTAGCGCGCACGTTTTTGCTCATCCGAAAGCACGGCGTAGGCCTCGGAAACCTCTTTAAACTTTTCCTCGGCACCCGGCTCTTTGTTGACGTCCGGATGGAGCTTGCGGGCCTTTTGCTGGAAGGCCTTTTGAATATCACGCGAGGTGGCGTCCTTGGAGACACCCAGAATCTCGTAGTAATCTTTTTCGTTCATCGTCGCCATGCGCGGCAACCTCCTGCTCACAGCAGCGTATATATTCCGGTAATTCTACCCGAGCGGCCTAAGCTAGATCCCAAAACAGCTCGAACAGAACATTTCCATCGAGCCAGCCCAGGCGTGTCGGCGCCAGACGAGCGCGAACGCGGCCCGCGACGACATCTGCCGAAGTGAGGGGTCCCTCATGGACCCCGAGCGTCTCGGGCACCCAAGTGGCAAGACCCAATTCGAGCGCGCGATCGCAGGCAGCTGCCAGCTCGCCCGTTGGGATGACGCAAGCCGCACGAATCAACAGGTCGGATGCAATACCGCGCGTCATGCGACAAGCGAGCATCAGGTCTTCAGCCGCAGCCTCACGCTGCGACAGATACTCGAAATCAAACGTCGTCGCGGCATCGTCACGTTGCACCAGTCGCACGCGGTACGCATCGCCGCGAGCAGACACGCCGGGAAACAGCCCGGCCAAGCGATCAAAATCCTCGGCGTCGAGCATACCGGCGGCAGAGCGACCCAGGCCCAAATAGCCCCGGCCGGTCCAATAAGCAATGTTATGGGCGCACTCATGGCCGTCGAGCGCGTAGCTCGCCACCTCATACGGGTGATAGCCAGCGGCACCCAGGAGCTCGCGTGCCACGTCCATGCACGAAGCTTGAAAATCCTCATCAGGCTCGAGCGACTCGTCGCGGCACGCCATGCGATAGAGGGGCGTCCCCTCCTCGAGCGTGAGCGGGTAAACCGACACATGATGCGGAGCCGCCGCCAGCACGCCATCGAGCGTGCGCTTCCAACTCACTGCGGTCTGCCCGGGAAGTCCACACATAAGGTCGCACGACACGTCAAGCCCAGCGTTCTTGACCATCGCGATAGCGGCGAGCGCCCGATCGGCATCGTGAATACGGCCGATGGCGGTAAGTTCGGTGTTATCGAGCGTTTGCACGCCCAGAGAGACGCGTGTGACACCAACCTTGACAAGTGCAGCGGCAAGCTCGGCGGTCAGCGACTCAGGATTAGCCTCGCAGGTAAACTCAACGGGGGCGCACGACGCACGAATACGCCGCGCCAGCTCCACCAAGCGCTCCCCCGCCAGCGACGGCGTACCGCCGCCAACATAGACGGTGCGGATCTGGTTAAGGGCCCCAGCTTTGCCAAAAGCATCGAGGCGCGCGAACAACTGCTCAAAATAGGCATCGAGCGCAGCGGCCAGTTCGTACGGAGCAAAACTGCGCGAGTCAAAGTCGCAGTACCGGCACTTTTGGGCGCAAAACGGCACATGCACGTACAGCGCGGTAACGGCCACCCTTAAGCCTCCAGCGGATGAGGGGGCACCGATTCACCGGCGGCAAGGGCAGCCTCGCAGGCCACCACATCGTGCTCGATCTCATCGACCAGCGCCATGAACTCCTCATACGTGGAGCAGCGCACCACATGGGCACGCCAAGCGGCGGCATGGGGCATGCCTTTTAAGTACCAGCTTGCGTACGTGCGTGCACGCGACATGAGCGGCAGGAGCTCATGCGTCAGCGTTAGGTGTTCACGCAGGGCGTCCAGGCGCTCGACGGAGCTGCGCGCCGGCACCGGCGTGCCATCGAGCGCAAGGGCGCGAGCATCACCGAACACCCACGGATTGCCGTAGATGCCGCGCGCGATAAACACCGCGCTGGCACTCGAACCTTGCAGATGCTCAGCAGCGTCCTCGGCCGAGAACACATCGCCCGAACCGATAACGGGAATCTCGACGGCGTCGGCCACCTCATCGACGACCGACCAATCGGCCTGGCCCGTGTAGAGCTGCGTGGCGCAACGACCATGTACGGCGACTGCGGCGGCACCGGCGCCTTCGAGCATCTGGGCAAACGTCGCGGCATTACGGTCCTCGGCATAAAAGCCCTTGCGGATCTTTACGGTCACGGGCACATGCGCCGCGCCCACCGCTGCCTCGACGATCTTCTCGGCCAGGTCGGGCGTGCGCATAAGCGCCGAGCCCTCGCCCTTGGTAACGACCTTGCGAGCCGGGCAGGCCATGTTGATATCGATGAGCGACAGGCGATCGCCCACACGCTCCTCGACGGCAGCGACAGCGCTCGCAAACTGATCGGGTTTGGAGCCAAAGAGCTGCACGCAAATTTGCTGCTCCTCGTCGGCCGGCAGCACCAGGCGCCACGTCTTATTGCTCGCATAGGCAAGGCCTGCCACGCTTACCATCTCGCTGTAGGCAAGGTTGGCACCGCGGCGGCGGCACATGATGCGATAGGCGGGATCGGTCACGCCGGCCATGGGAGCCATAAGGAACGGCTGCTCGGCATAGGCACCCAGCAGCCGCGTACTGTATTCAGAAAGCGCCATGGACTTACTCGTCCACCTTGAGGATCGCCATAAACGCCTCCTGCGGGACCTCGACCGAGCCGATGGCCTTCATGCGCTTTTTGCCCTCTTTCTGCTTTTCGAGCAGCTTGCGCTTACGCGAGATATCGCCACCATAGCACTTGGCCAAAACGTCCTTGCGGCGCGCCTTGACGGTGGAGCGGGCGATGATCTTGTTGCCGATAGCACCCTGGATGGGCACCTCGAACAGCTGACGCGGAATAATCTCCTTGAGCTTGTCGCATAGGCCACGGGCAAGACCGTAGGCCTTGTCCTTGTGGACGATAAACGACAGCGCGTCCACCTCGTCGCCCGAAAGCAGGATATCGAGTTTAACGAGCTCGGAGGGACGGTACTCGTTGAACTCGTAGTCGAGCGAGGCATACCCCTTGGTGCGACTCTTGAGCTGGTCAAAGAAGTCCAAGATGAGCTCGGCAAGCGGCATATCAAAGCGCATCTCAACCGACTTGCTCGTGAGATGGATCATGTCGGTAGTAATGCCGCGGTGCTCGATGGCAAGCTGCATGACGGCACCCGTATACTCGGGCGGACAGATGATCTTAGCCTTGAGGTACGGCTCCTCAATGCGCTCGATACGTGTGGCCTCGGGCAGGTCCTGCGGGCTGCGGACATCGATCATCTCGCCATCGGTCTTGTACACGTGATAGTCGACCGAAGGACTCGTGGCAATGAGGTCCAGGTTGAACTCACGTTCGAGACGCTCCTTAACGACCTCCATGTGCAGCAGGCCCAAGAAGCCCACGCGGAAGCCAAAACCGAGCGCCACGGACGTCTCGGGCTCCCACACCAGCGACGGGTCGTTAACGTGAAGCTTATCGAGTGCGTCGCGCAGGTTCTCGTAATCCTTGTTATCGATCGGGAACAGGCCCGTATAGACCATGGGCTTGGCCTCGCGGTAGCCGGGAAGCGGCTCGGGGCAGGGATTCGACGCCCACGTGAGGGTATCGCCCACGCGAACGGCCTCGGGGTCCTTCAGGCCCGTGACCACGTATCCGACCTCGCCGACCGTCAGCGCGTCAACCGGGGTCTCGGCGGGACGCTTGACGCCCACGCCATCGACCAAAAAGTCGCCCTTTGCCTGCATCATGCGCAAGGTATCGCCCTTTTTGATGGAGCCGTCAAAGATGCGCACCGTGGCGACGACGCCACGATACTCGTCGAAGTATGAATCCAGAATGAGTGCCTTGAGCGGCGCGTTCGCATCGCCCTTGGGCGGAGAGATCAGAAAGACAATGGACTCCAGCAGATCGTGGATGCCCTCGCCGGTCTTGCCCGAGACACACACGGCATCATCGGCAGGGATCGCCAGGTCATCCTCGATCTCGGTCTTAACCTCATCGGGATGGGCCGAGGGCAGGTCGATCTTGTTGATGGCCGGCACAATGTCCAGATTGGCGTTCATGGCGAGCGTCGCGTTAGAGACGGTCTGCGCCTCGACGCCCTGCGTGGCGTCGACAACGAGCACCGCGCCCTCACAGGCTGCCAGCGAGCGCGAGACCTCATAGGTAAAGTCCACGTGGCCCGGCGTATCGATCAAATTGAACTGATACGTCTCGCCATCGTCGGCGTCATAAGACACGCGAACGGCATTGGACTTGATCGTGATGCCGCGCTCGCGCTCGATATCCATGGTGTCGAGCAGCTGCGACTCCATGTCGCGTTCGTCGACGGTATGGGTGAGCTCGAGGATGCGATCGCTGATCGTGGACTTGCCATGGTCGATGTGCGCAACGATTGAGAAGTTGCGGATGTGGGAAATGTCAATTGAAGTATTCATGCGGACTATCTTACCCGAGCGGTACAAAAAATGGAGCCTGTTCCATAAAACAGGCTCCATTTATGCGCGTAATCTGTGTGGTGTGAAATTTACAACTTAGGCGTTGATGCTGTTCACGAGCTTGGCAAGACCGGACTTGCGGTTGGAAGCCTGGTTCTTGTGGATAACATGCTTGGCGGCAGCCATGTCGAGACGCTTGGTGACGGTCTTGAGGGCAGCCTGGGCCTTCTCGGCGTCGCCCTCGGCGACGGCGGACTGGACGTGCTTGGTCAGCGTCTTGAGCTCGGACTTGACAGCCTTGTTACGCATGCGAGCTGCCTCATTGGTGCGGATACGCTTCTTCTGAGACTTGATGTTTGCCACTTCTGGAGTTCCTTTCGAGTTCCTTGCAAAAAATGTATGACACCTCTGAGACACGGTGAGGTCATGCAAGCGCTTACTATAGCACGCTCCCCCTCAAAGGGATAGAACGAATTTGTCAAATAGGCAGGTATCATCACGATTTTCTCAAGATGTTCGTAATCCAGAGCAAAAGCGCAGTCCGAGAATCGGCCGAACCCTTGAGCGCGAGTTCTACATCGACCGCCCCCTCGAGCGCTGCGACGAGCTCTGCCGTCGAAAAGCGACGTGCCCAGGTCAGGTGATTCTTGACCTGCCAGGACTGGAGCTTGAGCGTTGCGGCCAGCTCACGACCCTGTCCGCGCGCATCGAGCGCCTTGGCGACGATAAGCTCGCGGATGCGGCCGCACAGCAACGTGTAAGTCCACACGTAGCTCTTGGCGGGCAATAGATTGAAAAGCTCAAGCGAGCGTCGCATGTCACGGGCCGAGACCGCATTGAGAAAGTCCCAGGGCTGGACCTCGGCCGTACGTACAATCCAGCGCTCCACATCGGCAAGCTCAATTTGGGGCGCCTCGACCATCTGGGCAAGCTTAACCAAGTCGTTATCGAGCATGCGAGTGTTTTCACCCGAACGCGAGACGAGCTCCTCGGCGGCCGCCGTCGAGATCGACTTGCCGCGCTGCGTCGCCATCTGCTGCACGCGACGCGGCAGCTCCCAGCGCTTGGTGCCGGAGCAATCGATCACGGCCTTCTTGTCGATTTTGGCGATCGCCTTATACAGGCGCGTGTTCTTGGCAAGCGAGTCGGCGATGATGAGGCAGACCGTTGTGGGGCTGGGACTCGCCAGATACTCAACGAGCGGCTCCGAGACCGCCTTGGCGAGCTTTGAGCAGCCATCAAGGATTACCAGGCGAAACTCGCTGCCCATCGGAAAGGTGTTAAGCGATCCGATAATGGACTCGATATCGGGGTCCTTGGTCATGTCGCGCTCGTCGAGGTTGAACTCGACCATTCCCGACTTTTCCAGACGCGCCTTCATACGCGAGACGGCGTGATCGCGCTTGACGCCGTCGGTACCGACGATCAGATATGCCGGCAGCAGACCGGTTTCGGACATTACGCTCCCCTCCCGCAGGCCTTCGTATTCGTTCCGTGCCATTCTAGCCCAGGGGCCCACCACACGCCAACGACGTCGTCACGGTCGCTGGCATCGCATCGCAAAGCCCTTTGCGGTCGGGCTGATGGTGATATCACCGTGTTCGATGGTGCATGCGAACGCACCGCCCGCTTCCTGAACGGCATCGATGCAGGCATCCGACGGATGACCGTATCGATTCCCCTTGCCGGCGCTCGCGAGGGAAAGCTCGGGTCTCAGGACGTCCAGCAACTCACCATCGACTGAAACCTTGGAGCCGTGATGCCCAAGTTTAAGGACATCGATATCCCCCACCTCCTGCACGAATTCCCGTTCTTGGTCGAGCTCGGCATCACCAGTGAGGAGCATACGCAGGCTCTTGCCTTCCTGAACATAAGAGAGTAGCAGGACAAGCGAGTCCTCATTTCCCTCGCCATCTACGGACTCGAACGGCCACATCACGCGGGCACAAAATGAGCCGATGTCGACCGTATCCCCACGGCGCACCTGCCGATACTCAACGCCAGGTCGATTCAATACCTCGGCAGGAGCATCCTCCAACGCATCCGCCGCCACGGCAATCGTTCCGACCGAAAACTGTTCGAGCACGGCAGGTAGACCACCCCAGTGATCCTCATCCCAATGCGTCACAAAGACGGCATCGATATGGTGCACGTTATTGCGAACCAACGCCGCTACCACGCGCTCATCGAGCCCGCAGTCGACGAGTGCTAATGCGTCGCCCTGGCGGATAAGAATCGCATCCGCCTGGCCCACATCGAGCACCGTCACCGAAGGCGGAGCGAATCGATCCCAGTAGACGTACGGAATCGCAGCCAAGAGCACCAGGCATGAAAGCCCCACTGCCATAGGACGTGCACGGGGACGCGGCCACCAGACCAACAGAACCGCCAGCAAACACGGCACTAGGTAAATCCACATGCTATCGGGCGGCACACTCACAGATGCACCAGGCACGGCGGCAAACAGCTGCTCGAAGAACAGTGCGCAACGGGCGGCAACCATGGGCACAACGAGCGCCCAAATCCGCAACGGTTCCACGAGCGAAAAGGGAACCAGCACGATCGACACAACGAGCAGTACGCTCACCCCCGGACCGATGACTGCATTTGCCAGCGGAGCAATGAGCGAGAACGTACCGAAGGCAGGAATGGTAATGGGAAGTGTTGCCAGTTGCGAGCACAGCGTGACGGAAAGTATGTTGGCAACGCCCGATGGCACACCCAGCTCACCCAAAGCGTAGGTCGCATAGGGACAAAAGCACAGAATGGCTAAGACGCTGGCACATGAAAGCTGAAAGCCCATCTCGAACAGCACCGTCGGCCGCAGTAGCACAAAGATGGACATGGTTACGAAGAGTGCCGATGCGCCGTGCCGGCGACGCCCCGCGCCGTTTACGACAAGCGTCGCGAACACCATGCAGCACGCGCGCACGGCCGAGGGAGACGCGCCCGTAAAGGCAGTGTAGCCCACAAGCGCCATCGCCAATATCGCCCGCTGAACACCACGTGAGCAGCGAGTCTTTTGCAATACACCCTCGATTACAAATCCCACGATAGCCAAATGGCTGCCGGAGACGGCTATAAGATGCGCCGTTCCCGTCACCGAAAACCAGTCGCCCGCCGGCTGGGCGCGCAGTTCGGCCGAACGACCGCAGACGACACCGGCTATGAGTGCACGCGCCGGGTCGGTCGCAGGCGCGATGGACGCAAGCAGCCCATTTCGCAGCCGAAGCAGCGGTCCCGGAGAGCCCTCATCGGCCGACACAATCCGAACGACTTTAACCTTGCGCACCTCGCCTCGGAGCACGCGCGATCGTCCATACGCATCGTTCTCAAAACGTGAAACGCGACCGATAACACGCACGTGCGCCCCGACCTTGAGCTCGCGGTCGCACGATAGGCGAACCGTTGCCAAGTTCTTACCGTCCGCGCGTGCCTCGCAGGTATAGGAATACACGTCGTCGTTTATGGATGGATCGCCCTGCACGATAAACTCGAGGCCGCTTGCCGCTCGACCGTCGAGCGCCTTCGAGGCGCTGAGCGCACCCACAGCCCACCACGCCGAGACGACCGCTCCCGCCACGAGACCGACGGACGCGGCATACAACCACCGCTTCCAAGGGGCAAGCCGCGCACAAGATTGAGCCAGCACAACGAATACCGCCGCCGCAACGGGAATGACCCATAGCAGCCCGACCGCCGGCGCCCGCTCCCTCAGCAGCGCATCAGCGGCCACGTTGAGCACCAAGGCGCAGCTCATGCACATGCCGGCACACAAGGCCATCGTCCACGGAAGCAGGGGCCGCGGAGGCATCACACGCTCGCGCTCGGTCGCACTCATACGCAGATGCAATCTTTGATTTTGGCAAGCTTCTTCTCGCCGATTCCCGACACACGCATCAGATCGTCAACCGAGGCAAAAGCACCGTTCTTTGTCCGTTCATCGATAATCGACTGGGCCATGGAGGGACCGATGCCCGAGAGCGTCTGCAGCTCTGCCGCGCTTGCCGTATTGATGTTTACTAGGCCTGTTGCGCCACTCACGCCCGATGATGTGGAAGCCCCACCATCAACACCGACTTCCGCAATGGACGCCTGCTGCTCCCCTACCGTTGGAACATGGATTTTTTGTCCATCAGTGACCTTAGATGCCCGATTAAGCCCCGTAACGTCAGCCTCGGGCGCCAGCCCGCCGGCGGCATCGATCGCCTGGGATACCCGTGCCCCGTCTTTGAGCCTGTATACACCGGGCGACACAACGGCGCCATCGACATCGACATAGACCTCTGCCGCGGCAGAAGCCTTAGTCGAAGAGCCTTCGGATGTCTTTCCGCTCGAAGCATCGCCGGATCCCGGCTCCACTAACGAGCCCGTACCATCAGTGCGCTCAAACGACACACCGCCGGCACCGACGCCAAGGTTCGCCATCGCCAAGCCGCTCGCCATCGCAATGACGCCCAGCATCGCCACCACCACAGCCTTATGACCGAGCAGCTTGCCTGCCCAGCGGTCCATCTTTTTGACCCGTTCGTGTTGTTCGCGCTGCGCCATAGCAAAACCTCCCAACAACATCGTGTCAGGAAAAGAGCCCTGCAACAGCCATGCTTCAAAACCGGTTTTCGCGGTCAAACCAAAAGCTGACCAAAACCTTGCACAAATCTGCCCATTTATTCAGGCACACGTCAGCAAATGAACACTTAGCCGCAAAATGCCCAGATAGCAAAAGACCGACGATGCAAGAGCATCGTCGGTCTATGCACAAATTTACTCGTGATCTTGGTAAATCTCACGCGGAGCAAGCTCCGAATGTTTGCGTTTTAAGGTCTTAGGGGCCTTATACGTGTTGCTTTCGAAGTCGATGTACTCGGTCTGCTTGAGTAGGCGCTCGATCATCTCCTCGTGATCGAACAACTCCCAGGCCTCATGCACGGCATCGAGTTTAGCGTGCGTCTCGGGACGACGCGGCATAAACAACGTGCAGCAGTCGGGAGCGGCCTCAGTCGAGATATCGAACGTACCAATCTCCTCGGCGCGCGCGATAATCTCCTGCTTGTCCGAACCGATGAGCGGACGGAACACGGGAATCTTCACGGCCTCGTTAACGGCCATGATATTCTCAAGCGTTTGGGAGGCAACCTGTCCAAGCGATTCGCCCGTCACGATGGCCTTGGCGCCCTCGATGTGTGCAATGCACTCGGCAACCGAATACATAATGCGGCGATACATGATCACGCGCAGGTTGCTGGGACAGGTGACCGAAATCTCACGCTGGCAGTCGCCAAACGGCACCACGTACAGGCGGCCGATCTGGACACCCGGCTCAAGCGAACGAATGATGTCCTGCACCAAATACTCGCTCGTGTCGGGCGTCTGCGGACGACCTGAGAAATGTACCGGCACGCACACCGCGCCGCGACGCGCGAGCATCCAGGTTGCCACCGGAGAATCAATACCCGACGACAGCAGCGTTACGACCTTGCCGGCAGAACCCACCGGCAGACCGCCCACGCCGCGCTCGGAGCGCGCGTACACATAAACGCTACCCTGGACCACCAGTACGTGCACCATCGCATCGGGGTCGTGCATTTGAACCTTTTTATCGGGGAAGGCCTCGCACAGCACCTCGCCCACCTGACGATTGATGTCAATCGAGGTGAGCTCATAATCGGTATTGGAGCGCTTGGCGTGCACCTTAAACGAATCGAAGGAACCAAACTCGCGCAGCGCCTTCACGGCAGCGGCGCAGTACTCCTGCGGGTCGCGGTTGGTGTGATACGCCAAAGACACACGAGCAACGCCGGGAACAGTGCGAATGACACGCGCCGCCTCGTCGGCCTGATGCTCGTTAAAGGTCACGAGGATATAACCGGAAATTCGAGACACGGCATTCACGGAAAAGGCGGCCAAGGCCGCCTTGATGTTATCCATGAGGATATGCTCAAAATGTGCGCGGTTCTTACCCTTCAGTCCAACCTCGTGATAGTGGACCAGGCAGACGCGAGCCGCCATTTAGGCTTCAGCAACCTTGTGGCCGAGCGCCTTCTCGTAACGGGCCTCGTCGTAAGAGATGTCGCCGTCGACAATCTCGTCCATAGCCATCGAGATGGTGTCGGCACCGGAAAGCCCGATGGTGATGTCATCGACATCCTGGACGGCAAGCACGCGGTTGTGCTGGCCACGCAGCATGCTATTGATGTCGCAGGCGCGCTTGGAGGCAAGCGAAGCGAGCAGGAAGCGGTTGTGATCGGTCTTCTCCAGAAGATCGTCAATGCAAGGCTTTACAACGGACACGGACCTCAGATCCTTTCATGCATATCGAGAACGCGAACGAGCTCATCGGTCGCGCGGTCGAGATCGTCATTTACCACGACGTCGTCGTAGCGGTCGGCAAGGGCAAGCTCATCGGCGGCGTTTGCCATACGCAGCTCAATCGTCTCGGGCGTCTCGGTACCGCGACCGACTAGACGCTCGCGGAGCACCTCAAGCGAAGGCGGCTTGATAAAGATCAGCACGGCCTCGGGGAAACGCTCCTTCACCTGCAGGGCGCCCTGGACATCGATCTCCAAAATCAGAGAAGCGCCCGAGGCGAGCTTGGATGTGACCTCGCTCACCAACGTGCCGTAGCAGTTACCGTGGACCTCGGCCCACTCAACAAACTCGCCGTTTGCCACGCGGCGGTCGAACTCCTCGCGCGTCAGAAAAAAGTAGTTGACGCCGTCGACCTCACCTTTGCGTGGTGCTCGCGTGGTAGCCGAAACCGTCAGGCCCAGGTTCGAGCGGCGCTCGCGCACACGAGTGACGAGCGTACCCTTCCCTGCGCCTGACGGTCCAGAAATCACAAAGAGCTTGGAATCCTGAGCGCTCACTTATTTGGTCAGCTGCTCGAGGAGCTGCTCGCGCTGACGGACGCCGAGGCCCTGGACGCGACGGGTAGCGGAGATACCGAGCTCCTCCATGATCTTGGCGGCCTTGGCCTTGCCATAACCAGGGAGAGACTCGATGAGGGTGGAAACCTTCATGCGGGAAGCGATGGGGTCATCGGAGTTGAGCACGGACTCGAGGGACTTCTCGCCCTTCTTGATCTGCTCGCGAAGCTCAGCGCGGGCGTGACGTGCGGCAGCAGCCTTCTCAAGAGCCTGCTTACGCTGCTCATCGGTAAGCTGAGGGAGTGCCATTCGTACCTCCAAATAGTTGGGTTATATCTGATTCAATAATTGGCATTTTAGCACGTAGAACGTACAAAATGCCCAATCGCGGCTCCATAGGTTAGACGATACCCGCAAAAAGTGCAATATACTGCGCCCAAAGTTAAGCCCCTGGCCTGCGATTCCACACAAAGGATGGGAAAGTTTACGCAGGCACAGGGGCTATTTTGTGCTAATGAGACCCAAAAGTGGTGACTTAGGGGAATCTTTTACGCGACGTTTTCGACCAGCTCGGCGACGATGGCGTCAAAGGCGGCAACCGGATCGTCGGCACCGGTGATGGGACGGCCCACCACAATGTGGCTTGCGCCACGCTCGATAGCCTGAGAAGGCGTCGCCACGCGGGACTGGTCACCAAGGGCGGCACCCACCGGACGCACACCCGGAGTCACGATCAGGGCATCAGGACCCAGCAGCTCACGCATGTCGTGAGCCTCCATCGGCGAGCACACGATGCCATCGATGCCGTTGGCCTGAGCGAGCTTTGCCAGGCGGGCGGCCTCCTCGGCCACGGGCGACTCGACGCCGATCTCGCTCAAGGCATCCTGATTCATGCTCGTGAGCACGGTGATGGCGACGAGCTTGGCGCGGTCCTCGCGCGCCTCCTCGGCACCCTCGCGGCAGGCAGCGAGCATGGCGCCCGAACCCAAGCCGTGAACCGAAAGCAGGTCGGCACCGGCAAGTGAAGCCGAGCGGGCGGCACCGCGAACCTGATGCGGAATATCATGGAACTTGAGGTCAAGGAAGACCTTAAAGCCCAGGTCCTTGAACGTCTTGACGATCTCAGGACCCTCGGCGTAATAGAGCGTCATGCCAACCTTGAGCCAGGCGGCATGGCCAGAAAGCTCGTGGGCAAGCTCGAGCGCACGCTCACGATCGCAGTCGAGAGCGACGATAACGCGGTCGCGGGCATCGGTCTCTAGCATTCGAAAGCACCTACCAGTTCGTTGATGTCCTTCACGCCCTGGGACTCCGCCCAGGCCTCGAGCTCGTGCGCGATCTTGAGCGAAGCGCACGGATCGACGAAGTTGGCCATGCCGACCGACACGCAGGTGGCGCCAGCCAGGATAAACTCGGCCGCATCTTCGCCCGTCATGACACCGCCGACACCGTTGATGGGGATATCGACGGCCTGAGCGACCTCCCAGACCATGCGAACGGCGATGTGGTGGCACAGCGGGCCCGAAAGGCCGCCCTTGGGCTTGGCCACACGGGACTTGCGGGTATGGACGTCGATGGCCATGCCCTGGATGGAGTTAATGACCGAAAGGCCGTCGGCGCCGGCGGCCTCGAGAGCCTTGGCAATCTCGGCAACGTTAACCGGAGCCATCTTTACGAACAGCGGCTTATCGGTCACCTTACGGCAGGCAGCCATAACGGCAGAGGCGCCCTCGGGCGAGGAGCCCATGGCGGCACCGCCGGCGGCAATATTGGGGCAGCTGACGTTGATCTCGTAGCCGGCAGCCCAGGGGCACAGCTCGACATACATCTCGAGCGCGCGGACAAACTCGTCAACGGAGTGGCCGGCAACCTGACAGATGACCTGGCAGCCGTCCTTGGACAGCTGTTGGAGCCACGGACCGGACTCGCGAGCAAAGGCGGCCACGCCGGGGTTCTGAAGGCCCACGGAGTTGATCATACCGCCGGGGATCTCGGCCATGCGGGGCGCGGGGTTGCCGGGCCAGGGCTCGGCTGCGCAACCCTTGGTGGTGATGGCGCCCAGCTGGGAAACATCAAAGAAGTTCTGGAACTGCCAACCGTAGCCAAAGGTACCGGCTGCGGTGTTGATGGGGTTCTGCATCTTGACGCCGCCGAAATCGACGGCCATGTTCACGGTACCCACTAGAAGACCACCACCTTGGAAGCATCGAACACGGGGCCGCACATGCAAGCACCCTTCATACCGTCGACCGTCTCGACATTGCAGGTGTTGCAGGCGCCAAAGCCACAGCTCATCATGCGCTCAAGCGACACCTCGCAGTACGCACCGGCCTCAGCGGCAGCGGCGGCGACTTTCTTCATCATGACGGCGGGACCGCAGCTGGCGACGTAGCCGTAGCCGCCCTCGCCGAGCAGCTCGGCGGCAGGATCGGTGCAAAAACCGTGCGTGCCGAGCGAACCGTCGTCGGTGCAAACGTTGACCGTGTCGCACAGGGCGCGGAACTCATCGATGCCCACGGCCTTGGACGCGGTGCCAAAGCCCAGGCACACGTCGACGGCCACACCCTGCTCGGCAAGCTTGTCGGCAAGGCACAGCACGGGCGGAACACCGATGCCGCCCGCCACGAGCAGCGCCTTCCTGGTGCCCTCGGGTACCATCCAGCCACGGCCGCCGGGGCCCAACAGGTTAGAGGTGGAGCCAGGGCCCATCTGGGACAAACGACGGGTATCGTCGCCCACGACGGCATACCACAGCTCGACGGTGCCGGCCTCGGCGTCGGCGCGGTGGTAGCTCAGGGGCACGCGAAGCAGCGAGGACGCATCGCCGGGTACGGCGATGTTCACAAACTGACCGGGCTTGAGCGCACTTGCAAGCTTGGGGGCCGAGATGACGAGCGAGAAGATGCCGTCGGCAATCTCCCGGTTCGAGACGACCTCGAAGTCGTGCATGCGTGCAGTGGAAGGTGTGGGCATAGACGCTCCAATCCCCCATGCGGTTGCATGGTCCAAACGAATAGAAAGCGCGGCACCGCAAGGGCGCCGCGCACAAAAGCGATAAGGCTATGCTAGCAGATGCAGCCGTCGGCAAGCGTCTGCTTACCGCCGACAAACACATCGGTGGCACGACCGGTGAGCGTGCGGCCGGCAAAACCGGAGTTCTCGGCGCGCGACTCGTAACCGTCCTCGCCAACCGTCCAGGTGGCGGACGCGTCGAACACGGTCAGGTCGGCAACGGAGCCCGCCTTGACCTGAACCTGGTCGAGGCCCAGAATCTCACGCGGCTTGATGGCCATGAGCTCGACCATGCGAGCCATGCTCATCTTGCCCGTGTTGACCAGCTCGGTGAGCACAAGCGACAGCGAGGTCTCGAGGCCGATCATGCCAAAGGGCGCAAGCTCGAACTCGCGGGCCTTCTCCCACGGGGTGTGGGGAGCGTGGTCGGTGACGATAACGTCGACGGTACCGTCGATGACGCCCTGACGGATGGCCTCGGCGTCCTCGTCGGTGCGCAGCGGCGGATTGACCTTGAGCGAGGTGTTGTAGGTCTCGTCCAAGTCGTTCTCGGTCAGGAACATGTGGTGCGGGGTGGCCTCGCAGGTAACCTGGACACCGGCGGCCTTACCGGCACGCACGAGCTCCAGGCCGTGAGCGGTGGAGATGTGCTGGATGTGCAGCTTGGCACCGGTCAGCTTGGCGATCTCGATATCGCGGGCGATCTGGAGCTCCTCGCCGGCAGCCGGCCAGCCCTCGAGGGCCAGACGGGTCGAGACCTTGCCCTCGTTGATCTGACCGTGACCGACCAGGTCCTCGTCCTGGCAATGGCTCATAAAGACCTTGCCGAACATCTTGCCGTAGTCCATGCAGCGACGGAGCATGCCCGCGCCCTGCACGCCGCGACCGTCGTCGGTGAAGGCGACGACGCCATGGGCGACCATATCGCCCATCTCGGACATGGCCTCGCCCTTAAGACCGCGGGTCATGGCGCCCGACGGATAGACGCGGCAGTGGCCGACCTCGGCAGCGCGGGACTTGACGAACTCCACGACGGTGCCGTTATCGGTGACGGGATCGGTGTTGGGCATGGCGCACACGCCGGTGAAGCCGCCCTTGGCAGCAGCGCGGGTGCCGCTCTCGATGTCCTCTTTGACCTCGTAGCCGGGCTCGCGCAGATGCACGTGCATATCCACCAGGCCGGGGACGAGATACTTGCCGGAAAGGTCGCGGACCTCGGCTCCCTCGGCGGCGAGGTTCTCGCCGACCTCGGCGATCTTGTCGCCGTCAATCAGGACGTCGACGACACCGTCAAGCTCGACAGACGGATCGACGACGTGGGCATTCTTAAGAAGCAAGGCCATTATCGGCACCTCCAAGCAGCAGATACAGGATAGCCATACGCACGCAGATGCCGGCGTAGACCTGCTCCAGGATGACGGAGCGTTGCGGGTGGTCGGCCATGTAGGAGTCGAACTCGACGCCGCGGTTGATGGGGCCCGGGTGGCAGATGATCGCATCGGGCTTCATGAGCTTCTCGCGGTCCTTGGTCAGGCCGAAGAGCTTGTGATACTCACGAATCGTGGGGAACGGGGCACCCTCGAGGCGCTCCTGCTGCACGCGCAGCATGTAGACGACGTCCAGCTCGGGCAGGACGGAATCGAGGTCGCTCGTCACGTGGTCGCAGCCCAGGACCTCGGGCGCCGGCGGCAGCAGCGTGCCGGGAGCGACGGCGTAGGTCTCGCAGCCCATGATCTTAAGGGCGGGGATCAGCGAGCCGCACACGCGGGAGTGGGAGATGTCGCCGACGACGGCGACCTTCAGACCATGGAAGTCACCCTTGTGCTGCCAGATGGTGTACAGGTCCAGCAGGGCCTGCGTGGGGTGGTTGTGCTTGCCGTCGCCGGCGCAGATGACGCTCGCGGGCGAGTTCTGCGTGACGATGTAGGGCGCGCCGGCGTGCTTGTCGCGCACGACGATGCAGTCGATCTTATAGGCGTTGAGGGTCTCGACGGTGTCGACGAGGCTCTCGCCCTTGACCGTGGAGGTCGAGGAGCCACCAAAGTTGAGGCTATCGGCCGAAAGACGCTTCTCGGCAAGCTCGAAGGAGCTGCGGGTACGCGTCGAGGGCTCGTTGAACATGTTGACGATGGTCTTGCCCTTGAGCGTGGGGACCTTCTTGATCGCACGCTCGTTGACCTCGGAGAACGCCTTGGCGGTCTCGAGGATGAGCTTGATGTCCTCTTCGGAGTACTCGGTAATGTCAATCAGGTGCTTATGGTTGAACGCCACGGTACTACTCACCTCCCAGCGGCGCGGAGCCCACGTGGGAGCCCGGCGCGACGTCGTTGATCTCGACAGCGGTACGGCCGTCGACTTCCTTCATATATAGGTGCACGTTCTCCTCGTGCGACGAGGGAACGTTCTTGCCGACAAAGTCCGGCGAGATGGGGAGCTCGCGGTGGCCGCGGTCAACGAGAACTGCCAGCTCAATGCGGCTCGGACGGCCCAGATCCATGACGGCGTCCAGAGCGGCGCGAATGGTACGGCCCGTGTACAGGATGTCATCCACCAGCACGACGCGCTTGCCGTCGACGCTAAAGGGAATGTTGGTGGCGTGGATCGCGGGAGCGAAATTGGTCGCATAGTCATCACGGTAGAAGCTGATGTCGAGGCTGCCGAGCGGAACTTCGACGCCCTCGATCTCCTTGATCTCCTCGGCGAGCTTCTTTGCCAGAAGGTCGCCGCGTGTGACGATGCCGACCAGAGCGAGGTCTTCACAGCCCTCGTTGCGCTCGAGAATCTCGTGCGCGATGCGGGTCATCGCTCGATTGACGGCGGTCTCGTCCATGATGACCGCCTTGGGGGAAGTCGTGCCCATCGATCTCCTTCCTCACATGTCTTGACTGCTGACACAGTCAAAAAAATAGATGCCCGACCGCTCAAAGCGGACCAGACACCCACAGGAAGGGCTGCTCTTTGGCAGCTATGTAATTCCATGTGGGTATCTCGTACCCCTTTAATGGTCAAGGGATAGTGTAGCCAACCTCGAGTTCAATTGCGAGCATAAATACGAAGCAATCCGTAAACGGAGCCCAACGCTCAATAAACCTATATATATTTGTGGGACGAGCTTGAAAACCTTGTTGCGAGCTGGCATAATCCCCTCTGCTGCACGCAAATCGGATCTACGTCCAGGGCCGTGGCGTGGGCACTATCGCCATAAGAGAAATATCTCTGTGTAGATTACGCACAGGGAGCTGCTTCTGTGCTATAGTTCAGGCTTGTTTGTTAACGCGACATGTTCGTTTGTCGCCCAAGGAGGGTCAGTTATGTCCAAAGTTTGCGAAGTTTGCGGTAAGCACCCCGTTGCCGGTCGCTCCATCAGCCACTCTCACCGCGTCACCAACCGTAAGTTCCGCCCCAACATCCAGCGCGTCTACGTCGTCGTCGACGGTCACCGTCGCAAGATGAACGTTTGCTCCACCTGCCTCAAGTCCGGCAAGGTTGCGCGCTCCTAAATAAGGTCTTACCAACAAGTACCTCGGACTCTCCGGGTCAAAGACCTCGCGTTCATATAGAACTTACCAAAGGCGCCCTCCCCCACGGAGGGCGCCTTTTTGCACTCATTGGGGACAGTCTTACATAAGTGCTTTCACGCATTTGGGACAGACATGACGCGTGCCGGCAGCGGTTCGCCCCCTGTTTCACGCAGCCTCCTTCCAGCCTGCAGTGGCCTTGGTCACGCTTGTAGCGCCGATACCGGTGATACGGGCAATTTGCTTGACCGTGAGATGTGCCCGCCTGAGCCTCAGCAGACAGGCATCGCGTTCGGAGCGTGGCAGGGCCTTGAGCAGCGCAGGATCTATGCTCGGCAGGACTTCGCACGCAACGGAAAGAGCGTCCTCATCGGGGATCCGTCGGCGCGGAAAAATCTCCGCAGACCAGATGCGCTCAGCAACTTCCTTGAGATGCTCGCAATAGCAACGGGAGCCTCCGACAATATCGAGCATAGGGGCCGCGTCACAGATGTCAAAGGGGTCGTAGCCCAGCTGATATGCCTTGAAGCTTGACCAGCGGTACGACTCGAGCGAGTCGAGCGCACCTCTCACGGGATTGAGATGGATATAATCGAGCAGCTGCACCGCCTGCGTGTCCGACTCAACCGCGACCCGCGAATAACGATTGTCAAACAGATGCCCCGTTCTCCCCGTTTTCCCATTGAAATACTTAGCATACGCCGTCAATGCGCACTGCATAGCCTTTGAAAGATTGTCAAGTGGATCATCAACCATCAAATGGAAGTGATTGTCCATAAGGCACCAAGCCAACACCGCCACTTCATGGCGAGCGAATCTGTCCGAGATATCAGATAAGAACCGATAGCGGTCGGAGTCATCTTCAAAAATTATCTGTTTAGAATTGCCACGGTCATAGACGTGGTAATAGCCGGTGAGAGAAACGGCGCGGGCA
This sequence comes from uncultured Collinsella sp., assembly GCA_958403395.1. GTDB lineage: Bacteria > Actinomycetota > Coriobacteriia > Coriobacteriales > Coriobacteriaceae > Collinsella. Next base: position 39,899 of record CATXXF010000009.1, read on the forward strand.
CATCGGGGCATAGCCTCTCCTTTCAAAACTGTACAGGCAACACCTAAAAGGAGAGACGCAACGCGAAATGCTGAGCCTGTAACCTACTTATATCCAATGAGCGGCAATAACAGGCCCAGAACGGCAAAATGGCAAATCGATGTCTGTCCCAAATGAGTGAAAGCACTCATGTAAGTCTGTCCCCAATGAGCGGGGCGATGCGCAGGGCAGATAGATTTAGTTGAAACGGTTCATTTGATTGAAGCGTTTTAGTTTGTCTTTTACGGGAATCTGCCCGTTCACCGAATTATTTCTTGCTATCATGCATCTTGTAGGGTAAATCTCCGATCGCAAGGAGACACAAATGGTGAAAAAGTCACCGGAAAACACTACTCCCGCCATCGTGGACAACGTGGAGGCGCTTGAGGCCAAACTCAAATCTATGCGTGAGGCCCAGGCTAAATTCGCTGAGTACACTCAGGAGCAGGTAGACAAGATCTTCTACGAGGCTGCTATGGCCGCCAACAAGGCTCGTATTCCTTTGGCCAAGCTCGCCATCGAGGAGACCGGCCGTGGCGTTCTCGAGGACAAGGTCATCAAGAACCACTACGCCGCTGAGTACATCTACAACGCTTACAAGAACACCAAGACCTGCGGTGTCATCGAGCGCGACGACGCTTACGGCATCACCAAGGTCGCCGAGCCGATCGGTATCGTTGGCGCTGTCATCCCGACCACCAACCCGACCTCCACGGCCATCTTCAAGACGCTCATCTGCCTGAAGACCCGTAACGCCATCATCATCTCCCCGCACCCGGCAGCCGCCAAGTGCACCATCGCCGCCGCCAAGCTCGTTCTCGACGCAGCTGTCAAGGCCGGTGCTCCTGAGGGCATCATCGGCTGGGTCGACAAGCCGTCCATCGAGCTGACCAACATGGTCATGCGCGACGTCGACATCATTCTCGCAACCGGTGGCCCGGGCATGGTCAAGGCTGCTTACTCCTCCGGTAAGCCCGCACTCGGCGTCGGCGCCGGCAACACCCCGGTCATCATCGACGATACCGCGGACATCAAGCTCGCCGTCAACTCCATCATCCACTCTAAGACGTTCGACAACGGCATGATCTGCGCTTCCGAGCAGTCCGTCACCGTCCTCGACTCCATCTACAAGGATGTCAAGGCTGAGTTCCAGCGTCGCGGCTGCTACTTCGTCAAGCAGGGTGCCGAGATGGAGGCCCTGCGTGCCGCCATGTTCAAGAACGGCGCTCTCGATCACCGCATCCCCGGCATGGCTGCCGCCAAGATCGCCGAGCTCGCCGGCATCGAGGTCCCCGAGAAGACCAAGATTCTGATCGCCGAGGTCACCTCCACCGATCCCGAGAAGGAAGAGTTCTCCCACGAGAAGCTCTCCCCGGTCCTCGCTATGTATCACGCCAAGGACTTCCAGGAGGCAGTTGACAAGGCAGAGCATCTCGTCCTCGCAGGTGGCCCGGGCCACACCGCCTCTCTCTACGTGCACCCGGCACAGAGCGAGAAGATCGCTAAGTTCCAGCACGTCATGAAGGCCTGCCGCATCGTCATCAACACCCCGTCCTCGCACGGCGGCATCGGTGACCTCTACAACTTCGGCATGAAGCCGTCTCTAACCCTGGGCTGCGGCTCCTGGGGTGGCAACTCCGTCTCTGAGAACGTTGGGGTGAAGCACTTGATCAACGTCAAGACCGTGGCAGAGCGCCGCGAGAACATGCTGTGGTTCCGCGCACCCGAGAAGGTCTACTTCAAGAAGGGCTGCACGCCCGTCGCACTCGACGAGCTCGGCACCGTAATGGGCAAGAAGCGCGCCTTCATCGTTACCGACCAGTTCCTCTTCAAGAATGGCAACACGCGTGCCATCGAGGCCAAGCTCGATGAGATGGGCATCGCTCACGACTGCTTCTACGACGTTGAGCCCGATCCCTCCCTGCAGTGCGCACGTCGCGGCGCCAAGCAGATGACGCTCTTCGAGCCGGATGTCATCATCGCCGTCGGCGGCGGTTCCGCAATGGATGCCGGCAAGATCATGTGGATGATGTACGAGCACCCCGAGGCGAACTTCGAGGACATGGCCATGGACTTCATGGACATCCGCAAGCGTATCTTCACCTTCCCCGAGATGGGCAAGAAGGCTTACTTCGTCGCCGTCCCGACCTCTTCGGGCACTGGCTCCGAGTGCACGCCGTTCGCCATCATCACCGACAAGGAGACCGGCATCAAGTGGCCGCTCGCCGACTACGCGCTGCTCCCGAAGATGGCAATCGTCGACGCTGACAACTGCATGACCGCCCCGAAGGGCCTCACCGCAGCTTCCGGTATTGACGTCATGACCCACGCCATCGAGTCCTACGTCTCCATCATGGCTTCCGATTACACCAAGGGCCTCTCCGAGCGCGCCGCAAAGCTCGTCTTCGAGAACCTCCCGAGCTCCTTCACCAACGGTGCTAAGGATCCGCACGCTCGCGAGGAGATGCACAACGCATCCTGCATGGCCGGTATGGCATTCGGTAACGCCTTCCTGGGCCTCAACCACTCCATGGCCCACAAGCTCGGCGCTTTCCACCATCTGCCCCACGGCCTCGCCAACGCCGTCATCCTGACTCGCGTCATGCGCTACAACGCCGCCGAGGCTCCCGTCAAGATGGGTACCTTCTCCCAGTATCCTTACCCCAACGCGCTGCACAACTACGCCGAAATGGCCAAGTACTGCGGCATCGAGGGCAAGGACGACAAGGAGGTCTTCGAGAACTTCATTACGAAGCTCGAGGAGCTCAAGGACTTCATCGGCGTCAAGAAGACCATCGCCGATTACGGTGTCGACGAGAAGTACTTCCTCGACACCCTCGACGAGATGACCGAGCAGGCATTCAACGACCAGTGCACCGGCGCTAACCCCCGTTACCCGCTGATGAGCGAGATCAAGGAGCTCTACCTTGACGCCTACTACGGCCGCGAGCCTCAGGACTACGCCGTCTGCTAGTTTTAGCACGGTTTTTAACGGCGGGGGTGCACGGGTGTTTCACACACCCCCGCCGTCGCTTCTATCGCATCGTTGAAAGGATGCAACCATGCTGCTACCCGATTCCAAGACCGAGCTCGTCCGCCGTGGCAACAAGGTCGTTTACGACCTGGGCGACAAGATCGTCAAGGTCTTTAACGAGACCAAGCCCGTCTCCGACGTGTTCAACGAGGCTTTGAATCTTGCCCGCATCAATGAGTGCGGCATCCGCAGCCCCAAGGCTCTCGAGGTTTCCCAGCTCGAGAACGCCAACGGCTGGGCGCTCGTGACCGAGAAGGTTCCGGGCACTACCCTTGCCGAGAAGATGACTGCCGAGCCCCAGCGCTTTGGTGAGTACCTCGAGATGTTCGTCGACCTCCAGATCGAGATCCACGGCTACACCTCCCCGCTGCTTAACCGTCAGCGCGACAAGTTCGCCCGCATGATCGACAGCCTTGATCAGCTCAATGCCACCACGCGCTACAACCTTCAGGAGCGTCTGGACGGCATGACCAAGGAGTTCAAGGTCTGTCACGGCGACTTCAACCCCTCCAACGTCATCGTCGGCGACGACGGCCAGCTGTACGTCTGCGACTGGGCACATGCCACCCAGGGCTCCCCTGCTGCCGACGTTGCCACCACCTACCTGCTCTTTGCACTCAACAGCAAGGACCAGGCCGAGGCCTATCTGGAGCTCTACTGCGACCGCGCCGACATGCCCATGCAGGTCGTGCGTCAGTGGACGAGCATCGTCGCCGCTTCCGAGCTTGCTCGTAAGCGCAACGTGAACGATGAGTTCCTGAAGAACTGGATCGACGTCGTCGATTATCAGTAATATCTGAGCGATTTATTTCGCATCGGAGGCACAAAGGAAACCCCGCAGCTCGCATGGGCTGTGGGGTTTCCCTTTTGGCGATTGAGCACGCCGGAAAGATAAAAGGACGGCTCCGCATCTCCCCGATCTGGAGAAATGCGGGGCCGTCCCGTATATCGAACTACAAGCGAAATCGCCGATTAACGACGGGCCGCCTTCACAAGCTCGGCGACCTTGGCAACAACCTCGTCGATCGCCACATCCTCGCGCTCGCCCGTGGCACGGTCCTTGATCTCGACGGTGCCGTTCTTAAGGCCACGCTTACCGAGTACCACCTGATACGGGAAGCCCATAAGGTCGTTGTCGGCAAACTTAAAGCCGGGACGCTCATCGCGATCGTCGACGACAACCTCGATACCCTCGGCGCACAGGCCATCAACGATCTGCTCGCAGACGGAAGCGCACTCCTCCTTCTTGGGGTCGAGCGGAATCACCGCGACCTCGTACGGGGCAACGGAGACCGGCCAGACAATGCCGTGCTCGTCGTTGTGCTGCTCCACGACGGCAGCGAGCGAGCGGGACACACCAACGCCGTAGCAACCCATGATAAGCGGCTTCTCCTTGCCGTCCTCGTCCATAAAGGTGGCCCCCATGGCCTCAGAGTACTTGGTGCCCAACTGGAAGACCTGGGAAACCTCGATGCCGCGAGCAGCAGAGAGCGGCTTGCCGCAGTGAGGGCAGGGATCGCCGGCGACGACTGTGACCAGGTCTGCCCACTCGTCGACGGTAAAGTCGCGCTCGGGGCAGGCACCGGTAAAGTGATAATCGACCTCGTTGGCACCGCAGGCCCACTGCTTGGACTCACGCAGACTCTCATCGCACACCAGACGAATGCCCTCGGGCAGGTTGACCGGTCCGATAAAGCCCTTGTGCAGGCCGTTCGCTTGAAGCTCCTCGTCGGTCATCATGCGATAACCCTTGCCAAAAACATGCTCGGCCTTGCAGTCATTGAGCTCGTGGTCGCCCGGGACAATGGCCACGACCGGCTTGCCCTCGGCGTCGATGAGCGCCAGCGACTTGCGCGTACCGTTCTCGGGGAAGCCGAAGAACTTGGCGACGGCCTCGATGGTGCCCATGCCCGGAGTCTCGACCTTGGTGAGCGTGCCGTCGCCGGGGCCCTCGGTCACAACGACCTTGGTGCTTGCAGCCTCATCATCGGCAGCAAAGCCGCAATCGTCGCAATACACGAGCGAAGCCTCGCCGGCATCGGCCAGAGCCATGTACTCGACGGAGGTATCGCCGCCGATCTCGCCGGAGTCGGCGACAACGGGCAGAGCCTTGATGTAGCAGCGTTCGCAGATGTTGGCGTAGGCCTGCTTCATCTTGTCGTACTCCTCCTGCAGGCTCTCCTGCGTGGCAGAGAAGCTGTAGGCATCCTTCATGATGAACTCACGGCCGCGCATCAGGCCAAAGCGGGGACGGAACTCATCGCGGAACTTGTCCTGAATGTGGTACAGGTTGACGGGCAGCTGCTTATAGGAGCGCAGCTCGTTGCGCACCAGGGCCGTGACGGTCTCCTCGTGCGTGGGGCCCAGCACAAACTCGCGACCATGACGGTCGTCAAAGCGCACGAGCTCCTTGCCATAGGCATCGATGCGGCCGGACTCACGCCACAGCTCGGCATCGACCATAATAGGCATCATAAGCTCCTGGGCGCCGGCAGCGTCCATCTCGTCGCGCACGATGTTCTCGATCTTGCGGATCGAGCGCCAAGCAAGCGGCAGGTAGGAATACAGGCCGGCGGCCTCCTTGCGGATCATGCCGGCACGGAGCAGCAGGCGGTGACTGGCGAGCTCAGCGTCCGCCGGATCCTCTTTAAGCGTCGGCGCATAGAGCTTAGACATATACATTGCTCGGGTCATTTATTTCTCCTCAATAAGCTTGTCGACCTCGGCCATAAGCGCGTCGACAATTTGGTCCTCAGCTACTTTACCAATGATCTGGCCATGCGAAAAGAGCAAGGCCTGACCACGTCCGCAAGCAACGCCCAGGTCGGCATCAGAAGCCTCACCGGGGCCATTAACGGCACACCCCATGACGGCAATCGAAAGCGGCGCGGCATAGTTCTTAAGCCGCTCGGTTACTTCCTCGGCGATTGCAATCAGGTTAACCTGGCAGCGGGCGCACGTGGGGCACGAGACAATCTCGGGACCACGGCGACGCAGGCCCAGAGACTGCAAAATGCCCCAGGCGACCGGCGGCTCCTCGACCGGATCGGCCGTGAGCGAGACGCGCATGGTGTCACCGATACCCTCAGACAGCAGGATACCAAGGCCCACCGAGCTCTTGATGGTGCCCTGTAGCTTGGTACCTGCCTCGGTTACGCCCAGGTGAAGCGGAACGTGGGGAATCTCACGCGATAGGGCTCGATAGGTATCGAGCGTCGTTTGCACGCTATGGGCCTTAGCCGAAAGCACAATGTTCGTAAAGCCGCGGTCTTCAAAATGCTTGACGAAACGCTCGCTCGACATCACGAGCTTTTCGGGCTGCGTGAGGTCGTCGCGCTCGGCGATATCCTGCTCAAGCGAACCGGCATTGACGCCGATACGAATTGCGCAGCCCGCGGCACCCGCAGCATCGATCACCGCGTCAACCTTGGCCCAATCGCCGATATTACCGGGATTGATGCGCAGCTTGGCAGCACCGGCCTCAACGGCACCAATGGCGAGCTTATGGTTAAAGTGGATATCGGCGACAATCGGAACCGGAGACTCGGCGCAGATGGTGCGGAAACCCTCAAGCGCGGCCTCGGTGGGCACGCTCACGCGCACGATATCGCAGCCAGCCTGCGCCAAAGCACGCACTTGCGCAAGCGTTGCCTGGGCATCAGCGGTATCGGTGCAGGTCATGGATTGGACCACCACCGGCGCGCCGCCACCGATCTGCACGCCGCCCACATGCACGGGGCGCGTCAGCTCGCGCGGCAAAGGATGGGATAAAGACAATCCAAACACTCCCCTACAGAATAAATCGAAGGATGTCGGAACGAAGCATATAGATAAACAGCAGCGCAAAGAGCGCGATGCCCACATAGCTCACGATCGTCTGAACCTTGAGCGGCAGCTCGCGGCCCGCGATCTTTTGAATGATCTCGATGATTAGCTTGCCGCCATCGAGTGGTGGGATGGGCAGCAGGTTCATAAAGCCAAGCGAGAACGAAATGAGCGCGGCAAACGACAGGAACGTTACGGGGCCGGCAGCTGCCGCCTGCGAGGACATGACGCTGATGCCCACGATCGAGGAGGACTGGTCGAGAACCTCCATCGTATGTTGCGGTTGCAGCAGGCGCATCACGCCCTCCGCTGTCTGCACGACATAGGAGAATGACAGGCGCGCCGACATGATGGGATCCAAATGGACCACCTGCGTAGAGGCATAAACGCCCAAACGCTCGTCCTCCTTGAGCGCGACCGAGGTCGAAAGATGCTTGCCATCGCGCTGATACTCAATGGCAATATCGTCCTTGCCGGCGGCCGCTCCGATCGCATCGTATACGTCCATCCAGGAAGAGCACGACACGCCATCGACACTAAGAATCGTGTCGCCGGCCTCGATGCCCGCCTTGGCAGCAATGGAACCCTCGTCGACCTGACCGATCACATTGCTATCGACCGGCACCGATACGCCGGCGATAGAGTAGATACTCATAAGGAGCAAAAAGCCCGTCAGGATATTGACGACAATGCCCGCGAGCAACATAAAGGCGCGCTTGAGAAAACCCTGGCCAAGATAGGTGTGCGAGCGCTCTTGCGCAAGGAACTCGGCCTTATCGCACGGCAGCTCCCATACGTCGCCCTCGGCAGTCGCATGCTCGCGATCAAACCGACACCCGTCAAAGGTGGTGTAGCCCGCCTCATCGCGCGGCAGCGTCTGATACTTGTTGGGGTAATAGCTCGGCGAGGGCTTCTCCCCCTCCTCGTACCAAGGAGCGATGGAACCCCACCCCAGCAGCAAGGCACAGGCCTCGAGCACGTCCTCCTCGGGAAGTTCGAGCTCAGCGGCAAGGTCGACCACGGTCACGCGACCATGACGATAGATCGCCGCAAGCACGCGGTCGGCACACGAGACATTGGTCGGGTCCATACCGCAGATAGCAGCATAACCACCCAGCAGCAGCGGTGTCACGCCAAACTTGGTACCGATGCGACGCGACGTATGATGGATGTCAAAACGGCACGGCAGGCCCAAAAAGAACTCGGTCACACGGACGCCGCAGGCACGCGCGGCCAAAAAGTGGCCGCCCTCGTGCAAAAACACGAGGACGGAAAGCATCAGAAGGCCCCAAAAGACCGATGAGAGAACGCTCAGAACAGTATCCATAAAACGAAAAAGCAATCCTTATGGTTAGGAATGGGTTGCGGCGAGCACCAGCGCGGCCTTTTCGCGCGCCCAGGCATCGATGTCGCGAAGCTGCTCAAACGAGGTAACCGCCTGCGTGTCATGCGCATCCATGCAGGATTCCACAACGCGGTCGATATCGGTAAAGCTGCAGCCGTCGTGTAGGAACGCATCGACCGCGACCTCGTTGGCCGCATTAAGCACGCACGGCATGGTGCCACCCGTCTTGCCGGCACGCTCGGCCAGCGCCAGGCAGCGGAACGTGTCCATATCGGCGGCATCAAAGGTGAGCTGCCCCAGCTCTCGAAAATCCAGACGAGGCGCCGGAGTGTCCCAACGCTCGGGATACGAGAAGGCAAACTGAATGGGAATGCGCATATCGGAGGCGCCAAGGTGTGCCATCACGGAGCCATCCGCATACTCGACCATTGAGTGGATCTTGGACTGGCGCTGCACGACCACGTTGATAAAGTCGAGGTCGCAACCGAACAGGTGCATTGCCTCGATACGCTCCAGGCCCTTGTTCATGAGGGTGGCGGAGTCAATCGTGATCTTAGCGCCCATGGCCCACGTGGGATGTGCCAACGCATCGGCGCGTGTTACGCGATCGAGCTCATCGCGCGTACGGCCAAAGAACGGACCGCCCGAGCAGGTGAGCCAAATGCAGTGGGCCTCGCGCGGATTCTCCCCCAGATAGCACTGGTAGATGGCGGAGTGCTCGGAGTCGACCGGAATGAGCTGGCCAGGCTGTGCCAGCGGCATCAGCAGGTCGCCACCGACAACGAGGGACTCCTTGTTAGCAAGTGCAAGACGCTTGTTCGAGGTCAGGGCCGCATGGCTCGCTTCGAGCCCGGCAGCACCCACAATAGCGACGAGCACGCAGTCGACATCGTCGCGGCGCGCGAGCTCACAAACCGCCTGCGCACCAACACCGAGCTCCGTGCCCTCGGGAAGTTCCTGCAGCACGACGTCCGCACCGTGGGCGGCGTCGGCGACGGCAACGGCCGGAACCGAGAACTCGCGGGCGGCGGCAACGAGCTCCGAGGTGCTGGAATTGACGGACAGCGCCGTCACCTGCAGTCGATCGGCATGCTGACGGCACACATCGAGTGCCTGCGTGCCGATAGAACCCGTACAGCCCAGAATGGCAACGCGAAGGCGCCCATCGGGGCCATACGACGTCTGGAATGACATTACAGCACGCCTCCGATCATCAAAAGCAGCTGCGCGGTAATGCAGCCAAAGATAAGCGAGTCGCTACGGTCGAGCATGCCGCCATGGCCCGGGATAAGATTGCCGGAATCCTTGACGCCCACGCCACGCTTGATGCGCGACTCGATGAGGTCGCCAATAACGCCCAGGATGGACACGACCAAACCGCACAGCAGCGCATAGGGTAAGCTCAGCTTATAGAAATGCGTCGCCCACAAAATGAGCCAGATGAGCACCGAGCCCAAGATGCCGCCGAAAAAGCCTTCCCAGCTCTTTTTGGGAGAGATCTTGGGGACCATCTTGTGCTTGCCGATACGACTACCCACGATATAGGCAAACGAATCAGAGACCCAGAGAGACGCGCAAACACCCACCGAAAGCAGGGCGCCGGCAAAACCGGGCACGGCATCGCGCAACAGCACGATGGCCGACAGCATAAAACCGGTGTAGATGGGACCCATGAGCGTTACGGCTACATCGGATATGCGGGTACGCGGCGACCAGACATACCAAATGCCCACCGCAAGCATCAGAGCAAAAAGCAGGGCATTCAACAGCAGCGAGTCACCCAGTGCCGAGAGCGGAAAGAGCACGGCGGCAGCGATACCCAGGCGCTCGTTGGCCACTTTGCCATCGAGTTTCGTCATGCGAAAGAACTCATAGCAGCACAAGCCGCTCATGACGGACACAAAGATAGCCGTAGGCACGATACCCAAAACCAGACACAGGATAAAGACGACGGCATAGACGATACCGGCAGCAGCACGGGTGAAAAAACCATCCAGCCATGAGCCGCTGCCGCCCTTCGCAGCACGTGCCTTGGAAGCAGCGGCCCTGCGCACAGGTGTCGAAGAGGCAGGCGCCTTGGGAGCAGTTGCCTTGGGACGATCAGACACGATTAAGCCTCCTCGGTCTTACTCAGTCCACCAAACCTACGGTCGCGGCCCTGATAAGCCAAGATAGCCTCAACAAGACCCCAGCGATCAAAGTCGGGCCAATAGGTATCGGTGACATAAAACTCGGCATAAGCGACCTGCCACAGCAGATAGTTCGAAAGGCGCAGCTCGCCCGAGGTACGAATAACGAGCTCGGGGTCGGGAAGACCGGCGGTGTACAGGTGCGACGCCACCATATCGTCATCAATTGCGGCAGGATCGATCTTACCGGCGGCAACGTCGAGTGCGATCTGACGGACAGCGCGGGTAATCTCGGCACGCGCGCCGTAGTTGACGGCAAGCGCCAGCGTCATACCGGTGTGATCGGCGCACTCGGCAAGACCGCGTTCAAAAACGTCGCGGGTCTTCTTGGGCAGCGCGGAAATATCACCCAAAAAGACAACGCGCACGTTTTCGCGCTTCAGAAGCGGCAACTCGTCGATGAACGTCTTGGCAAACAGGTGCATCAAGACGTTGACCTCATGCTGCGGGCGGTTCCAGTTTTCGGTAGAAAACGCATAGGCCGAAAGCACGTCGACGCCCAGGCGCACGCAGGCGGTAATGATCTCGCGCAGCGAGACGATACCCGCCTTGTGGCCCTCAGTGCGTGCAAGACCGCGCGACGTGGCCCAACGACCGTTGCCGTCCATGATGCACGAGATATGGTGCGGAATGTTATTGAGGTCAAGGTCGGAAAAACCGACGCCCGCAGGGGCGTCGGCAAAGTACTCGGCCAGTTTATGCTCGTCGTATTGCACCTTAGATCTCCATGACCTCGGCTTCTTTTTCCTTCAGAAGCTCCTCGACCTTGGCGACATACTCATCGGTGTGCTTCTGGACCTTAGCCTGCTCGCGACGGACATCGTCCTCGGTGAGCTCCTCATCGCGCTCGAGCTTGTTGTTGAAGTCGCGACGGATGTTACGGATAGACACCTTGGCCTGCTCAGCGTACTCGCGGCACTCCTTGACGAGCTCGCGACGGCGCTCCTCGGTGGGAGCCGGGAACGGCAGACGAACCACGGTGCCATCGGAGTTGGGGGTAATACCCAGATCGGAAGCGCCGATGGCCTTGACGATAGCGTTGATGAGTGCCTTGTCCCACGGCTCGATGAGCAGCATGTGGGCCTCGGGGGTCTTGACGGCGGCAACCTGCGTGACCGGCGTGGGAACACCGTAATAATCGACGGTGATGTCGGACAGAATGTTGGCATTGGCGCGGCCGGTACGGACCTTGGAGAAGTTATGCTTGAGGGACTCGAGCGACTTGTCCATGTGGGCGGTGATGTTCTCTGCCATGCTTAATCCTCCTGATAGACGAGCGTGCCGACGGGCTCACCCGAAAGCGCGCGCTTGACGGTGTCCTCGCCATCGATGTTGAGGACCAAAATCGGCATACGGTTGTCCTGGCACAGTGCCGTAGCCGTGGAATCCATAACCTGCAGACCGCGGACGAGAACCTCGTGATAGGTAATCTTGTCAAAACGGACGGCATCAGCGCACTTGACGGGATCCTTGTCGTAGATGCCGTCAACCTTGGTGGCTTTAATCAGAATCTCGGCGCCGATCTCGCACGCACGAAGAGCCGCGGCGGTGTCGGTCGTAAAGTACGGATTGCCCGAACCGGCGGCAAAAATAACGACGTTGCCCTTGGAAAGGTGGTTGATGGCGCGACGGCGAATATAGGGCTCGCAGATCTCGTTCATCTGGATAGCGCTCATCACGCGGCAGGGAACATCGTTATGCTCGAAGGCATCCTGCAGGGCGAGCGCGTTCATAACGGTTGCCAGCATGCCCATGTAGTCGGCCTGAGCACGCTCCATGCCACCGGCAGCGCCTGCCATGCCGCGGAAAATATTGCCGCCGCCGACAACGACGCCGACCTCATGGCCAACGGCGAGCAGCTCCTTGACCTGCTTAGCAAGATGGTCGGTAACCTTGGGGTCGATGCCATATTGGCCGTCGCCCATCAGCGCTTCGCCGGAAAGCTTAAGAAGCACGCGTTTATATCGGATGTCGGACAAAGCGATCCTCCTTTAGATTGAACTTTCAACATTCTATCAAAGGCTCTAAGAAGAGCCATGAAAAAGCAGGCTGTGAGTAAAACCCACAGCCTGCTCATTACCAGCTACAAGAGCTTATTTACTCGCCACGGACCAGACGGTCAAAGGCAACGACGGTAATGGTGTCGCCGAGCTCCTTGGAGACCTGCTCAGCGTACTTCTTGATGGTGAGGGAGCTGTCCTTGATGAACTCCTGCTCGGTGAGCACGGACTGCTTGTAGAACTTCTCCAGACGGCCGACAGCCATCTTCTCCTGGATAGCCTCGGGCTTGCCGGACTCGGCAGCCTGGGCCATGTAGATCTGCTTCTCGTGCTCGACGGTCTCGGCCGGAACCTGATCGCGGGTAGCGCAGATCGGGGCGACGGCGGCAACCTGAAGGGCAACGTCGTGAGCGAAGGTCTTGAAGGACTCAGCCTGAGCGGTCTCGGCCTTCTCGAAAGCGAACTCGACGAGGACGCCGATCTTACCACCCATGTGGATGTAAGAAGCGAGCGCGCCTTTCTCAGCCTTGCGGGCAGCGAAGCGGGAGATCTTCATGTTCTCGCCCATGATGTGAATCATCTCGGTGAGCTCGGAGGAAACGGTCTCCTCGCCCATCGGCTTCTCGAGCAGAGCGTCGACGTCAGCAGGCTCGGTGGTAGCGACAACCTCAGCGACCTTGGAAGCAAAGCCGGTGAACTTGGCGTTGGAGCCAACGAAGTCGGTCTCGCAGGAGAGCTCGAGCAGAGCGCCGGTCTTGCCATCCTCGGAGACGAACGCGGCGACAGCGCCCTCGTTGGTCTCACGGCCAGCCTTCTTGGCAGCCTTGGCAAGGCCGTTCTTACGCAGAACGTCGACAGCGGCGTCCATGTCGCCGTCAGCCTCGACGAGAGCCTTCTTGCACTCCATCATCGGGGAGTCGGTCATCTCGCGGAGCTGCTTGACCATAGCGGCGGTAATCTGGGCCATTGTGGTTCCTTTCAAAGAGATGAAAAAGAATTAACTAAGACTGATTTACTCGGCCTTGGGCTCAGCGGCCATCTCGGCCTCGGAGACCTGCTCCTTGCCGGAGCCAGCGAGGCAGGCGTCAGCCATGAGCTCGCACATAAGGGTGACAGCGGAGATAGCGTCATCGTTGCAGGGGATGCCGTACTCGACCTCGTCGGGATCGGAGTTGGTGTCGATCAGAGCGACGACGGGGATGTTCAGGCGCTGGGCCTCCTTGATGGCGTTCTCCTCGCGCTTGGTGTCGATGACGAAGAGAGCCTGGGGCAGACCCTTCATGTCGCGGGCGCCACCGAGGTTGGTCTGGAGCTTGGTGAGCTCCTTGCCGAGAACAGCCTGCTCCTTCTTGGGCAGAACAGCCATGCGTCCGTCCTCGACCATGGCCTCGAGCTCCTCCATGCGGTTGATGCGGGAGCGGATGGTGACGAAGTTGGTCAGCATGCCGCCGAGCCAACGCTGGTTGATGTAAGGCATGTTGGCGCGCTCAGCAGCGTTCTTGACGGCCTCCTGAGCCTGCTTCTTGGTGCCGACGAACAGCACGTTGCCGCCCTTGGCGACGTTCTTGACGAAGGTGTAGGCCTGGTCGGCGTCGAGGATGGTCTGCTTGAGGTCGAGGATGTAGATGCCGTTGCGCTCACCGAAGATGAACGGCTTCATCTTGGGGTTCCAGCGACGGGTCTGGTGACCGAAGTGGCAGCCGGCCTCGAGCAGGGTGCGGATATTAATCTTGGTAGCCATGTTAAACCTCCTGTGGTTTGCCTCCGCGCGGGGTCATCCTCCAAAACCAACCCGGACATGTGCTACCAAAGCCCGGGCACCACGGTATGAAGTAGCCGCGCGTGCGTGATAAAAACATGTTGCCGTGAAGCAACCCGATGAATGATAGCAGGAATGCATCTTCCTGCCAACCCGCAATCAAAACCACACACCTGAGTGCGGCGCGGGACGTCCCAGCCACTATTCGCCGCGGGGATGGGCTTGAGCCACGGCACGTTTGAGCCGATCGGGCGTGAGATGCGTGTAGATCTGCGTCGTGGACAGGCTCGCATGACCTAGCAGCTCTTGAACCGAGCGCAGGTCCGCACCGCCCTCGAGCAAATCGGTCGCAAAGGTATGGCGCATCGCATGCGGGGCAATGTCGGCCGGAATGCCGGCGAGCGTCGCCAGCGTATGGAACCGCCGCCTGAGCATGGCGGCACTCATGCGATTGCCGCGCGCCGATATAAGCAGCGGATGCGGCCCGGTAGCGGGGTCACGGCGCTTTGTCTGAGCGAGCAACTCCGGCCTCCCCTCCTCAATATAGAGACGCGTCGCCTCGAGTGCGCGACGATACAGAGGGACGATACGCTCCTTGCTCCCCTTGCCCCAAAGTCGCAGCGTTCGCTCGGACCAACCAATAGACTCCACGTTGAGCGCCGCGAGCTCCGAGATTCGCGCGCCGGAGGCATAGAGCAACTCAAGCATCGCCGCATCGCGCAGTCCCGCGGGCGTCGAGGTATCAGGCGTCTTGAGCAGCGCCTCAACCTGCTGGGTCGTAAGGACGCCCGGCAGGTCACGTGGCAGCTTGGGCGATGCGATCGCCGAGACCGCATCGCCCTCGACAATCCCCTCGGCAGCCATCCAGCGATAGAGAGATCGAATAGCCGACAGGTGCGCCGCAAGCGTTCGGGGAGCCACCTGCTCACGCGAAAGCTCGGCAAGATAGCGACGAATGGTGCGCACGTCGGCAGCGAAAGCATCAATATTCTCGCGCTCGCACCAGACAGCAAAGCGCTCTAGCCTCGAGCCATAGGCCGTCACCGTGTTGGGAGAAAGTCCCTCAACACGTGCGATATAGGCGATAAACGAGTCGACGGTGTCGTACAGGTCAAAGGCTATGACCGGTCGCCTCCAAACAAGTCGGAGCGCGTGGCCAAGTAGGCATCAAGGGCCTCGAGGGCGCGATCCGCATAAGCCTGATAGCGGTCGCGTTTGCTGCGGCGCTTACCATCCTCGAGTGGCGGCACCAGGCCAAAGTTGACATGCATAGGCTGATAGCCCACGGTGGCAGGATCGGTCGCATAGCCCACGAGCGCACCCAGGGCGCCCACACGCGGCAACTCGACGCCCGCGGCACCGATAGCCTCGGCATAGGTGTTGAGCGCCGCGAGCAGACCTGTCGCCACGGCTTCCATGTACCCCTCGGTGCCGGTGATCTGACCGGCCAGGCGCACGCCGGTACCGGGCACGGCAAAGGTGCTATCGAGCACGTGAGGGGCGTCGACAAAGGTATTGCGGTGCATGACACCGTAGCGGAAGAACTCAGCGTTCTCCAGGCCCGGCACCATATGGAAGACGCGCTTCTGCTCGCCAAAGGTCAAGTTGGTCTGGAAGCCCACCAGGTTATAGGCGGTCTTCTCCTTGTTCTCGGCACGCAGCTGAATCGCCGCCCAGGGGCGACGTCCGGTACGCGGGTCGGTGAGGCCGACGGGCTTCATGGCGCCAAAGCGAATGGCGTCCTTGCCGGTGCGCGCAACTTCCTCGGCAGGCTGGCAGGCTTGGAACAGATCGCCGCCCTCAAAGTCTTTGAGCACCACGCGGTCGGCCGTGGTAA
>CATXXF010000010.1 GCA_958403395.1 uncultured Collinsella sp.
CATTATCGTCCCAAATCGGAAAAATGCTATATGTCAATTTTGGTCTAACAGAGCCAAAGAAAAAGGACCCCATTGGGGCCCTTTGCAGTTGCACTTAGATGCGGTTCATCTGAGCGGCGACTTTGTTGTACCAGTCCTGCCACGTGGGCGGGCAGTACTTTTTGGCCGCTGCCGGGGTAAGGGTGGAGCCGTAGTTGGCGCCCAGATAGGCAACGTGGGCGGAGATGCCCTCGCTCCAGCTGCCAAAGCTGCGCCAACCGCCGCCACGGGCACTCCAGCCCCAGGCGTTGTAAGAATTGGCGCAATAAGCACCCTTGGTGCTCTCGATGCAGGCGATGGCGGGGGACCAACGGGGATCGACACCGGTATTCCAAGCGGCGACGGCAAAGTTATAGCCCTGGCCTGCCATGGGGGAGCCGGCGAGATAATTGTCGATGCGGCTCGTCCACTCATTAATGAACGAATCGTAATCGGAACTACCGGTATTGGCGTTGTTCACCGTGGTGTCGATGGTGGTGTTGGTGTTGGTGGCCTGGCTGCTGGAATTGCTGCCGCTTACGCCCTCGCCCGAGAGCTTCTCGGCGGCAGCGGCCTTATCGGCCTCAAGCTTGGCAAGCTCGGCGGCATTTTCCTGCTCGGCTTTTGCCTGTGCCTCGCTGCGGAGCTGCTGGGCCTGCGCCAGCGCGTCCTCGGCGTTTTTCTGCTCTGTCTCAAGCTGTGACTTGGCCTGCTGGAGCTCGGCCTTGTTCTGCTCGAGTTCGGTTTGCATGTTATTGAGCTCTTCGATCTCGTCGACGCTCGAGCTCGTGATCTGGTTGGTGTATTTGCAGGTCGTGATGAACTCACCCAGGCTCTGCGCATTGACCAGGAAGCTCACGATGGGATTGGTGCCCTTCTGATACTTGTACAGATCGCGCATGGCGGAGCTTGCCTTGGCCTGCTGCTCGGGAAGCTTGGCCTCGATTTCCTCGATGCTTGCCTCATTGGAGTCAATCTGCTTTTGCAGATCATCGAGTTTGGTGCGGGCGTCGTTGTAGGCGCTCGTGGCGGCTTCGATCTTCTGCTGGGCTGCGGAAAGCTGGTCCTGCGTTGCCTGCGAGGCGGCATACGCCGCAACGGGGGAGAGCATCGGCGTGGCCGTCAGCGCAACGGCGAGCGCGGCGCTCGTGATTATACGAGCCGGCTTCGACGCAATGAGCGCTGCGGTGCGATGATTCGAATGCTGCATCCAGTCCCTCTGCAATCAATCGTAGGTTATGGTTCGAACGGTATTCTACTACTGCTTTCGACCTCAACTTGAACCTTAAAGGTTCCAAAGGGTCAAGTTGAACTTGAGGCTTTGGCCTTGACCTGCAGAAATGGTGAATTGTTGAGAAACCATAGAGTTCAACTTTAACGTTACAGAGCCCTGTTTGAGAGGAGTTTAAGGCTGTAAAAGCCATCTCAACGTGGGGTTTTACAACTACAGCGTGCCCTTCTGGCGAGCCTGCTCAATCTCTTCGATGGCCTCGGCAGGGGTGAACGAACAGGTGCCGTCGCCGAGTTTGATTACCTGGATATCATCGCCGGCGTAGACCTCTCCACCCTTTAGTACCACGCCAAAAACGCCCTCGTGGGGAAAGATGCAGTCGCCGGCAAGATAGTAGATGGCGCAACGGGTGTGGCAGACCTTGCCGATCTGACTGATTTCGACGATCACGTCGCTTCCAAGCTTGAGCTGCGTTCCCAGGGGGAGCGAGAGCAGGTTGAGGCCCTGGGTTGTGAAGTTCTCGCCAAAGTCGCCCTCGTGCACATCGAGCCCGCGTGCCTCCGCCGTCTGGATGGACTCCGCGGCTAAAAAAGAGACCTGGCGGTGCCAATGCCCGGCGTGTGCGTCGGAGGCGAGGCCAAATTGCTCTATAACGGTGTCGTGCCCGTCGGCGACGGGCGACTTGCGCGTGCCCTTGTGTGCCGACGTGTTGATCGAGACGATGCGGGCGGGTCCGTTGTAGGCGTCGTTTGCCGTGCACAGGGGAGCGGTCGCTTTCGCACGTTCCGCCAGCTCGCGCCTCGCGGCATTGAGGATGGGATTATCGGTCGGATGGTCTTGGGGCACGTGTGCGCCTTTCGCTCGAAGATGTCAATACGCTGAATCCTACAACAATGGTAGGTTCATTGCCCATTGTCATACAACGGTGAGCGCCGTCTTCGTGCTGGCCTTCGTGCTGGACGATTACGTCGATTGCCATAGATACGGTGGAGCTTTGGGCGCCGGCGGCTTGGCACGCTAGAATAATTCAGTTGCGCAAAGACCGCCCATTGTGTGGGCAGTTCATGATAGGAAGTTTCCATGGCATTGCAATTTACAGAGCGCGAGTTCATTCCCGTGCTGCTCGGTGGCGACATCAACGCCTATTCGGTGGCGCGTGCCTTCTACGAGGAGTACCAGGTCAAGAGTCTGGTCTTTGGCAAGTATCAGACGGGTCCCGCGTACCGCAGCCAGATTATCGACTACACGCCCAACGTGGATATCGACACCATGCCCGTGATGCTCAAAACCGTCAACGGCATTGCCCAAGCGCATGCCGACAAGACGATTGTCCTTGTGGGCTGTGGCGACAACTATGTCGCTCTCGTGGCTCAAGCCAAGGATGCTCATGAGCTGGCGGATAACATCGTCGCTCCCTACGCGCCCTACAGCATGCTCGAGCAGTGCCAGAAGAAGGAGATCTTCTACGAGCTGTGCGAGAAGCATGGCGTGCCCTATCCGCACACGTTTACCTTTACCAAGGCGATGCTCAATGCCCAGGGTGAGGCGCCTGCCGAAGTGCTCGACCAGATCGATTTTCCTTACCCGATGATTCTGAAGCCTTCTGACGGCATCATGTGGTGGCAGCACGAGTTCGAGGGCCAGAAGAAGGCCTATGAGATTGCCGACCGCGCCGAGCTGGAACAGGTCATTCGCGATTCGTATGCCAGCGGCTACACCGACGATCTGATCTTGCAGGATCGCGTGCCCGGCAACGACGAGTACATGCGCGTACTCACCAGCTATTCCGACCGCAACGGTAAGGTTCGCATGATGTGCCTGGGCCATGTGCTGCTCGAGGAGCATCAGCCCCACGGTGTCGGCAACCATGCCTGTATCATTACCGAGCCCAACGACGAGCTCATGGGCGGCGTGCGCAAGTTGCTCGAGGACCTTCACTTTGTGGGCTATTCCAACTTTGACGTTAAGTACGACGAGCGCGACGGCTCGTTTAAGTTCTTCGATTTCAACACGCGCCAGGGCCGCAGCAACTACTACGTTACCAACAGCGGCTTTAACGTTGCCAAGTATGTGGTGGACGAGTATGTGTTTAACCGCCCGTTTGAGCCGGAGTTTGTGACGGCGCAGGACGAGGCCCTGTGGATGGTCGTTCCCATGGGCGTCGTCGACAAGTACGTCAAGGATCCCGAGCTGCGCGCTAAGGTGCATCGCCTGGACAAGGAAGGCAAGGGCGCCGACCCTTCGTTTATGAAGGGCGACTCTGTCTTTAACCGCTGGCTGCGCATGTGGCACACCAAGCTGCGCCACTTTAAGCTGTTCAAGACGTATTACAAGTAGATGAGTGCGGCGCCCGTCCGGTTTACATCGGGCGGGCGCGGGTATGATACGCGCAATTGCGCAAGCGTCACCAAGGAGGCGGCGATGGAAAAGCTGGGAGTTATCGGCGGCATGGGCGCCGAGGCCACGTCGTATTACTACGACCAGGTGGTGCGTCATACGGCTGCTGCCTGCGATCAGGAACATATCGACATGGTGGTGCTCTCCAAGTCGACCATGCCCGACCGCACACTGGCCATTAAGACCGGCGAGCATGCCAAGCTCCTGGCGACCATGAAAGAGTGTGCCCAGGCACTCGAGTCGCTGGGCTGTGCGCACATTGCCATTCCCTGCAACACGTCACACTACTTCTACGACCAGATCCAGTCGTTTACGAAGGTGCCGATTATCCACATGCCGCGTGAGTCGGTGCGCTATGCTCTGGCCGGTGCGGTGATGGGGGAGTGCGAGTTCGACCCCAACCTGAGTATGCCGGCCGAGCCGGTGCACAAGATTGGCATCATGGGCACCGACGGAACCGTGGACGCGGGCGTCTACGGCCGCGAATGTAAGGCTGCGGGTGTTGAGGTCGTCTATCCCAGCGAGAAACGTCAGAACGATGTGATGTCGCTTATCTACGATGATGTGAAGGCCGGACGTGAGCCCGATATGGATAAGTTCGACCGCGTGATGTGGGAGTTCGCCCGTAGCGGCTGCGACCGCGTCATTCTGGCCTGCACCGAGCTATCGGTGCTACAGAAGTACCGAGAGATGCCCGAGATCACCCTCGACGCCATGGATGTCCTGGTGCGCGAATCCATCATCCGCAGCGGCGCCCCCTACCGCCTCTAGCTTCCGATCCGCTAAAAAAGGGACAGGTTAATTTTGGTAGGTTTTATCTGGTGAAACAGTAAAGGCCTCGACTCGTTTGGTGCGAGCCGAGGCCTTTTGCGTTGGGCGGTTGCTGTCGGTGGTGAACTAGAACAGAAAGCCGATGGCGATGAGGGCGATGCTGACGATGAGCACGGCGATGTCTAGGCCCTTGATGGGGTAGCGCTTGTACGAGCTGGCGCGCGTACGCAGATAGAAGCCGCGCTGTTCTGCCGCCAAGGCTGTGGCATCGGTCTTGCCCACGCTCGAGATGAGCAGCGGCACGCACAGTGGCAGCATGAGCTTAAGCTTCTTGATGGGGTTCTTGGTGTCGTACTCGACGCCGCGTGCGGTCTGCGCCTCCATGATGGCGTTCATCTCCTGACCAAACACCGGCACAAAGCGCAGCGCCGTGGTAAAGGTGAAGGCATAGCGATACGGCACGTGCAGCACCTCGACGCAGGCGTTGGCAAGGTCGTTGAGCTTGGTCACCATGAGCATGAGGATGAGTGGTAACGCCACACCCAGCAGGCGCAGGCAGGCCTTCGATCCTGTGATGAGGCCTGTGTCGGTGATAAAGCCCCACACCACGTTGCCATCGCGCACAAAGGCCAGCTGGAGCACCAGCATGATAAGCGCGAGCGGAATCAGCAAATTGAGCAGCGAGAGCAGACGGTCGACGACGCCGGCATAGGCACCCAGCGCAAGGGTGAGTGCCAAAAAGCCCAACAGCGCCACGTAGGTGTCGGACAAGAAGATGCCGACGATGATGGCGGCGGCGAGGCCCAGTTTGACGACGGGATTCAGGCGATGCAGCAGCGTATCGCCCGGCATGTAGTCGATGACGTTAACCACGGTGGACCATCTCCTTGGTAATTCGAACGACATCGGTGACCTCGCTCACTTGCGCAAAAGCGGGAGAGACGGAAGATGCCAGACGGCGCGAGAGTTCAATAACCTGGGGAGGCTCCACGTAGGCACGCCGCATGAGATCGATGTTCGAGAATAGCTCGTGCGTGCGGCCGCGGTCGAGGATGCGACCGTCGGCCATTACCACAATGCGCTCGGCAAAATCCGAGACGACTTCCATATCGTGGCAGACCATGATAACGGCGCAACCACGCTCGGCCATGGTGCGCACCGTTTCCATGACGGTCATGCACTCGCGGTAATCAAGGCCACTCGTGGGCTCGTCGAGCACGACGATCTTGGGCTCAACTACTACGACGGAGGCAAGCGCCACCATTTGTCGCTGGCCGCGCGAAAGGGAGAACGGTGCCTCGTCGGCGGGCAGACCAAAGCGGTCGATGACCAGCTGGGCGCGACGCAGCGCCTCGGCGCGGTCCATGCCGCCCAGTTCCAAGCCAAAGGCGACCTCGTCGAGTACGGTGTCCTTGCAGATCTGGCGGTCGGGGTTTTGGAAGAGGGTCGCGACCTCGCGGGCAATGCGGCTCGCGGGAACGGCTGCGGTATCCAGTCCCGTGACGCGCACGCTGCCCGAGGCAGGCTTAAGCAGGCCTGTGAGCAGTTTGGTGAGTGTGGTCTTGCCGGCGCCGTTTTGGCCGACGATGCCCACGAGCTCGCCAGGATAGAGCGTCAGGCTAAGGTCGTGTACGGCGGCTCCGCCATTGGGATAGGCAAACTCAACATGGTCGAAGGTGAGTACGGGTTCGGCGTCCTTGGCATGAGGACGCAACGACGGTGCATGCGGGGAACCGGCGGGCGCCTGGGCTTCGATAGCCGCGTGTGCGGGGTCGACGATGCCCGAAATCAGGCGCTCGGCCTCATCGACATCCAAGCAGGGGGTACCGCTTACCAGGCCATCGGCCTCGAGGCTATTGAAGATACGCGTGACGCGAGGGCAGTCGACGCCGATGGCACGGAGCTCGTCGGTATGCGCGAAGACCTCGTGCGGCTCGCCCTGTAGCGCGATTTCGCCATGATTGAGCACGAGCACGCGGTTGCAATACTCCGAAAGCAGGGCGACTTTTTGCTCAACGACGACGATGGTGATGCCGAGTGCGCGGTTGGCCTCGCGTAGGGTCTCGAAGACCAGCGTGGAGCTGGCGGGGTCGAGCGCCGCGGTGGGTTCGTCGAGCACGAGCACGCGCGGACGCATGGCGAGGATGGCGGCGATGGCAACCTTTTGCTTTTGGCCGCCCGAAAGCGTGGCGATCTCGCGGTCGCGCAGGTCGCTGATGCCGACGGTCTTAAGCGTCTCGCTCACACGTTGCTCGATCTGGTCGTGGGAAACGCCAAAGTTCTCCAGGCCAAAAAGCATCTCGTCCTCGACGACCGAGGCGACCATTTGCGTGTCGATGTCCTGCAACACACTGCCGACGATCTGCGATACGTCGGTGAGCGAGACCTCGCAGGTGTCGTGGCCGTCAACTAACACGGAGCCATAAAAGGCGCCGGTGTAATGGTGGGGTACGGCTCCCGACAGGCAGGCGGCAAGTGTGGACTTGCCGGCGCCCGAAGGCCCGATAATGCCGATAAAATCTCCCCTGTTCACGCCGAGCGAGATATGCTTAAGCGCCTGCTCGGTCTGCGTGCCATAGGAGAACGAGACATCGTCGACGTTGATGATCGTTTCCATGGATACCTTTCATAGTCATCGGGGACGTTCTTAAATGACTAGTCGTTTAAGAACGTCCCCAAAAGCTAGTTGTTTGGGACAGTCTTTGGTGGTGAAGCACGGAGACGGCTTTACGAGGGGCCCCAGGTTGGCGCGAAAGAGGAGCGAAGCGTACTTGGGTACGCGAGCGACGAATGAACGCCAACCTGGGGTGGCTCGTAAAGCCGAGCGGGTTAGTTGAGCTTCAGGGCCTTCTGGATGGGCAGATAGAGAGCGCCAACCAGGATGGCGTTAAAGACGGCGGTCATAGCGACGACGGGCAGCATGGCAGCGGCGAGCTCGCCCACCACGCCGAGCATGGCCATCTTGATGACCATGAAGATGACGCCCGAGACAAAGGTGGTCACGAACGTTGCGACGATGGCGACGGCGGGCTTAGCCTGGCCGTTCTTGGCAGCAGCGTTGACGATGCCGGCCATGAGCATGGCGGCGATGCCCTCAGCGGCAAAATCAACGAACGGCGAGGTGGTGGTGATCTGGATTACGGCGGCCGAGATCAGGCCGATAACGAGCGCCTGACCGATGTTGGGGCGCACGACCAGGATGGTGAGGCAGAAGGCCGAGATGATGAACTCGGGGCTGATCATGCCGCCCGAGATGCCGGAGATGGCCTTGCCGACGGTGAAGTTGAGGATGAAGCCGGCGGCAAGCAGGATGGCGAGCAAGACGAGGGCACGGACGTCGAGTTTGCCGCGGTCGGCGGTCTGGACGGTGCGGGGCTGGGCGGCGGTGGTGTTCTGAGGCATGGTGAAAGTCCTTTCGGAGGGGAAGTGCAAGAGAAGAAAGCGGGGGCGCGCGATGCGAATGCGATCGGGCTCGAGATAGAAAAAGGCCCCCGGTCGAAACCGGAGGCCTTCCAATCACCTAGAGCGCAAAAACAGGTGTGAGGGACTCACCGTCGACCGATCGTATTCGCATCACGCCACCACCAGTTGTTGAGAGACTTCATCGTGTTCTTCATGTCGGTGGCTCCTTTCGTGATACCGTGGCGCGGTCGCACCTAGTTGCTGTTGCGCTGCACTATAGCACAGCGAAGTGTGTGCAGGGAATCTTTTTTGAAAAGATTTCGGCGACGTTTCCCGCCGGTCGAATGGGCGGCTGGACGGGCGGGCGACCTTGGCCATCCCGCCCGCGCCTTAAGGTGGGGGTTCTTAGGCCTTCTTGCGACGATAGAGCACGAAGCCGCAGACGCCGATGATGATGACGGCGCCAACGGCCATGGCGGCCATGTTGTTGCCCTCGGACTTCTCCTCGGTTGCCTCTTCTTTAACCTCGGGCTCGGCTACATCCTCATCGGAGAGGGCCTCGTCGGCGTAGGTGATGGACTCGACCAGGCAGTCGTTGTCGGCATCGTAGTCACTCGGGACGAACTCCTCGGAGAAGTCGCCCTCCTTGAGGTAGTCACGCATCTCCTCGAGCATGGCCTTGCACTTGAGGTAGGTGTTCTTGGTGGCAGCCTTGCCGGCCTTGTTGGCCAGGGCGGTGCGCGCCTCGGTGTCCTCGGCGGCCTGCATGGCCTCGTCGACGGTCAGGTTCTGCTCGATGAGCTCCTTCTGCAGCGCATCGAGGTAGGCGCGGACGCCGGTGGCGCAGTGGTCGCGGTTCTCATAGGCGAGCGTGTTGATGTCCATGAGGACGTAGTTGATGGAGTTCTTGGGCTCCTCGTTGTTCACGACGTCATCCTCTTCGCAGTGGTCGAAGGAGACATCCTGATCGCTAAAGTAGGGGCTGACCTCGGTGAGCAGTGCAGAGTAGAGGGGGATGGCGACGGAGAACTCGGCGTTGGAGAGCATCTCCCACTGGATGGTCGCGATCTCGGGATCCATGCCCTGACGGATCTGGAAGGTGTGGATCTCGGTGTTGCGGTTGGAGCCGATGGCGTAGGCGCCGTCGGTGTTGGCGTTGAGGCCGGCGACATTCTCGCCGCGGGCGGCGAAGGAACGGATCATCTCGAAGGTGTTCCAGTCGGACTTGCCGGGCTGGAAGAACAGCGGCTGCATCTCGTGGACCAGGGCGCCGGTCGTGGCGCGAGCATCTTCACGCTCGTCCTTCACGATCTCGTAGTCAGTGCCTTCAGCTAGCGGGGCCATGAAGTAATCGCGACCCTGGATATAGCGCGACCACTGGTGCATACCGGCCTCGCCGATCTCCTCGCCGTAGGTCTTGGCGACGTCGAACTTGCCGTCGGCGTACTCGGCAAAGCCCTTCTCCTCGGGCATGGACTCGATGCCCTCGGAATGGAGACAGTTCTCGGTGTAATCGAGGTCTACGTTATAGGTGAGGTTGCCGATGTTGGGGTTGAGCGAGGCGATGTCATCGGCGAGCTTCATAGCAATCCACTGATGGCCGGAAAGCGCGGCGAACAGCCAGGTCTCGGTGCTGTCGGCGATGATGATCTGGTCGTTGGAGCAGACGCCCTGCTCGTCGATCAGGCTGCCGATGAGCTCGACGCCCTCGCGGGCCGTGGCACTCTCGCCCAGGATGACGCTGGCATAGCTGTACTCGCCAATGCCAGTCTCCTCGGTGATGGGATCGGCCTCTTCGGCCTTCTCGTTATAGGAGGTGCTCAGCGTGGCAGAGCAGGAAACGCCCTTCTCGTTGATGCCGGCCTCGGAATATGCGTCGTAGCGATCTTCCCACTGCGAGGGGTTGTCGCGAACGAAGGTGTAGCGGTAGGTTGCGCCCTTGGACTTGTACTCAAAACCGGACTCGACCGAGGTGTACTTGTTGCCGTCCTTGTGTGCGGGTTCAATGCCAAAGTGCTTGACATAGCGCGGACCGAAGTCCTCGGAACGGCCGTAGTACGTGTTGCCGTCTGCCGTAAGCTTGCTGCCCATGTAGATCTGGGTGCAGGCGAGCGCCGAAGTCGGCATGGCCATGATGGCCGCTGCTCCAAACGCAAGGCCGCAGCCGAGCTTTTTGAGCGTGTTGACAGGATGAGTAAACCTCATAATCCCTCCCAACCGTTGAAACCCCGCGGAACCGTGCAGGATTTCAGCTAATAAATACATCTATTAGCCTATCGGAAGTCTAAAGAGTATTCATTAAATTTGACGAAATACTCGATGAGCGTCCTAAAATATGCGATGAGTGGATAAGAATACTCACTTTATAGCTTTAGCTAAATAAAGACTCCCTGCAATTACTGTGCCTGAATAAAGCGCCTTGCACAGGGCACAAAGAAAAAACCCCCGCTGTTTGGCAAATGCATAAACAACAGGGGATACGAGAATTGGATGAATATCATACCAATGTGGAATTACTTCTTTCGGCGGTGGATCACGTTAATCGCATAGCCGACGAGCATGGCCAAGACGATGACGATAAAGCCAATCAGGGGGTTGTCGTTCATGGGGTCCTCCTATTTTCCGAGCGGGGAGAATTCGTCGACGATGAGGTCGAGGCATTGCGGAAGCGCGCGGGCACCAAAGACGCCCGAGTTGCTGGAGATGATCTCGCCATCGAACTGCATGCCCAGCGACGGCGTGCAGGTGATTTTGGCTTCCTTGGTCTGGATGATCTTGAACTGTGGACGGCCGAGCACCTTGCCGGCGGGGTCGAGCGCGGCGGTGATCACAGTGGGCAGGAGCTGGACGGTTTTTACGGGTTCGATGACCGCGATGTCGACCATGCCGTCGTTCATGCGGCAATCGGGGAACAGGTTGATGTCGTTTTGAATGACCGAGGTGTTGCCGGCCATGCAGCAGATGCCATCGAGCTCCTCGACAATGCCGTCATGCTCAATCGTAAAGTGCGCCACCGTGGGGTTGGGTGTGGCGAGCGCCGACAGGAAGTAGGCGATCTCACCGATGTCGTTTTTGGCGGGGGCGGCCTTCATCATGATCTCGGCGTCGAAGCCCGAGCCGGCGATGATGATAAAGCCGTGGCGCTTCTCGTTGCCGTTCTCGTCGAGCCAAAAGAGCTCGCCCATGTCCACTTTGACCGTGCGACCGGCGCGGCAAGCCTTGGCAAGCGCCGCTGCCTCGGGGGCATTACCGATGTTGTTAAAGAACAGGCAGGCTGTGCCGGAGGGGAAGACGAGCGTGGGGACACCGCACCCGCGCATTTGGTCGAGCGCGTTGGAGACGGTGCCGTCGCCGCCCGAAACGACCACGCGATCAAACTCGCGCACGTCTGCCACGGCGTCCTCGGGTTCCATGCCATCGCCGATAAAGCGCATCACGACCTCGTCGCCGCCCTGCGCGAGGGCGTGCGTGAACGCGTAGATTTCATCTGAGCTGGGGCCCGATGCCGGGTTGTGGATGATAAGGCAGCGCATACTTACGTTCCTGTTCTGTGACTAACCGAGTATAGTTGTAAGGCAATGCCGATATCCTACCCGTGTTTTTCGGGCCTAACCTTATTTGATGGGTTGATATGTACATTTCCACACATCAGGCTCTACTCGACTTTTGCCAGCGCGCCCGCGAGTTCGACGCGATTGCCGTCGATACCGAGTTTTTGCGCGAGCGCACGTTCCACCCGCGCCTGTGCTTGGTCCAGATTGCCACCCCTGCCGAGAGCGTCGCGGTCGATCCTCTGGTGATCGACGACCTATCGCCGCTGGCCGAGCTTATGGGCGATGAGAGCGTGACCAAGGTGTTTCACGCTTGCTCGCAGGATATGGAGGTTATGCTCGATACCGTGGGCGTGCTGCCGCGTCCCATTTTTGACACGCAGGTGGCCGCCGCCTTTTTGGGCGAGCGCCAGCAGATTTCCTACGGCGCGCTCGTGCAGACGTTTTGCGGCGTCTCATTGCCCAAGACCGAGTCGCTGACCGATTGGTCGCGCCGCCCACTGACCGATAAGCAGATCGAGTACGCGATCGATGACGTCAAGTACCTGATCGTTGCCTATACCGAGATGATGAGTCGCCTGCGCGAGCTGGGCCGGGTGGACTGGGTGCTCGACGAGTTGCGTCCGCTGGCCGACGAGTCGCACTATCGCGCCGATCGTCACGAGGCATTCCGCAAGGTCAAGCGCATCAACTCCTGCAGCCGCCATCAGCTGGGCATTGCGCGCGAGCTTGCCGCTTGGCGCGAGGACCGCGCCGAGCGCCGCAACATCCCGCGCAAGTGGGTCATGTCCGACGATACGCTGCTGGCCCTGGTTAAACGTAATCCCGTTCGTGTTGAGGAGTTCCGCAGCATTCGCGGTACCGACCAGCTGGGGGAGCGCGACGTGGACGGCGCGCTTATGGCCATCAAGCGCGGCGCGAGCTGCCCGCACGATCGCCTGCCGCTCATGGTGCGCGGGCACCGTCAGATTTCGCCGGAGTTGGAGAGCGTGACGGACCTGATGTATGCGCTTATTCGCCTGGTTGCCGAGCGCTCGGGCGTGGCGACCTCGGTCATTGCCTCACGCGATGACCTGGCCGACTATATTGAGCACCCCGAGCAGAGTCCCCTGCGCGAAGGCTGGCGCTTTGAGCTCGTGGGCTCGCGCCTGGACGATTTGCTCTCGGGCAATATGGGGTTGACGGTCAAAGATGGCAAAATTGAATTGCTGTAAGGAAGCCTAGCCGCTTGAGTGGGTAGAATGCCTCCAACGTGTAACTCGATTCGGAGGAATTCGCATGCCTTATTACTATGGATACGGCTTTGGCATCGACCCGCTGTACCTGCTGGTTGTTCTTGTTTGTACGGTGCTTGGCCTTGCCGCGCAGAGCTATATCAACTCGACGTACAAGACGTGGTCTAAGGTGCGCTCGGACGGCGATACGGGCGCCACGGTCGCTCGCCGCATGCTCGATGCCAACGGTTGTAGCGCCGTGGGCATCAAGGGCGTTGCCGGCGAGCTCACCGACCACTACAACCCGCAGGACAACAACCTGTATCTGTCGGATGCCAACCGTTCGGGCGGGTCGGTCGCAAGCGTTGCCGTCGCCTGCCACGAGGCGGGTCACGCCGCCCAGCGCCAAAGCGGCTATGCCATGATGAAGGTGCGCACTGCCCTGGTCCCGGTCGTCAACTTTACCCAGAACACCTGGACGATCATGCTGCTCATGGGCCTGTTCATGAATATCGCGGGTCTCACGACCCTCGCGCTGGTCTTCTTCTCGTTTAGCGTGCTGTTCCAGCTGGTTACGCTGCCGGTCGAGATCGATGCCAGTCGCCGCGCCGTGGCGTATATCGAGCAGTCGGGCATGAGTTCCAAGCAGGTCAACGGTGCCAAGAAGGTGCTGACGGCAGCCGCGCTCACCTACGTGGCGGCGGCGCTCACCTCGATTATTCAGCTGCTCTACCTGATGGCCCGCTACAACAGAAACTCCAACCGATAACAAATAGGCTTGACAGGCGCCGTGGGGATTTGTGTCCCTGCGGCGCTGTACTATGTGTTGGACTTGAATTTGCGCAGGGCCGGAGCCCTTGTGCACGATGACGAAAGGGGGCTGCGTGGCAGGCTGGAATCTAACCGGCAATACCGTTTCCGCCGAGTTCGACGGATCGGACGAGCGGGAGCGCAAAGAGCTCAGCGTGAGCCAAGCGGTGGAGATCGCCGCCGGCGCGCTCGATGCCATTCCGCAGCTGAGCGTTTTGGGTGAGGTCACGGGTTTTCGTGGTCCCAATGCCCGAAGCGGCCACTGCTACTTCCAGATTAAGGACGACTCGGCGGCCGTCGACTGCATCATCTGGAAGGGCGCCTACCTTAAGCGCACTTTCGATCTGCGCGACGGCATGCAGGTAAGCTTTAAGGGCAGCTTCAATCTCTACAAGCCTACGGGTCGCATGAGCTTCGTCGCCCGCTCGTTTTCGCTGGCGGGGGAGGGTCTGCTGCGTCAACAAGTGGCGCAACTGGCCGAAAAGCTACGCCGCGAGGGCCTGATGGACGAAGCGCGCAAGCGCCGCATCCCGGTGTTCTGCTCGCGCGTAGCGGTCGTCACCTCGCTTTCGGGTGCCGTAATCGACGACGTCAAGCGCACGTTGCGTCGTCGCAACCCGCTCGTCGAGCTCGTCTGCGTGGGCGCCAAGGTCCAAGGCGAGGGTGCGCCGGCAGAGCTTATTGAAGGCTTGCGCCGCGCCGCTGCCATTACGCCGGCTCCCGATTGCATTTTGCTCGTGCGTGGCGGCGGCTCCTTCGAGGACCTCATGACCTTTAATGACGAGGAGCTTGCCCGCGCGGTGGCGGCTTGTCCTGTGCCCGTGGTGACCGGCATTGGCCATGAGCCCGATACCTCGATTTGCGATATGGTGAGCGACCGCCGCGCCTCCACGCCCACGGCGGCGGCAGAATCGGTGGCGCCGGCTATGACGGAGTTGGCCGATGTGCTCGAGGCGCGCCATCAGCGTCTGGGTGCCGCGATGGCATCGATGATCGGGTCGGATCAGGTCGATCTGGAGATGCTCGATCAGCGCGGTCGCCGTGCCTGGGATACCTACACGGCTCGCTTGGGCGATGCGCTCGATGCGGCTGCGTGCCGCCCATGTCTCAACGACCCAACGTTTATGGTCGAGCGTCGCGAGTCTGAGCTTGCCCTGACGGCCGATCGTCTGTCCGGCGCCATAACGCGTTCGGTCGGGGCCTTCCGCTCCAGTTTTGAACGTCTGCCCGAGCGCTTGATCGCAAGCACCTCAGGGCTCGATGGCAAGCGCCATGCGCTCACGCTCGCGAGTTCCCGTCTGGAGCATCAGGGACGTACGATGCTCAGCAAACCCGCGTCCGACCTGGGCCGAGCTGCTGCGTCGCTCGATGCCTTGTCGCCGCTCAAGGTGCTTGCCCGCGGTTACTCCATCGCGTACAGCGAGGACGGTGTGGCTACGAGCGCCAAGACCTTTAAGCCGGGCGACGCTATTCGCGTGCGCATGGCGGACGGCAACGTGGCAGCAACCGTCAACGCGGTCGAGTAGACAGCGTTTCACAGTGATAGACCCTTAGGAAAGGAAACAGATATGGCAGAGAAGACCCCGGTCGAGCAGCTTACGTACAAGCAGGCCTCGCAGGAGCTGGAGCTCATCATCCGCAGCCTGGAGTCGGGCGACATGGAGCTCGAGGAGTCGCTCGAGAGCTACACCCGCGGCGTCGAGCTCCTCAAGAGCCTGCGCACCCGCCTGTCCGATGCCGAGCAGAAGGTCTCGGTGCTCCTGAAGGACGTCGACGGCAACGACGTGCTCGCCGACGGCGAAGCCGCCAACACCGACGACAACCTCTCGTTCTAGCCATCCCGACCAAATATAATTACCTTGGTCTGTGAGAAAGGAACCAACCATGTGCGATTGCATCTTCTGCAAAATTGCCAACCACGAGATCCCCTCAACCGTTGTCTATGAGGACGACCAGGTCATCGCCTTCGACGACCTCAACCCCCAGGCGCCGGTCCACACGCTCGTGATCCCTAAGAAGCACTACAGCGATATCGCCGATAACGTGCCGGCCGAGACCATGGGCGCCATGGCTCACGCCATCCAGGAGGTCGCTAAGGCCAAGGGCTTGGAGGACGGTTTCCGCGTCATCTCCAACAAGGGCGTCAACGCCGGCCAGACCGTCATGCACTTCCACATGCACGTCCTCGGCGGCAAGAACCTGGGCGAGAACCTCATCTGAGGGCGCTTCTTCCTTGCAATGAAACGGAAGCTCAAGCACCGATAACTTATATATCAACGCAATAAACCCGAGCGCGAGGGCGTTTGGGTTTATTATTGAAGCGTATGTAACCTGGCGGCGCCACACCGCCTGTTAGTAGGGAGACACATGAACGTTCTGGTCGTCAACGCAGGATCTTCGACCCTTAAGTATCAGGTCATCGATACCAAGTCCCACAAGGTGTCCGCAAAGGGCTCCTGCGAGCGCGTCTGCTTTACCGGCGGTACCTTCACCCACGCTGCCAACGGTTCCAAGAAGGTGACCGAGAACATCGAGTTCCCCGACCACAAGGTCGCCATCGAGGTCGTTCTGAAGGACCTCGAGGCCAACGGCGTCAAGATCGAGGGCATTGGTCACCGTATCGTTCAGGGCGGCTGGTACTTCGGCGATTCCTCCCTCGTCGACGAGGACGTCCTCGCCAAGATCCGCGAGGTCGCTCCGCTGGCGCCGCTGCACAACAACCCCGAGGCCAACGTTATCGAGTACTGCCTGGAGCAGTATCCCGACCTGCCCAACGTCACGGTCTACGACACCGCTTTCCACTTCAACATGCCCGAGGTCGCCAAGACTTACGCCCTGCCCAAGGACGTCTGCGACAAGCTGCACATCCGTAAGTACGGCGCCCACGGCACCAGCTACCGTTACATCTCCAAGAAGGTCGCCGAGATGACCAACGGCGAGGCTCGCAAGGTCGTCGTGTGCCATATCGGCTCCGGCGCTTCCCTGTGCGCCATCGAGGACGGCAAGTGCATGGACACCACCATGGGCCTCACCCCGCTCGACGGCGTCATGATGGGCACCCGCTGCGGCTCCATCGACCCGGCTACCGTGTGCTACCTGCAGCGCGAGGGCGGCTACACCTTCGACGAGGTCGACGAGATGATGAACAAGAAGTCCGGCCTTTTGGCTGTGACCGGCGGCAAGACCAACGACTGCCGCAACGTCGAGGAGCTCGCCGCCGCTGGTGACCCCGATGCTCAGCTCGCCTTTGACATGTTTGTCTACAAGATTGCCGCCAAGGCTGCCGAGATGGCTACTTCCATGTGCGGCATGGACACGCTGGTCTTCACCGCCGGCATCGGTGAGCACGCTCCGGCCGTTCGCGCCGGCGTTGCCGACCGTCTGGCCTTTATGGGCGTCAAGATGGATCATGCCCGCAACGCCCTGCGTGGTGACGGCGCTTGGTGCCTGTCTGCCAAGGATTCCAAGGTCAAGATTTTCGTCATCCCCACGGACGAGGAGTTCATGATCGCCTCCGACGTCGAGCGCATCGTCAACGGCAAGTAATTGCAAAAGGGGAGGGGCTGGACGACCGAGCGCCGTTCGGCCCCTCTTTTGTGCTCGTTGGGCGATATGCCTGATAGCTATTTATCAAGTTGTGATAACTTCTTATTAAAATGCGGCCGCCTTAAGGGGTCTGCGTCGACCGTATTGCACTGCAAAGGAGTCTCATGAACGTACTTGTTGTCAACGCCGGCAGCTCAAGCCTCAAATATCAGCTTTTGGATACCGATACCCGCGAGGTTTTCTCCAAGGGCAACTGCGAACGTATCGGTTCGGACATGGGCATCTTTGGCCACTCCGAGAACGGTGGCGCCAAGCAGACCGAGGAGGTCCCCTTCCAGGATCATCGTTCGGCTATCGCGCGTGTGCTCGAGGAGCTCGAGAAGACCGACTTTACGATCGATGGCATCGGCCACCGTATCGTTCAGGGTGGCTGGCACTTCGATGATTCCGCGGTCGTCGACGACGAGGTCATGGCTAAGATTCTCGAGGTGGCCCCGCTCGCCCCGCTGCACAATTACGGCGAGGCCGCAGCAATCGAGTATTGCCGCGAGAAGTATCCGGAGCTGCCCAACGTCGCCGTCTTCGATACCTCGTTCCACATGACCATGCCCGAGGTCGCCTACACCTACGCGCTGCCCAAGGACGTGTGCGATAAGTACCACGTGCGCAAGTACGGTGCCCACGGCACGAGCCACCGCTATGAGTGGATGATGGCCAAGGAGATCCTGGGCTCGCGCTGCCACCGTCTGCTTTCGTGCCATCTGGGCAACGGCGCTTCGCTCGCCGCCATCGAGGACGGCGTGTGCCGCGATACCACGATGGGCCTCACGCCGCTCGACGGCCTGATGATGGGTACCCGTTGCGGTTCCATCGACCCGGCCACCGTGTGCTATCTTCAGCGCGAGGGCGGCTACAGTTACCAGGAAGTCGACGACATGATGAACAAGCAGTCCGGCCTGCTTGCCATCTCGGGCATCTCCAACGATGCCCGAGACATCCGTACACGCGCCTCCGAGGGCGACGAGCGCTGCCTGCTCGCCTTCGATATGTTCGCCTACAAGGCCATGCAGCAGGCCGGTTCCATGATCGCTTCCATGGCGGGCGTGGACACCATCACCTTTACCGCCGGCATCGGCGAGAACGACTGGTCGATTCGCAAGGCTTTCTGCGACTGCTTTGAGTGGCTGGGCGTGCGCATCGACAACAACAAGAACCGCGAGGCCGTGGGCAACGGCCCGCAGGTCATCAGTGCCGCCGGTTCCGCCGTCACGGTCATGGTCATCCCCACCGACGAGGAATACATGATCGCCCACGACGTCGAGCGTCTGACCAAGAAAAACTAACGCGTGCATTTGCAAGTAAACGAAAGGCCTCCAGAGCAACAGCTCCGGAGGCCTTTTTACTAGCAGGTGGACGGCGGAAACCCCATCCCATTTCCCGCGCAAATACTGGGACACGCTTTCCGGTTGAGGCACGTTGCGGAAAGTGCGACCCACAATAAAGCAAAATTCCGTCCCAAAGTTTCCCAAACAGGCCCCAAGCGGAAGCCACATCCCACAATCCGCCTCCAAACTGGGATGTAGTTTCCGGCACAACAACCGCCGAAGCCCACCGGCCTTTCAATCTCCAAAGTGATCATCATCAGCAACGCCTGCGCTCCCAGCAACGGCACCCATCCATTCAGATTTTCAGCTCCAGCTCGTAGCCAAGCCGCCGTCCACCCCGGATTCTCTGATTGCTACGTGGCGGCAGGGACCCTACAGGGTAAAGCTCTGAAAATATTCCGCAGGACGCATGAAACCCCCGCCGCACGAAGTGCGCAGCGGGGGTTTCATGCATGTCCGAGGACGTTTTCAGAGCTTTACCCTGTAGGGTCCCGAGGGGATATGTCCGCTACTCAGCCATCTGAGCCTGGACGGCGGTGATGGCCACGACACCCACGATGTCGTCAGCAGAGCAGCCGCGCGACAGATCGTTGACCGGCTTGGCGATGCCCTGCAGGATGGGGCCGTAGGCGTCGGCGCCGGCGAAGCGCTGGACCAGCTTGTAGCCGATGTTGCCGGCCTCGAGGTCGGGGAACACGAGCACGTTGGCCTTGCCGGCAACGGAGGAGCCGGGAGCCTTGAGCTGGGCGACGGTGGGGACAATAGCGGCATCGAGCTGCAGGTCGCCGTCGATGGCGAGCTCGGGAGCCTTCTCCTTGCAGAACTTCACAGCCTCCTGGACCTTCTTGGCGACCTCGCCGCCAGCGGAGCCCATGGTGGAGTAGGAGAGCATGGCCACGTGCGGCTCAACGTTGCCCATGAAGGTGGACCAGGAGTGAGCGGAGGCGATGGCGATCTCGGAGAGCTCGTCGGAGGACGGGTTGATGTTGAGGCCGCAGTCGGCGAAGATCAGCGTGCCGTCAGTGCCGAACTGCGGGGTGTCGGTGCACATCACGAAGAAGGCCGAGACCAGCTTGGTGCCCGGGGCGGTCTTGAGGATCTGAAGCGCGGGGCGCAGGGTGTCGGCGGTGGAGTGGCAGGCGCCGGAGACCAGGCCGTCGGCATCGCCCATCTTGACCATCATGGTGCCAAAGTAGGTGGCGTCCATCACCTGGGCGCGAGCCTGCTCGATGGTAACGCCCTTCTTGGCGCGGAGCTCGGCAAACTTCTGCGCGTACTCCTCGTGCTTCTCGGCATTGCGCGGGTCGATGACGGTAGCGCCGGGAACGTTGATCTCGTCGGGGTTGCCCAGGATGACGATCTTTGCCAGGCCCTCCTCGATGATTTTGGTGGCCGCGACGATAGTGCGCGGATCCTCGCCCTCGGGCAGGACGATCGTCTTAAGGTCGGCCTTGGCGGCAGACTTCATACGGTTTAGGAAATCGCTCATGTTACTCCTTACAAGCGTTTCGCTAAGCTCCAGGCACCCGGCTGTTCACGAATAAACCCGCTGCTAGCGGGTTTACCTTTCAATTATGTACGCCGCGGTGCTTGAGCTTTCCTTGTGTGGCAAGCTCATTATAGGACGCATTAGCGCTATAATCGCTCTGATAAATATGTCTCGAAGAATGTTCGAGAAAAGCCCAGCTAACGAGCCCGTGGCTTTTGACAAGGAGTATCGATGCAGATTACCTCAGGCCTGCCTGAAGGCTTTAACGCCGGCGCGTACGACATGATTGTCGTCGGTGCTGGATATGCCGGTGCCGTTTGCGCCCGCCGTCTTGCCGAGACCATCGGCTATCGTGTTGCCGTTTTGGAGCGCCGTAGCCACATTGCGGGCAATGCCTATGACTGCACTGACGAGGCCGGAATCCTGATCCACGAGTACGGTCCGCATATCTATCACACTTTTAACGAGCGCGTGCACAATTTCCTGTCGCGCTTTACCAAGTGGACGGATTATCAGCACAAGGTGCTCGCCAACATCAACGGTACCCTTATGCCCGTGCCCTTCAACCATACGAGTCTCAAGCTCGCCTTTGGTGACGAGCGCGGCGAGGAGCTGTATCAGAAGCTCGTGGAGACCTTTGGCAAGGATGTCAAGGTGCCCATTATGGAGCTGCGTAAGAAGAACGACCCGGATCTTGCCGAGGTCGCCGATTACGTCTACGAGAACGTCTTTTTGCATTACACCATGAAGCAGTGGGGCCAGACGCCCGATCAGATCGATCCCTCGATCACCGGCCGCGTTCCCGTCTTTGTGGGCGATGATGACCGCTACTTCCCGCAAGCTCCCTTCCAGGGCATGCCGCAGGAGGGCTACACGGCGCTCTTTGAGCACATGCTCGACCACGACCTGATCGACGTGTTCTGCGACGTGGACGCCCGTGACCTCTTTGAAATCGACGAGACTACCGTCAAGATCGACGGCAAAGTCTATGGTGGCGAGATCGTCTACACCGGTCCGCTCGATGAGCTGTTCAATCTCGATCTGGGCGCGCTACCGTACCGCACGCTCGACATGAAGTTCGAGACGCTCGATATGGACCAGTTCCAGCCCGTGGGCACCGTCAACTACACCACGAGCGAGGACTACACGCGCACTACCGAGTTCAAGAACATGACCGGTCAGATCCTGCCCGGCAAGACCACCATCATGAAGGAGTATTCCAAGGCCTATACGCCCGGCTCGGGCGAGACGCCGTACTACGCCATTCTTGAGCCCGAGAACCGTGAGCTCTATGAGCGCTATCTTGAGCGCGTCCAGAACCTGACGAACTTCCACCCGGTGGGTCGTCTGGCCGAGTATCGTTACTACGATATGGACGCTGTGACCAATTCCGCCCTCGATCTTTCGGATGAGATTATCGCCTGCCATGCATAAAGTCATAACATTCGGTATTCCCTCGTATAACGCCGCCAAGGACATGGACCATTGCATCACCTCCATCTTGGAGGGGAGCAATTACGCCACCGATATCGAGATTATCGTAGTGGACGACGGCTCCAAGGACGAGACGGCCGATAAGGCCGACGAGTGGGAGGCACGTTATCCCGGTATCATTCGCGCGGTGCACCAGGAGAACGGCGGCCACGGTATTGCCGTCCTTTCGGGTCTGCGCGAGGCACAGGGCACCTACTACAAGGTTGTTGATTCGGACGACTGGCTTGACGGCGCTGCCCTTTCGACCATGCTGTCGATTCTGCGTGGCTTTGAGGAGCGCGACCAGCGCGTTGACCTGTTTATCTCGAACTACGTGTACGAGAAGGTTTACGAGGGCACGCATACCGCTATTGGCTACAAATTTGCCCTGCCGCGCAAGAAGATCTTTTCCTGGGATCAGATCGGTCATTTCCGCCTGGACCAGAACCTACTCATGCACAGCCTGTGCTATCGCACGGATGTGCTGCGCGAGTCCAACCTTCCCATGCCGCCGCACACGTTCTATGTGGACAACATCTACGCCTACGTGCCGCTGCCGCGTTGCAAGACCATGTACTACGCCGACATCGACCTCTATCGCTACTTTATCGGTCGCGAGGGCCAGAGTGTCAACGAGGCCACGATGGTCAAGCGTCTGGACCAGCAGTTCCGTGTGACGCGCATCATGATGGAGTCGTACCACCTGTACAGCGATGTTGAGTCGTCGCGTCTGCGCTCGTACATGATGGGCTATTTCACCATGATGATGGCGATCTGCTCGGTGCTCACCAAGCTTTCCGAGGAAGATTGCGCCGACGAGCGCCTAAAGACGCTGTGGAATGATTTGAAGGCCTACGACGAGCGCATGTATCGTCGTGCCCGCTACGGCGTGGTCGGGTTCTTCACCAATCTGCGCGGACGGGCCGGAGACAAAACCACACTTGGCCTATACCGTCTTGCCTCAAAGATCTTCAAATTCAACTAGCTGCTGAGTAATCGCTGCTGATAGGTTGACTGGGCCCCTTGGCCTTTAGTTTGCTACTGCAAACAGTCCTGCTCGTGCGGAACTTGTATCAAACTAAAGGCCAAGGGGCCTCTGCAATAAGAATCGATTGTCAGGCTGCCTGAATTTGAAGATCTTAGACGCGCGGTACACAGGGGCCTGGGCTGAAAGAGATCTTGTTGAGTAGGTTGCCCGGTGGGGCTTGGTTATGTTTGTCGCGAGTTCCGCACGAGCCGAAGAGCACTTAATGTGCTCTTCGTGCGAGTCAGGACTGTAGAGCAGCAAACATAACCAAGCCCCACCGGGCAACCGGACGAGCTAGTTTACTTTGCGGCGCCGGGGATGCCGTGGGAGGTTTTGGCGGTTTTGGCTCCGTTTACGATGGCGGTTTGCAAAGTCCTTACGGCGAGCATGCCCAGCAGGTCTAGGGGAACGGCGGCACTTGCCTGGGCGCCCAGTTTGCCGCTGGCGAGGGTGTAGATGGTGTCGCCATCGTTGGTGGTGTGCGTGGGACGGATGGCGTGTGCGTAGGCGTCTGCGGCCATCTGGGAGACCTTGGTGGCTTGTGCCTTAGTGAGTTCCACGTTGGTGACGATGCAGCTGATGGTGGTGTTGGTGCGGTCGAGCGGCATCTGCATGGATCCGGCGGCGGCAAAGGCTGCGAGTTCCATGTCGACGATCTGGTCGCTATCGGCTGCGGC
Source organism: uncultured Collinsella sp. (assembly GCA_958403395.1). GTDB lineage: Bacteria > Actinomycetota > Coriobacteriia > Coriobacteriales > Coriobacteriaceae > Collinsella. Next base: position 22,992 of record CATXXF010000010.1, read on the forward strand.
GCGCATGCCGGCGACCCACTCGCCGGTGAAGGGGTCGACAACGTTGCCGCAGGCGTTGACCGAGACCACGGCGCCCACCTTGATGGGGCCGAGTGCCACGGCGGCAGCTCCAAGGCCGGCCTTCATGCAGGTGGCAGGCCCCATGAGCTTACCCACGGTGGCGCCCGTGCCGGCGCCTACGTTGCCCTGTTCGAGCTTGGTGGGGGTGTGGTCGAGTGCTTCGCGCACGGCGGCGATGCCGGCCTCAATGTCGGGGCGCACGGTGGGGTCGCCAAAGGCAAGGTCGAAGATACAGCTGGAGCACACGATAGGCACCTGCGTGGGGCCGACGGGAAGGCCGATGCCGCGGCTCTCAAGCTCGCGAGCGACGCCGCTTGCAGCTTCGAGGCCAAAGGCCGATCCGCCCGAAAGGCAGACGGCGTGGACCTTGTCGACGGTGTTCTCGGGTCGTAGCAGGTCGGTCTCGCGCGAAGCGGGAGCGCCACCGCGTACGTCAACGCCGCCGGTGGCGCCCTCGGGTGCCACGATTACGGTGCAACCGGTGCCGGCCTCCTCGTCCGTATAGTTGCCATAGCAAAAGCCATCGACATCGCAGACGTCAATGGCCTCGAGCAGTGTATCCATGTTTAACTCCTATCGGTTTTCCGCCGCGCCTTGTGCCCGGTCGGGATCCGTACGGTACGCCAAAATTGTAGGCGCTGGGGAATACCCAGCGCCAGATGCAATTACGAGAGTTTTTGAATCGCGCGCGCGACGCGGGCGATGGGTAGGCCCACTACGTTATAGAAGTCGCCCGAAATATCGTGCACGAGCATGCGGCCGCCTGTGCCCTGGATGCCGTAGGCGCCTGCCTTATCCATGGGCTCACCCGAGGCAACGTAGTGCTCGATCTGCTCGTCGGTGAGCTCGTAGAATGTCACGTCGGTCACATCGACAAACGACAGGCTCTCGGCGGCATGCGGGGCGGCCGTATCGCCTGCCTTAACGATGCAGACGCCGGTTGCGACCTGGTGCGTGCGGCCCGAAAGCTCACGGAGCATGGTGCGCGCCTCGCCCTCGGTTGCCGGCTTGCCCAAAATCTTGCCGTCGAAGGTGACGATGGTGTCGGCCGCGACCGTCAGTTCTTTGGGCTCGGCATACTCGGCAGCAACGGCAGCCGCCTTGGCGCGTGCCAAGCGCTCGACAAGCGTGAGCGGAGCCTCGCCATCAAAGGGCGTTTCGTCGATATCCGCGGGAATCACGCGAATGTTGTAGCCTGCCTCGCGCATCAGCTCTATGCGGCGCGGCGATTGCGAAGCCAAAATCATAGTTGGATGCCCTCGGCGACCTTCTCGACGGCCTTGTCGCCAGCGAGCGTGCGCAGCAGCTCCAATGCAAAGGGGAGTGACTGTGCCATGCCGCTGGCAGTGATGATGTTGCCGTCTTGCGTGACCTTCTCGCCAGTATAGGCGCCTTCGGGGAAGCTTTTCTCAAAGCCAGGGAAGCACGTGGCGTGGCGCCCCTCGAGTAGGTCGAGCTCGCCCAGGATAAACGGGGCGGCGCAGATGGCGGCGACGTGCTTGGTCGCGGCGAACTCGCAGACCACGTCGCAGACACGCTGATCGGCGCGCAGGTTGGTGGCACCGGGCAGGCCGCCGGGCAGCACGACGCAGTCGTACTCGTCAAAGTTGATCTCATCAAAGAGCGCATCGCAGGTCACGGGGATCTGCAGCGAGCTTACGACCTCACGCGTGGGCATAATCGAGACGAGCGTGGCACGCACGCCGCCGCGACGCATGACATCGACCATGGTCAAGCATTCAATAGTTTCAAAGCCATCGGCGGCGAGAACGGCAACGCTGGGCATGAGGGTTCCTTTCATAGGCGGCATACAATTAGCCGTCTTATACCCCGAAGACCTCCGCTTGCCACGCTCGATTTCCCAATGATTTTTCTGAGCAATGATTAAGTGGCTAGTTGCGCCTAAGGTGGACGACGGTCTCGCAGTGGAAGGTTTGTGGGAACAGGTCGACTGGCGTGATCTTTACGGGGGAGAAGGTGCCTTCTTCGACAAAGCGTTTGAGATCGCGCGCCAGGGTGGCCGGGTCGCAGCTCACGTAGGCGACATCGTGGGCACTCGTGCTGGCGATAAGGTCGATCGCTTCGGGGGCGAGGCCTGCGCGCGGCGGGTCGACCACCAAGACGTCGGCATCCTGGTCGGGGAACTCGCGCACCGCGTCTCCGCCAATGACGTCGACGTTATCAAGCTTGTTGATCTCCAGGTTACGGCGCAGGTCGCGCACGGCGGGGCCGTAGGCCTCGACGGCGGCGACAAAGTCGCAGCGGCGGGCGAGCGGCAGGGTAAAGGTGCCGGCACCGCAGTACAGGTCCACGGCAAGCTCGTCTTCCTGCGGATCGAGCGCTTCCATGACAAGCTCGATCAAAATCTCGGCACCCTTGGTGTTGACCTGGAAAAAAGACGGGGCAGACAAGCGCATCTGACCCTCGGCGATATTCTCGGTCCATGAGCCCTCTCCGGCGAGCATTTCGACCTTGGAAACACGGCGGGCCTTCTTTTCGCCCTTGCTCATCACGCGTACGACACTTGTGGGGTGCGCGGCGTCTGCCAACACGCGCGAGACTTGCGAGCGCGGGAAAGAGCCCGTAGGCGTCCAGAGCGCCACCTCGAGTGCCTTGGTGCGACGCGAGGCGCGAATGCCCACGCGCTCAAGGCCCAGGTCGTGGCTGCCGCTCAGATAATTGAGCGCGCCGACGACCGATTTGAGTGCCTTGGGGAAGCGTTTGTCGAACAACGGGCACGAATCGACGGTCACGATCTTGCGAGGATCGACACCGTGCATGCCAAGACGCACGCGGCCGTTTACAACGGTCGGCTCGAGTTCGATTTTATTGCGGTAGCCCCAATCATCCTTGGTGTGGCGGATGGGTTGCACCAGTTCATCGACTTGATCGGGGCTGAACTTGCCGATACGCTCGAGCGTGGAGCGCAGATTTTGCTCCTTGGCGGCGAGCTGTGCCGTGCGTGAGAGATTGCCCCACGAGCAGCCGCCGCAGATGCCCACGAAGGGGCAGGGAGACTGAATGCGATCGGGGCTTGGCTCCAGAATCTCGGTGGTGCGGGCACGCATGAACGACTTGCCGTCCTGTACGACCTCGGCCTCGACGGTGTCGCCTGCCACGGCGCCCTGCACAAAGACGGCCTTGCCGTTGTCGGCGTGCGCCAGCCCGTCGGCGCCGTAGGTCATCGATTCTATAGTGAGCTTCATATTCCTGCCTGTCATTCGCGTTGTTGTTCGCACCATGGTAGCAGGGAAAAGCGCCCCGCATTCGAGGCTTTCCTCAAATGCGGGGCGCTTCTACAAACTGCTTCTACAAACGACTATTTCGTCTTGCCGGTAATGAGCGTCTTAAGACCCAGGCCGATCAGACCCAGGCCCATGCGCACGCGGCCGGGGCGATGGCGCTCGATGGCCTTGGTCTTGCCGGCGGGCTTATCGCGACGGGCGCTCGTCTCGGGTGCGGGCTTGATGACCTGCGGATCGGGCTGAGGTGCAGGTGCAGGCTCGGGCTCAATGACGGTCGCCTGGACCTCTTGGACCTTGGGTGCTACTGGCTGCGGCTCGGCCTCGGGGGCAGGTTCCGCCTCAATGACGGGCTCGGGCGCGGCCTCGGCGTTGCGATAGGCGCGCTCCAGCAGGGCTTCCTGTGAGTTGAAGGGTTTCTCACCCTCTGCACGCTCCACGGGGACCCAGGTGCCGTCGCTCGTGAGGCTGCGGGCCTTCACGTTGTCGCGCAGCTGCATGCCCATGTACTCGTGCACCAGGGCACGGCAGGTGGGGTCGAGCACGGGGAAGGCAATCTCCACGCGGTGCTCGGTGTTGCGCGTCATCATGTCTGCCGAGCTCAGGTAAATCATGTCCGAGTCCACGCCGAAAGCATAGACGCGCGCGTGCTCCAAAAAGCGTCCGACGATGGAGCGGACATGCACGTTCTCGGTCTTGCCCGGAACACCGGGCTTGAGGCACGAGATGCCTCGGATGATCATGTCTACGCGCACGCCGGCACACGATGCCTCGGCGATCTTGTCGATAACCTCGCGGTCGGTCAGCGAGTTGAGCTTAAAGAACACGCGGGCGGGCTCGCCGGCAAGGGCGCGCTGGATCTCGCGGTCAAGCCCGCGCATGATGAGCGGTTTCAGTCCGACGGGCGCCACACCCAGGAAGCGGTAGTCGCCGCGCAGGTTGCCCAGCGACAGGTTGCGGAAGAACAGGTTGGCGTCCTCGCCGATGCCGGGATGGGCTGTCATGAGCATAAAGTCGCTGTAGAGTTTGGCCGTCTTCTCGTTAAAGTTGCCGGTGCCCAAAAGCGTTAGGCGGGTGAGCGCCATGCCCTCGCGATAGGTGAGCTGGCAGATCTTTGAGTGGCATTTAAAGCCCTCGGAACCATAGATGACGGTGCAGCCGGCCTCTTCCAGGCGCTCGGCCCACTCGATGTTGTTCTGCTCGTCAAAGCGTGCGCGGAGCTCCATGAGCACCGTGACCTCTTTGCCGTTCTCGGCAGCATCGATCAGCGACTCGCATAGGCGGCTCTGCTTGGCCACGCGGTAGAGCGTGATGCGCAACGAGATGCACTCGGGGTCGTAGGCGGCCTCGTGCACCAGGTCCAAGAACGGGTTCATGGCCTCGTAAGGGTAGAAGAGCAGCTTGTCGTGCTGCAGCACCTGCTCGCGGATGGAGCGGGTCATGTCGATGGTGGGATTGGGCTGCGGCCTAAACGGCGTAAAGAGCAGCTCGTTGCGCAGGTGCTCGGGAATCTTGCCCTCAATGCCAAAGACGTAGCCCAGGTTGAGCGGGATATCGCAGGTAAAGACCGAGCGACGCGAAAGCTCGAGCGCCTTGCGGATAGTCTTGAGCGTCGCCTTCTCGAGCGATCCCGAGACCGCGAGCACTACCGGCTGCAGGCGCAGGCGCTTCTTGAGAATGCGCTTCATGTGCTGGCGGTAGTCCTCTTCCTCCTCGACGCCCTCGCCGTCCGGATCGATGTCAGCGTTGCGGGTGACGCGGATCAGCGCACGATCCAGCGGCTTATAGGAGCCAAAGCAGCTGTCCAGGCAAGCGAGGATGACGTCCTCGAGCAAGATGTAGGAGTAGGTGCCGGTGGGCGAGGGGATCTCGACCACGCGGTTCATCGAGGCGGGAATCTCGATAAGGCCCAGCAGGCTCTCCTCGTCGGTGGCACCGTCCAGACCACAGGCCAGATAGAGCGCGCCATTGCGCAGGTTGGGGAAGGGGTGGCGAGGATCGATGACCAGCGGCGAGATGACCGGTGACACGTAGGCCTGGAAGTAGCGGGTTACAAAGGTGCGCTCCTCGGGCGTAAGCGAATCGATGCGGGCGCGGTGAACGCCCAAGGTGTCGAGCTTGCCCTCGATGCTCTTAAAGATGGACTCCCAACGGGTAAGGAGCCCGGGCATTTCGGCCATGACAGCATCGACCTGTTCGGAGGCGGTCATATTGCTCTTGTTGTCGACAGGTTGTTTTTTGAGCTCCGCCAGATCGGACAGGCCGCCCACGCGCACCATAAGGAACTCGTCGAGGTTGGACTCGAAGATCGAGACGAACTTTAGTCGCTCGAATAACGGAACGGTTTCGTCGAAGGCTTCGTCGAGCACGCGGTTGTCAAAGCGTAGCCAGCTGAGCTCTCGGTTCTGCGTGTACGAGAAGTCGCGCGGCGGTTTGCGCAGCTTTGCGGCGGCTTGCTTCTTTTCGATTTTGCTCGGCATATGCATCTGTCCGTTCAGTCCCCACAAGGGACGGTAGCCTAACACTAATCACTATTGTCTCAATTTAGTCGACCGCTGGCACGGACGTATCGCGTGAACGGTATCTTTACCTACTTCTTACGCTGACAAGTCATAGGACTGACGCCCTGCTCGTCTGCAAGCGGTCTATATCCTCACTCAACTGGTACGTAAGTGTGAATAAGAATGATGGATAGCTGAATATCATTGAATGCAGGCGGAAACGTAAACAAACATCATTTATATACATAAAACCGATTTAGCTATGCAATTCTGAATCAAAAGTTTAGAGATGCAATTGCAAATAGTTTTTAGGAAAAAAGAGCGTTTACCTTAGAAAAGTTACTTTAGAACGCCGAAGTACATTATGGGGGAATCTCATGCGATATACCGTTCATCGCACTTTGTTGACCGTTCGGGGGCGAGGTGGAATTGCGGGTGGAATTTGGATATAACTAGAGCTGTCAGCAAGCAGCGTCCGCTATGGAAGGGCGCTGAGAGATTCGGCCGAAAGGCCCGAAAGAAAGGTAGGAGGCCATGACGAAAGGTCTGCACGTGCCTTCCGAGATCGGCAAGCTCAGGAAGGTCTGCCTGCACCGTCCCGGCGACGAGCTCCTCAACCTGCCGCCCGACGAGCTCGAGCGACTCCTGTTCGACGACGTCCCGTTCCTGGAGGTCGCGCAGCAGGAGCACGACACCTTCGCCCAGATCCTGAGGGACCAGGGCGTGGAGGTCCTCTATCTCGAGAACCTCGTCGCCGAGGTGTTCGACCAGGTCCCCGGCGCCCGCGCCGAGTTCACCGACCAGTACATCGCCGAGGCCGGCATCCGCGGCCAGCACATGCCGCAGATCGTCCGCGAGAAGCTGGACTCCATCGAGGACAACCTCGAGTTCGTCAAGAAGACCATGGCCGGCATGACCAAGTCCGAGATCGACATGCCCCTCACGGCGTCCACGACCCTCGACTCCCTGGTCAACTCCGAGTCCGAGTCCGACCTGATCATCGACCCGATGCCCAACCTCTACTTCACCCGCGACCCGTTCGCGGTCATCGGCGAGGGCGTCAACCTCAACCGCATGTACTCGGTCACCCGCAACCGCGAGACCCTGTACGGCAAGTACATCTTCAAGTACCACCCCGACTACAAGGACGTCTCGCTGTACTTCCGCCGCGACTGCCAGTTCCACACCGAGGGCGGCGACGTGCTGAACATCAACGAGAAGACCCTCGCCGTCGGCATCTCCCAGCGCACCCAGGCCGCCGCGATCGACGTCATGGCCCAGAACATCTTCTGGAACTCCGACTCCAAGGTCGAGCGCATCCTGGCCTTCGATATCCCGGTCTCGCGCGCCTTCATGCACCTCGACACGGTCTTCACCCAGATCGACGTCGATAAGTTCACGATCCACCCCGCCATCATGGGCACCCTGCGCGTCTACGAGCTGACCGCCGGCAAGAACCCGGGCGACGTGAACATCCGCCTGATCGAGGACACCCTCGAGCACGTCCTGGAGGACGCCACCGGCGTCGACCAGGTCAAGCTGATCCCCTGCGGCGGCGGCGACCCGATCGCGGCCTCCCGCGAGCAGTGGAACGACGGCTCCAACACCCTGTGCGTCGAGCCCGGCAAGATCTGCGTCTACGCCCGCAACACCGTCACCAACGACGTGCTGTACAAGGAGGGCCTGGACCTTCTCGTCGTGCCCTCCGCCGAGCTCTCCCGCGGCCGCGGCGGCCCGCGCTGCATGAGCATGCCCTTCTGGCGCGAGGACCTCTAAGGTCTTCAAGGACCCGTACAGGTCATAATACATACATCTAGCTGCCATTAGATGTCTCCCATTGGGGCGGTGCGGGTTTTCGCACCGCCCCAATCTTGTATGAGGAACGTCAACACGATTGGATGACTGCTTTTGTAAGGAGCTTGGCCATGGACATCAAGACGATTGGCGTTGAGGAATGGCTCAACGTTTGGGAGAAGAGCGCCACGTGGGACATCGCCCAGTCGACGATCTCGTCGCTCACCATGGGCGAGCTGCGCGCGCTCGATGAACAGGACGGCGCCACGTTCTACGAGCGCCTGGACCGCGAGAAGATGAACTACGGCTGGATTGAGGGCTCGCCGGAGTTTAAGGCCGAGGTTGCCAAGCTGTATCGTCGGGAGGTCAATCCCGATCACATTCTGCAGACCAATGGCTGCACGGGCGCTAACCTCAACGCCATCATGGCTGTGGTCGAGCCCGGCGACCATGTTATCGCCGAGTGGCCCACCTACGCGCCGCTCTACGAGATTCCGCGCACGCTGGGCGCCGAGGTCGAGTATTGGGAGCTTCGCGAGGAACTCGGCTGGAAGCCCGATATCGAGGAACTCAAGCGCTTGGTGCGTCCCAACACCAAGCTTATCTGCATAAACAACGCATCTAACCCCATCGGTACGGTGCTCGATGCCGATATGCTCGGCCAGATTGCCGAGATCGCCCGCTCGGTGGGCGCCTACGTGCTGTGCGACGAGGTATATCTGCCGCTCGAAAACACTGAGTCCTTTATGTCGATGGTCGACGTGTACGAGAGGGCCATTGTCACCAACTCGTTGTCGAAGACCTATTCGACACCTGCGGCCCGCGTGGGCTGGGTCCTGGCCGACAAAGAGGTGTCCAACCGCATCCGTACCTATCGCGATTACACCATGATCTGCGGCGGCGTGTTCAACGATGCTCTGGCGACCTATGTGCTTGAGCACAAGGATAAGATTCTCGAGCGCAATCGCAAGATCGTGTTTGGCAACCGCGATATCGCGCAGGCTTGGATCGATACGCAGCATCGCGTTTCCTGGACGGCCCCGCAGGGCGTGTCCACCTCGTTTATCCAGCTGGATATTCCCGAGGATGACGAGGAGTTCTGCAGGCGCCTGCTGTCCGAGAGGGGAGTGCTGCTGGTCCCCGGTAGCCGTTTTGAGCTTCCCTGCGGCGCACGCCTGGGCTACTGCGCGAGCGAGGACGTTCTGCGCGAGGGCCTGAGGCTTTTGGGCGAGGCACTGGCGGAGTTCGATCGCTAGGATTCCGATGGTCTTCGGGGGCCTTATCCAAATTAGCCGAAGATAATCGAAAACGGACCCGTTTCCCTAGGGGAAGCGGGTCCGTTTTTCTATACCGAGAAGTCAAGTTGTTACAAATGGGGCCGTAAAGCGAGGCGGTATCCGCTGGGCCTTATACTGAGTTTCCGGTGAACGGTATCAAGCGTCTGGTAAACGGTAATTTATTTATCAGAAATGAATAGGACAAACTTTTTTCTGAATAAAAATGAAAATGGTTGAGACGCGGTGTGAACCGCTAATTCTATTCATAGCTTTATTGGAAATATGCAATTTGAGGATGGTTTAACAAAGTTTAGTTCCATTTGATTTTAGGATTAAAACGCGTTTAAGCACGTAAATACGCTTTATTAAGATGAAGTGTGCCATGCGTGAAGTATATGTGTATGCCGTTCACCCCCTATAAAAAACCGTTCGGGGGCAAGGTGGAAGTATGAGCTGATTTTGGATATAAATATGTCGTCAGCAATAACGCCTCACACGGAGGGGCGCTAACGAATCGGCCCTGACAAGGGCCCGAAAGAAAGGTAGGAGGCCATGACGAAAGGTCTGCACGTGCCTTCCGAGATCGGCAAGCTCAGGAAGGTCTGCCTGCACCGTCCCGGCGACGAGCTCCTCAACCTGCCGCCCGACGAGCTCGAGCGACTCCTGTTCGACGACGTCCCGTTCCTGGAGGTCGCGCAGCAGGAGCACGACACCTTCGCCCAGATCCTGAGGGACCAGGGCGTGGAGGTCCTCTATCTCGAGAACCTCGTCGCCGAGGTGTTCGACCAGGTCCCCGGCGCCCGCGCCGAGTTCACCGACCAGTACATCGCCGAGGCCGGCATCCGCGGCCAGCACATGCCGCAGATCGTCCGCGAGAAGCTGGACTCCATCGAGGACAACCTCGAGTTCGTCAAGAAGACCATGGCCGGCATGACCAAGTCCGAGATCGACATGCCCCTCACGGCGTCCACGACCCTCGACTCCCTGGTCAACTCCGAGTCCGAGTCCGACCTGATCATCGACCCGATGCCCAACCTCTACTTCACCCGCGACCCGTTCGCGGTCATCGGCGAGGGCGTCAACCTCAACCGCATGTACTCGGTCACCCGCAACCGCGAGACCCTGTACGGCAAGTACATCTTCAAGTACCACCCCGACTACAAGGACGTCTCGCTGTACTTCCGCCGCGACTGCCAGTTCCACACCGAGGGCGGCGACGTGCTGAACATCAACGAGAAGACCCTCGCCGTCGGCATCTCCCAGCGCACCCAGGCCGCCGCGATCGACGTCATGGCCCAGAACATCTTCTGGAACTCCGACTCCAAGGTCGAGCGCATCCTGGCCTTCGATATCCCGGTCTCGCGCGCCTTCATGCACCTCGACACGGTCTTCACCCAGATCGACGTCGATAAGTTCACGATCCACCCCGCCATCATGGGCACCCTGCGCGTCTACGAGCTGACCGCCGGCAAGAACCCGGGCGACGTGAACATCCGCCTGATCGAGGACACCCTCGAGCACGTCCTGGAGGACGCCACCGGCGTCGACCAGGTCAAGCTGATCCCCTGCGGCGGCGGCGACCCGATCGCGGCCTCCCGCGAGCAGTGGAACGACGGCTCCAACACCCTGTGCGTCGAGCCCGGCAAGATCTGCGTCTACGCCCGCAACACCGTCACCAACGACGTGCTGTACAAGGAGGGCCTGGACCTTCTCGTCGTGCCCTCCGCCGAGCTCTCCCGCGGCCGCGGCGGCCCGCGCTGCATGAGCATGCCCTTCTGGCGCGAGGACCTCTAAGGTCTTTCCGTTTCCGGTGCGGTCCCCCTACAACCGCACCGGCTTCGCCCGTTAAACGGGCACCACTAATACTTACGTAATTCATTTCTTCGAAAGGAATCAAACCATGGGTGTTAACCTCTCCGGCCGTAGCTTCCTCAAGCTTCTCGACCTCACCACCGAGGAGATCGAGTACCTGCTCAAGCTCTCCAAGAACTTCAAGGATATGAAGCGCGCTGGCGTTCCGCACCGCTATCTCGAGGGCAAGAACATCGTTCTGCTCTTCCAGAAGACCTCTACTCGTACCCGCTGCGCCTTCGAGGTCGGCGGCATGGATCTGGGCATGGGCGTCACCTACCTCGATCCGGGTTCGTCGCAGATGGGCAAGAAGGAGTCCATCGAGGACACTGCCCGCGTTCTCGGCCGCATGTATGACGGCATCGAGTTCCGTGGCTTTGCCCAGGACGACGTCGAGGAGCTCGCTGCTAAGTCCGGCGTGCCCGTGTGGAACGGCCTGACCACCGAGTGGCACCCCACCCAGATGCTCGCCGACATCCTGACCGTCCAGGAGAACTTCAACTACGACATCAAGGGCAAGACCCTCGTCTTCATGGGCGACTGCAAGAACAATGTCGCTCGCTCCCTCATGGTCGTCTGCTCCAAGCTCGGCATGAACTTCGTGGCCTGCGGCCCCGAGGAGTGCATGCCCGCTGACGACGTCATCGAGGCCTGCAAGCCCATCGCCGAGGCTAACGGCTGCACCATCAAGCTGACCACCGACGTCAAGGACGGCGTCACCGGTGCCGACGTTATCTACACCGACGTGTGGGTCTCCATGGGCGAGCCCGACGAGGTCTGGGCCGAGCGCATCGCTCAGCTCACCCCGTATCGTGTCACCTCCGAGGTCATGGCTATGGCCAACCCGGGTGCCATCTTCCTGCACTGCCTGCCCAGCTTCCACGACACCAACACCACCATTGGCGCCGAGAAGTGCGAGCAGTTCGGCATCACCGAGCAGGAGGTCACCGACGAGGTCTTCGAGAGCCCCGCTTCCAAGGTCTTCGACGAGGCCGAGAACCGCATGCACACCATCAAGGCTGTCATGTACGCCACGCTCAAGTAAGAGCATCTAGCATCTCGCTCGGGGTGTATTGCTGCACACCCCGAGCGGTTTTATCTGGTAATAATCTCGCATCAAGCGGCAGGCACGGCACGGAAGAGCCGCTTCTGGCGAGATCAGTAAATGATTTATGAAGGGGGGATGAGAACTATGACTGAGACCGCTAAGAAAAAGCGCGGTATGCCTTCATCGTTCACCATTCTTCTTGCTCTGCTGGCAATTGTCGCAGTGATTACCGTTATCGTCTCCGGCACGTCCGGCGGCGCGGTTACTGCCGCCCGTCTGAGCGATTTCTGCACCGCCCCGATTAAGGGCTTCGCTGACGCTCTGCCCGTCTGCCTCTTCGTTATGATCCTGGGCGGCTTCCTCGGTATGATGACCGAGACCGGCGCCCTGGACAACGGCATCGCCGTTCTGGTGCAGAAGCTTAAGGGCAACGAGATTATGCTCATTCCCGTGCTGATGCTCATCTTCTCCCTCGGTGGTACCACCTATGGTATGTGCGAGGAGACCGTTCCCTTCTACGCCCTGCTCGCCGCTACCATGATGGCCGCTGGCTTCGACCCCATGGTCGGTGCCGCTACCGTCCTGCTCGGCGCTGGCTGCGGCTGCCTGGGCTCCACGGTTAACCCGTTCGCCGTCGGCGCTGCCGTCGACGCTCTGACCGGCGTTGGCATTGAGGTCAACCAGTCCATCATCATCGGCCTCGGTGCCGTCCTGTGGATTGTCACTACCGCTATGTCCATCTTCTTCGTGATGAGCTACGCCAAGAAGGTCAAGGCTGACAAGGGTTCCACCATCCTGTCGATGCAGGAGCTCAAGGACGCCGAAGAGGCTCACGGCAAGGCTGCTTCCGAGGTCCACAAGGAGGTCAAGCTCACCGGTCGTCAGAAGGGTGTTCTGATTGCCTTCGCCTTCACCTTCGTCGTCATGATCGTCGGCTTCATTCCGCTGGCCGACCTCAACGAGGGCGTCGCTAACTTCTTCGACGCTGGCGCTGTCTACGACGCCGACGGTAACGCCGTCGTCCAGGGCTGGTCTGCCCTGATCACCGGCCTGCCCATTGGCCAGTGGTACTTCGACGAGGCTTCCACCTGGTTCTTCCTTATGGCCGTCCTGATCGGTATCATCGGTGGCCTGTCCGAGAAGCAGATCGTTAACACCTTTATCACTGGCGCTGCCGACATGATGTCCGTTGTTCTCGTCATCGCCCTCGCCCGTGGTATCTCCGTCCTCATGGCTAACACCGGCCTCGACGTCTTCGTCCTCGACGCTGCCGCCAATGCTCTGGCTGGCCTGTCCGGCGTGATCTTCGCTCCCATGAGCTTCCTGGTCTACTTCGGCCTGTCCTTCCTGATCCCCTCGACCTCCGGTATGGCCACCGTCTCCATGCCCATCATGGGACCGTTGGCTGTTAAGCTCGGCTTCTCGCCTGAGGTCATGGTCATGATCTTCTCCGCCGCCATCGGTGTCGTGAACCTGTTCACCCCGACCTCCGGCGCCATCATGGGCGGTCTCGCCCTGGCCAAGATCGAGTGGACGACCTGGCTCAAGTTTGCCCTTAAGCTCATCGTCGCGCTCTCTGTCGTCTGCGCCATCATCCTGACCGTCGCCTGCGTGTTGATCTAAGTACCCAACGGGTACCCCACGGAAACCTTGACGATCCTGTAGAGGATCACCTGGTCATCGTCTGTCCGGTGGGGTAAACCCACCGGTAGACTCCTACCTTTAGCCCCCTTCCGTTCCGTGCGCGGGAGGGGGCGACTTTTTGTTCCGCGGTTTTACCAAACCGCGGAACCGGTCGACGCTACGCGCCGTCCAGAACGACAATTTGTCATTCAAAAGGCAAGGCATGACCAAAAGGTCTATGCCTCGCCTTTTTCATGCCAACTTGTACGTTCTGGACGGCGCTCGCTGTCCGTCCTCTGCCTGCGGCGCTTTCCATTGTTGGTGCAGAGGGCGCTTTGCCTACTCTGGTGGGCTTTCGCTGGCTTATGCTCAATCTGCGACGCTTCCATTATTGATACAAAGGCCAGGTTTGTTTGAACCAAAAAGGGGAAGTTGCGGTGGAATAGTTCCTGTTTGGCCGTCTTGAGGGGTTAAACGGGAACTATTTCACCGCAACTTATCGATGGCGTGTTTGGTTGGTGCCAGTTGATTGCTTGGGCGTTGGGGAGGGTCTGCTCCGTTATAATCGCCTAGAACATTAAATGGAAACGGGACGGGAGCCATATATGCGCCAGGGTTTCGACAACGCGAAGTATATCGAGCTGCAGGCTGCTCACATTAAGGAGCGCATCTCGCAGTTTGGTGGCAAGCTCTATTTGGAGTTTGGCGGTAAGCTGTTCGATGACTATCATGCGAGCCGCGTGCTGCCGGGTTTTGAACCGGACAGCAAGTTCCGCATGCTCAAGAGCATCGCCGACGATGTCGAGGTTATCATCGCGATCAACGCGAACCACATCGAGAAAAACAAGGCTCGTGGTGACCTCGGCATTACCTATGACGAGGATGTGCTGCGCCTGGTTGACCTGTTCCGCGGCAACGGCTTTGCTGTCGCGGCTGTGGTCATCACCCAGTACGCTGGCCAGCCTGCTGCCGATGTGTTCCGCAACCGCCTGAACGCGCTCGGTATTCCCGCCAAGCTGCACTATCCCATCGAGGGGTATCCGCACGATGTCGATCTGATCGTGTCCGACGATGGCTACGGCAAGAATGAGTTTGTCGAGACCACCCGACCGCTCGTCGTGGTCACTGCCCCCGGTCCTGGCTCGGGCAAGCTTGCCACCTGCCTGTCTCAGCTCTATCACGAGCACAAGCATGGCACGGCCGCCGGCTATGCCAAGTTCGAGACCTTCCCGGTCTGGAACCTTCCCCTCACGCATCCGGTCAACATCGCCTACGAGGCGGCCACGGCGGACCTCGACGATGCCAATATCATCGACTCCTTCCACCTTGAGGCCTATAACAAGACCACGGTCAACTACAACCGCGACGTCGAGGCCTTCCCGGTGGTCCGTGCTCTGATGGAAAAGATCCTGGGCAAGAGCCCCTACCAGAGTCCTACGGACATGGGCGTCAATATGGTCGGCTTTGCCATCACCGATGACGATGCCTGCCGCGACGCTTCCAAGATGGAGATCGTCCGCCGCTACTTTACCGCGGTCGAAAATGTGCGCCGTACCGGCGTGGGCGATGAGCAAGTCGACCGTCTCAAGATCATTATGAAGAAAGCCGGCATCGATAAGAACTACTCACCGGCGCGCTCGGCGGCCCTCACCAGGGAGCAGCTGACGGGTGGTCCCGTGGGTGCCATGGTCATGCCCGATGGCTCCGTGGTGACCGGCAAGACTTCCACGCGCCTGGGCGCTGCGAGCTCGCTCATCATGAATGCACTTAAGCATGTCTCGGGCGTCGACCTTGAGCTCGAGGTCATTAGCGATGAAGCGATCGAGCCCATCAGCAAGCTCAAGACGCATTTCCTGGGCAGCAAAAACCCGCGCCTCCACACCGACGAGACGCTTATGGCGCTGTCGATCACCTCGGCCACGAGTGAGACGGCCGCTCGCGTCCTTTCGGGCCTGGAGCAGCTGCGCGGTTGCGATGCCTTCTTTAGCGTGATTATCTCGCCGACGGACGAGACGGTACTGCGCAAACTGGGTATCAACGTGTGCTGCGAGCCCAAGTTTGAGCGCCGCGGTTTCTTCCATCGCTAAGTTTGAAGCACCGCGGTAATTGCATTGCATTTTGGCCGTATCGGGTTAGCGCCCGGTACGGCTTTTTGATCAATAAAGCGCCTATTTCGGCGAAAAATAGCTGTTTACCTGCCTAGAAACAATTTGAGCGGTATACAATAACCGTAACTGTTTCATCCTTAGCGGGATGCCGCATGATGGATATTACCTACCATCGTGAGGTGTGTCGGTCGCGCACGGCGCGTTAGATGCTCGTGCTCGGTTTGAGGAGGCTGCTATGGCGGGCAAGGGTCGTGCGAGTGTCAACGATATGAAGCGTGTCGAGGTGCTGGTGTTGATGGAGATCGACCAGCAAACCGAAGACAATGGCGGGCCGTATGGTTTCTCGCGCAAAACGCTTGCCGAGCGCGTGGGGGTTTCGCCGTATCGTGCCCGCGCCGCAATCGATCGCTTGGATTCCGAAGGCATGATTGATGTCGTCTCGCGTTATAGCGACGACGGCGGTCAGCTTGCAAATGGCATTTGCCTCACCGAACGTGGCGAGTGGTATCTTGAGGGCGTCCGTACCGGCATGCTCGTTCAAGAAATGCTTGAGGACGAGGTTGCTGATCGATAGCAGCATGTAACCCTTGCCATAGCGACGCCGCCTGGGAAACCGGGCGGCGTTTTGTTTCAAGATTGAGAAATGCAATCGCACGCGAGAAAAATTGCGAACGGTCCGCGGCGCGAGTATTACAATGAAGACCCGTAAGATGTGGATAAACAACTTCTACGGGAAGCGCAGGTAACTCAATATGACCAAGCATGTGTTCGTAACCGGTGGCGTGGTTTCGTCCCTGGGCAAGGGTATCACCGCGGCCTCGCTGGGCCGTCTGCTCAAGTCGCGTGGCTACAAAGTAACGATGCAGAAGGCCGACCCGTATCTGAACGTCGACCCCGGTACCATGAGCCCGTTCCAGCATGGTGAGGTCTTCGTTACCGAGGATGGTTACGAGTCCGACCTGGACCTGGGTCATTACGAGCGCTTTATTGATGAGAACCTGACCCGCGATTCCAACTTTACGACCGGTGCCATCTACAAAAGCCTAATCGCCCGCGAGCGTCGCGGCGACTTTTTGGGCGGTACCGTGCAGGTGATTCCCCACGTCACCAATGCCATTAAGGACAAGTTCCGCCGCATCGAGGAGCAGACCGGCTCCGATGTAGTCATCACCGAGCTGGGCGGCACGATTGGCGACATCGAGTCCCAGCCGTTTGTCGAGGCCATCCGTCAGTACCGCAAGGAGGCCGGCCCCGAGAACGTCTGCTACATCCACGTGTCGCTCGTTCCCTATATCGCCGCCGCCCACGAGGTCAAGACCAAGCCCACACAGCATTCCGTCAAGGAGCTCCGCAGCTTTGGCATCCAGCCCGATATTATCGTGCTGCGCTCCGACCACCATATCGATGACGCTATCCGCGGAAAGATCGCAAGCTTCTGCGACGTCGACACCGATTGCGTCTTTACCAACGAGGACTGCGCGAGCATTTACGATGTTCCGCAGCTGCTTGCCGAGCAGGACTTTGACCTGCGCATTTGCGAGCGCCTGGGTCTGGACCCGCGTGAGCGCGACATGAGCGAGTGGAACGAGTTCCTGCGCAAACAGAATCACGCCAACTATCACGCCGACAAGGTGAAGATCGCCGTCGTGGGCAAGTACACGCAGCTGCCCGATGCGTACCTGTCGGTTATCGAGGCCCTGCACCATGCGGGCGTCTTCTACGATCGCCATGTGGACGTCCAGCTGGTCGACGGCGAGAGCCTCGACGAGCAGAATGTCTCCGAGGTTCTGGGCGACGCCTCGGGCATCCTGGTCCCCGGCGGCTTTGGCAAGCGCGCCCTGGAGGGCAAGATCCTCGCGGCCGAGTTTGCCCGTGAGCACAAGATTCCGTATCTGGGCATTTGCCTGGGTATGCAGGTGGCCGTGTGCGAATTTGCGCGCAATGTCGTCGGCCTTGCCGGCGCCAGCTCCTCTGAGTTCGATCCGGATGGCCCGTATAGTGTCATCGATCTGATGAGCTCGCAGGAGGACGTGACCGAGAAGGGCGGCACCATGCGCCTGGGCGCCTATCCGTGCAAGCTCGCCGCCGATACCCTTGCTCGCGAGGCATATGGCGAGGAACTCGTCTACGAGCGTCACCGTCACCGCTTTGAGTTCAACAACGCCTTCCGCGACCAGCTCGAGGACGCCGGTTTGGTTATCTCGGGTCTGTCGCCCGACGAGCGCCTGGTCGAGATGGTCGAGCTGCCGCGCGACGTGCATCCGTGGTATGTGGCAACCCAGGCTCATCCCGAGTTCAAGAGCCGCCCGACCAACCCGCAGCCGCTGTTCCGCGAGTTCGTACGCGCTTCGATCGGCCAGCACGAGGGTGTCGACCGTCTGCAGGTGACGCCCATGAACCTCGCTACGGACTAAGGGTGCCGGCGAATAAGGAACATACCGAAGCTACTCCCTCGTCGCTCGCCGTGGCGGCGGGGGAGTATCTCGATTACCTCGCGGTCGAGCGGGGTTTGGCGCGCAACACGATTGCGGCCTATCGTCGTGACCTGACGACGTACTGCGCCTATCTGGAGCGGGCGGGTATTGTGTCTTTTGAAGAGGTGACCCGTCAGGTCGTGGAGGGCTTTGTCGCCGACCGTCGCGATGGGGGCTATTCCGATGCCTCGGTGGAGCGTGCGCTTGCAGCCGTGAAGGGCCTGCATGCCTTTTTGGTGCGCGATGGGGCTGTAGCCCAAAATCCAACGGCGGCGTTGCGCCTGCCTAAAAAGGCTGAGCGTTTGCCGGAGTATCTATCGGTGGAGGATGTCTCGGCTCTGCTCGATCAAGACTTCCCCGAGGGCGAGATGGGCTTGCGCGACCATGCCATCTTGGAAGTGCTCTACGGATGCGGTTTGCGTGTGAGCGAGTTGGTGGGGCTCGATGTGGGCGATATCCATATTGACGATGGCTTTGTACTCGTTCGCGGTAAGGGCTCAAAGGAACGCCTGTCCCCGCTGGTGGGAAGCGCGGCGCGAGCTCTGATGCTCTATGTAACTGAGGGACGTTCTCGCTTGGCGGCCCATGCCCGCGGAACCGAGACCTCGGCGGTCTTTTTAAATAAGAACGGACGTCGCCTGTCGCGCCAGGCCGTGCATGCGATATGCGAGCGGTATGGGCGTCAGGTGGGGCTGGTGGGGCTCCATCCCCATACCTTGCGCCACTCCTTTGCCACCCACATGCTCGCGGGCGGTGCCGACCTGCGTGTGCTGCAGGAGATTTTGGGCCATGCCGATATTTCGACCACGCAGGTCTACACGCATGTCGACCGCACGCAACTGACCGAGGTCTATCTGGCGGCGCATCCGCTGGCGCATCGTTAACACATCGCTGGCCTGCATATTTATAGGTATTTGGGGACGGGCCCCAGATTGCTGCGGCGTGCTTTTGCGCGCGCATGGGCAATCTGGGGCCCGTCCCATTTTTCGCCACTTGTCGTCGCGGTGGTGGGCCGCACGTGCCTTGGGTGGGGGAGTTTGGGGGCGATGTGAACGCCATGTAAAAGGACGCAAAAATCGCCTCAAGGTCAACTTGAAGGTTGAGGTTCGCGGGCGTGGTTCTACAGGTGGCATCCCGCTGTTGCTGTAAACACAACATATTGTGTTTTCGAACATATGCTTGGGGGTGTTTTGCAATATATGGTGGGTGGAGTAGTGGGGCGGGGTGGGGGAAGGGGTGGGGAAAGGTGTTGAAAAATGGGGCGGTTCCCCATATTATTAATGACGTCGACAGGCGGGGTGGTTCCCCGCGTACGTGCCATCTGAGTAACCGAGGGGAGGGCGCACATGGGAATGACTGGTGCATACGAGCGCAATCTCGATGCAAAAGGTCGTCTATCCCTGCCTGCACCCCTTCGCGAGGAGCTTGGAGAGCACGTTCGCGTGTTTAAAGCCCTGGATGTCGATGCTCTGTACGTGTTCTCTGCCGAGGCCTTCGATAAGTGGGTCGAAGGACTCTTCGCGGGTCGTGAGGGCCACGAGGGTTTTAACCCGCGTGACATTAATGACCAGAAGCTCATGAGGGCGATCAACAAGCGCACCACGTCGATGGACGTGGACAGCGCCGGTCGTATCGGTCTTTCCGAGTCTCTCCGCAAGCAGGCGAACCTCGACCGCGAGGTCACGGTTGTGGGCAACTACGACCACCTTGAGGTTTGGGATCGCGCCGCGGCCGATGAGGACGATGACGATGAGGCCCTGCTGGACCTCTTCTTCTCGTAAGGGCAAGGCACGGGTAACGGATGGAGCGTGGGATCTTGACACAAGAATATCGGCATGAACCTGTCATGCTCGGCGAAGTGCTTGAGTCGCTGCGGCTAAAGAGCGGCTCCGTTGTCTGCGATTGCACCCTTGGCGGTGCCGGCCATTCGGTAAAGATGGCCGCGCAGGTGGGGGAGACGGGCCTTTTGCTCGGCGTCGATCAGGACGACATGGCCCTCGAGGCCGCTGGCGCCCGTCTGGACCGCGAGGTTCCCGGCGTTCCGCACCAGCTGCTGAAGGGCAACTTCGGCGACTTGGACGAGCTACTTTGCTCGGCCGAGGTGCCCGGGGTCGATGGCTTCCTGTTCGATTTGGGCGTTTCGTCGCCGCAACTCGATATCCCTGGCAGGGGCTTTTCGTATAACGAGGACGCCCCATTGGACATGCGGATGGATCCGGGTAATAACACCTTAAACGCAGCTGAGGTCATCAACACCTATAACGAACACGACCTCGCCCGGATTCTACGCGTCTACGGCGAAGAGAAGTTCGCCTCGCAGATCGCGCGCGAGATCGTGCGCCGCCGCGAGCAAGAACCGATCGAAACCACCGGCCAATTTGTCGAGATCATCAAGGCGGGTATCCCGGCTGCCGCTCGTCGGCATGGCGGACACCCGGCCAAGAAAAGTTTCCAGGCCATTCGCATCGAGGTCAATCACGAGCTCGATGTGCTCGAACGAGGGCTTGATGCCGCCACCAGGTGGCTCAACCCGGGCGGACGTATCTGCGTCATCTCGTATCACTCGCTCGAGGACCGTATCGTAAAGAACCACTTTAAGGAGATGAGCCAGGGGTGCACGTGTCCGCCGGAGATTCCGGTGTGCGTGTGCGGCAACGTGCCGATACTCAAGGTCATCACCCGCAAACCCTTGGTTGCCCAGCCTGATGAGGTTGAGCGCAACCCTCGGGCGAGATCAGCCAAAATCCGCGTGGCGCAGCGTCTGTAGGCGCGACCGCGCGATATTGGACCTCCCGCTCGCACCATAAACGAAGCTTAAACACACTACCAACGTACTCGGGATGGGAGGCGGCATATCATGGGCTACAACACTTCAAGCGCAGCACTCGCCTATGATATGAACGCCATGCCCGCCTATCGTGAGACGCCGCAGGCCCCCGTTGCTCCCCGTGAGCAGCGCACGCCGCGCTATGATGTCTACACGGGCGCGGGCCGTCAGGCAAACCAGGCGGTAAGCCCGGTTTTCATGAGCGTTCTTAAAACGTTTTGCATCATTGCGGCTATCTTCATGACGATCGGCGTCGCCCGCGTGGCGCTCGCCGGCGTTACGGCCCAGGTGCTCAACAGCAACGCCGAGCTTACCAACACGCTCGAAAAAGCGACCGATGAGAGCTCCGACCTGGAGGTCATGCATTCGGTCTATGGCGCCGACACGCGCATTCGCGACCTTGCGGGCGCTTATGGCATGGTGGAGCCCAGCGAGAGCGTTACACTTGACTTTTCGCAGGATGCAGCCGCGGGCGCCAACGCGACCGCGACCGCTCAGTAGCAAGACGGTAGCTGAGTATGACAAATGACTATCGCCGCGGTTCCGATGGGGGCCGCGGTTCTGGACGTCCCTCGTCGCGGGGACGTTCTGGTTATCAAGGAACGGGTCGGCAATCTTACAACGCCGGGCAGTCCCGTGGCAACGACCCGGCGTCGCGACTTCGCGGCTCGGGCGGCCCTCAAGTGCATAACACCAGGTCGCGCAAGAGTTCGTCGACCGAATGGCTCACAGGCGCGCCTCTGCCTCGCCGCAAAGCCGTCATGGGCTTCATCGGGCTTGGCTTGGGCTTGGGCGTCTTTCGCCTTGCCGACTATCAAATTGTCGAAGCCGATAAACTGCGCGAGCGTGCCGATGCGCGCCGCCTGCTTGCGCAGACCCTCTATGCCAAACGTGGCACCGTCTACGACCGCAATGGTAACGTGCTGGCGTCGTCGGTCGAATGTCGCAACATCGCCGTGAACCCGCAGCTTGTCGAGGATGTTGACAAGACGGTGTCGGCGCTGGTCAAGGCAACTGGAATCGATAAAAAGACCTGCCGCAAGCTCGTTGAGTCCGATGGAACCTGGGTGTATATCAAGCGCCAGGTGGACGAAGACGATGTTGCGGCGCTGGAGAAGAAGAACCTGCCCGGCGTGCTTTTTGAGCAGGCCATGAAGCGCGTATATCCATACGGCAATCTGGCATCGCAGGTGCTGGGTGTAGTGAATGTAGACAACGACGGCTTGACGGGTCTCGAAAAGCAATACAACAAGCTTCTGACCGGCACGAACGGTTCTCTCGTACGCGAGCGCGCGAGGGACGGCAGCTATATCGCGGGCGGTGCCTATAAAAAGGTGGCTGCGGTCGACGGCGTTGATATCGTGACGACGCTCGACGTCAATATCCAGCGTGCGGCCGAGGATGCCCTGGCAGAGGCAGTTGAGAAGACTAAGGCCAAGAACGGCTCGGCGCTGGTCACCGATCCTACGACAGGCGAGATTTTGGCAGCCTGCTCGTACCCGACCTACGACCAGACCGATCTGGAGAATGCCAAGACCGAGGATATGAATCTGCGCCTGGTCACCGACGCCTACGAGCCCGGCTCGGTCTTTAAGACGCTCGTGGCGGGCGCCGGCTTCGACTTGGGCGTCGTGCGATCGAGTACGTCGTTTGAGGTGCCGGCGAGCATCAAGGTGGGCGACGATACCGTCACCGATGCCGACAAGCGCGACTATGCCATGACCATGGATGTGCGCGAGATGATGCGCCGTTCGTCCAACGTGGGCTTTGTCCTAGTGGGGCGCAAGATCGGTGCCGACGACTTTGCCGCCTATGTGGACAAGTGGGGCATCGGTCACAGCTCGGGTGTCGATTTTCCGGGAGAGAGCCTGGGTATCGTCAAGGAGCGTGACCAGTATGACGGCGCCACGCTGGGCTCGATGAGCTTTGGACAGGCACTGTCCGTCTCGCCGATTGAGATCGCACGTGCCGTGGGCGGCATCGCCAACGGCGGCGTGATGATGACACCGCACTTCTATAAGTCCAGCAAAGGCGACGAGAAGGACTGGGGCGAAGGCGAGCGCGCGATTTCGGAGGACGCCGCATCCCAGGTGACATCGTGCATGCAGACGGTCGTGTCCGAGGGAACGGGCGTTGGCGGCGCGGTTGACGGCTATGACGTGGCGGGTAAGACCGGTACGGCCGAACGTGCCGACGAGAACGGCGGCTACCTCAAGGAGAACTACATGTCGTCCTTTATGGGCTTTGCACCGGCACAATCGCCCAAGGTGCTGTGCTATATCACGCTCGACGGAACGCCGAGCGGCTCAGATGCCGCTGCGGTGCCGTTCCAGTCCATTATGGCCAACGCGCTCGACGTGCTGGGTATCCCGCACACGAAGTAGGGGGTTACAATCTTTGGGGCGTGGTTTGTTGTCCCATATGAGGGTGTTCACATGCCCTGCACCACGCATGTGCGGCGCTGGGATACAATACGCCGATAGCATTATTAGGTTTACAGGGGAGCTGCAATGATAGAGATCGCCGTCAACAACCTCGCGGCCGCAACAGGGGCCCGAACCGTGACGGGAGAAGCCGATCGGGTATGCCGCGGGTGCGTTATCGACTCGCGCCAGGTCGAGGAAGGGACGATTTTCGTCGCCTTTCCCGGTGAAAACGTCGACGGCAATGATTTTGCTTCCCGTGCCGTCCAGTCGGGTGCCGGCGCCGTCGTGATGACGCGTGAGCCCGAGGCCGAGCTGGTCTCGCTGGCGCAGGACAAGGGGTGCGCCATCCTGCTGACCGATGATCCCGAGGAGTTTCTGCTGCGTTTGGCGCACACGTATCGCCTGGAGCTTGGCTGCCTGGTCGTTGGCATTACCGGTTCCATCGGCAAGACGACGACCAAGGACGTGCTCGCCGCCGTGCTCGCCAAGCTCTATCGTGTCTGGGCCACCAAGGGCAATTTCAATAACCTGATCGGCATGCCGCTCACGGTGCTTTCCGCTCCGGCCGATACCGAGGTCCTGGTGCTCGAGATGGGCATGAACCATTTCCACGAGATTGAGCGCCTGTCCAAGTCCGCCAATCCCAACCTTGCCATCGTGAGCAAGATTGGTACCTCTCACATCGGCATTTTGGGCAGCCGCGAGAACATCGCCCGCGCTAAGGCCGAGATTGTCCAGGGTATGTGCGCCGCCGGCGACTTCTTGCCGCTGCTGGTTTTGGGCGGTGAGGACGACTTTACGCCGTTCATTCGCGATACGTTCGCCCAGCCTGCTGGTATCGACGTTATGCTGGCCGGCGTCTCGGACGACGATGAGGTCCGTGCCCGCGACATTCGTGTTGATGACGAGGGACGTCCGGTCTTTACGCTCGATTTTGGCCAGGGTGAGACGATCGATACCATGCTTGCCATCCCCGGCGTGCAGTCCGTTCCTAATGCCGTTAAGGCCGCCGCGGTTTCCTATCGCCTGGGCGTGACGCCCGAGCAGATCGATGCTGCTTTTAGGGGCCTCACGATCACCGGTCACCGCCAGGAGATCAAGCGCGCCAAGAGCGGTGCCCGCGTCATCGACGATTCCTATAACGCCAGTGCCGAATCCATGGCTGCTGGCCTCGATCTACTGTGCTCGCTTTCGTGCACGGGGTCTCGCATGGCGATCCTGGGCGAGATGGGCGAGATGGGCGATGAGGCTCCTCGCATGCATGAGCTCGTGGGCGCCTATGCCGCCGCCAAGAAGCTCGACATGCTGGCGTGCGTGGGTGGTGAGCTGGCCCAGCTTATGGCCGATGCCGCGCGCATGATGGGCATGGACGAGGACCGCATCCAGGTGTTCTCCGATTATCAGCAGGTGCTCGACCGCATGGGCGGCGCGCTTGAAAAACATGATGTTGTACTGGTCAAGGGTTCCCGCTTTGTTGAGCTCGACCGCTTTGTGGAAGGTGTGTGCTAGCCCATGTTCGGCAATCCCTCGTATCCAACGTATCAGGCTTTTTTGGGGCTTGGCATCGCCGCTGCCATTGCGCTGCTGCTCATGCCGTGGTGGATCAAGCTGCTCAAGGTCGAGGGTATCGGCCAGCAGGTTCGTGCCGACGGCCCCAAGCGTCATTTGGTTAAGCAGGGAACGCCCACCATGGGTGGCGTTGTCATTCTCGTCGCGATTTCGCTGACCTGCCTGCTGATGGGCAAGCTCACCACCGAGCTCGTGCTCGTGCTGCTCGCCACGCTGGCGACCGGCGTGCTGGGCCTGATCGACGACCTGACCTCCGTTACGCATGGGCGCTCGCTCGGTCTGACGCCTCATGCCAAGATGATCGGCCTAACCATTATCTGTGTCACCTTTACGGTACTTGCCGTCAACTGGTGCGGCGTCGCCCCCGAGATTCGTTTTCCCGGCGGCCTGACGATTGACCTTGGCGTGCTTTCGACCACCATCTGCGGCCTTTCGTTCCCGTGGCTCTACATTGTCTTTTGCTGGCTGATGATCGCCGGTCTTTCTAATGCCGTGAACCTGACCGATGGCCTTGACGGTCTTGCCGGCGGCACCTCCATGATTGCCATGCTCGCCATGGCTGCCATGGCGTTTTTGCACGGAGACGTGAACCTGTCCATCTTCTGCACCGCGTGTGCCGGTGCCTGCTTGGGCTTTCTGTGGTTCAACTGCTATCCGGCGAGCATCTTTATGGGCGATACCGGCTCGCTTGCCCTGGGCGCCGCGTTTGCCTGCACGTCCATCATGACCAACACCGAGGTCGTCTCCCTCATCATCGGCGGCCTGTTTATCGTTGAGACCCTGTCGGTCATGATTCAGGTTGTCTACTTCCACTTTACGCACAAGCGCGTCTTCCTTATGGCGCCCATCCATCATCATTTCGAAAAGAAGGGCTGGGCCGAGACCAAGGTCGTCATCCGTTTTTGGATTATCGCTGCGGCCTTTGGTGCCGTTGGCCTTGCCCTGTTCTTCCAGTTGGGATAGTGGTCTTTCATGCCTCTTGCTGATGTCTTTAGCCTGCTCGTTTTGGGTCAGGGCAAATCCGGTCTCGATGTCGCCCGCTGGGCGCTGGCACATCCCGAGCGCGTAAGCGCCGTTACCGTGTATGGCGGCGGCACCTCTGAGCCCAATGACGCCACGCGTGCGCTCGAGGCTGCTGGTGCGTCGTTTGTCTATGGGACCGAACAGGTCGAGGGCGCCTATGACGTATGCGTGACGTGCCCGGGCATCTCGGAGTTCTCGGGCTTCTTTAAGGCCGGGCGCGAGCATGCCGCCCAGATTATGGGTGAGCCCGAGTTTGCCTATCGCCTGTCGCCCGATAACTGGATTGCCATCACGGGCACCAACGGCAAGACGACCACCACGTCGCTGACTGATTTTCTGCTTAAGGCTGCCGGCGAGGCCAGCGTTGCTGTCGGCAACATCGGCGAGCCGCCGGTAAACGAGATTGACGGCCGAGCCCACAACGAGTGGTTTGTGGCTGAGCTCTCGAGCTATCAGATTGCTACGACAACCGAGCTCCACCCCCGCGTGGCGGTGCTGCTCAACATCACTCCCGACCACTTGGGCTGGCATAAGAGCCATAAGAACTATGCGCTTGCCAAGATCAAACTGTTTGACAATATGGTCGATGACGATCTGGTGGTTGTCGACGTCGAAGACGCCGGCATTCACGAGTTCGATGAGTACATCTACACGCCGGGTCGTCGCATCTGCAAGGTTGCCTTTGACGAGCCTGAGGGCGAGGATGCCGCCTTTGTGCGCGATGGCAAGATGATCGTGCGTCTGAAGGGTGTCGAGACCCCGCTCATCGCTACATCCGAGCTCAAGATCTCGGGCCATCACAATGTTATCAATGCCCTGTGCGCTGCCACGGCTGCCTTGGCAGTCGGTGCCGATGTCGATGGTGTCTGCCGCGGTCTTGCCTCGTTCCAGCCGCTCGAGCACCGCGTGGAGCCGTGTGGCGAGATTGACGGCGTGCGCTACGTCAACGATTCCAAGGCGACCAACACCGATGCGGTCGAGAAGGCACTGACGGCATTTCCCGATGACGACGTGATCTTGCTGCTCGGTGGCCACGATAAGGGCACGCCGCTCACGGACTTCGCGCGCGTCGTTATGGACAACGTGCGCTCGGTCGTCTGCTTTGGCGATGCGCGCGAGCGCTTCACCGCCGCTATGGACGAGGCCGATGTCGATGGCGATGTGGATATCGCCCAGGCGGATGACCTGCGCGACGCCGTGGACGTTGCCCGTTCGCTTTCGAGCCGTGGTGACGTGATCTTACTTTCTCCTGCCTGCTCTTCGTTCGATGAGTTCTCGGGCTATGAGGAGCGCGGCCGCGTGTTTAAGGACTACGTGGCTCAGCTTGCCGCTACAGCGAAATCACAAATGGAATAGGGGTTGCGGTGAGAGAGGAGAGCCCCCGACAAGGTATGAGGAGGCCCGACTCGGACCGTGCTTCCTCACGTCGCACCACACCGCGTTCCAGCCGCGGCGGGCAGTCGTTTAGCGAACGCTATATTGCCGGCGTTCCCGCCCGTATCATGCGCCCCCGTTTGATATTCATGGCCTGCTTGTTTACCTTGGTATGCTTTGGCCTGCTGATGGTGTACTCGGCGTCTTCGGTCGAGGCGCTGCACGAGAATGGCTCGGCGACGTTTTTTCTGGGTCGACAGGCCGCGTTTGCCGTGGTCGGTGTTCTGGCGCTGATTGCCATCGTGCGCGTTTTGCCGGACAGCTGGTTTGGGGAGGATGTGCTCAGGATCTTCCTTATCGGCATGATAGGGCTACTGCTTCTGGTGTTCTTGGTGGGCAGCGGCAGCCGCGGCGCCACGCGCTGGCTCAACATCGCCGGTATTCAGTTCCAGCCTTCCGAGTTTTTAAAGCCATTTGCCATTGCGTATTCGGCCATCATGCTTGATCGCTTCTTTTCGCCCGGTGGCAACATCAACGAATTCCTTCGCAAGATGGGCATCTACCTGGGCATTTCGCTCTTTCTGATTTTTATCCAGCCCGATTTCGGTACTGTCCTGATCATCCTGTTGACCCTCATGTGCATGGCGTTGTTTGCGGGTCTCGACCCCAGATTTATCATCGGCGTGCTAATCTTCGGCATTCTTGTGATCGTGATTGCGCTTGTCGCAGAGCCGTACCGTATGGTGCGTATTCAGGTTGCCTTGAACCCTTGGGCCGACGAGTATGGTGACGGCTATCAGGCCACGCTTGCCATCATGGCCTTTGCCTCGGGCGGTCTGTTCGGCCGTGGCATCGGCAACTCAACCATGAAGTACTCGTATCTGCCCGAGGCGCACAATGACTACATCTTGGCCATCATTGGCGAGGAAGTCGGTTTTGTCGGAACCGTGCTGTTCTTCTTGGTGTTTGCGATGCTGATCTACTCGGCGTTTCGCATTGCCGAGCAGGCGACCGATCGTCGGGGCGCGCTCATGGCGTCTGGCTCCGCGGTCATTCTCGCGGTGCAATTTCTGATTAACGCGCTGGGCATCCTCAACGTGTTTCCCATGACGGGCAAACCGTTGCCGTTTATTAGCTACGGCGGTTCGTCGATTATCGTGTCGCTTATGCTTGCCGGGCTGATCCTGCGCGTTTCGTACGAGAGCGCCCGCCGCGATGAGTATGATCGCCGCCGTGAGAGCTTTGCCGTTATGGATGAGAGCACCGCCGGCGTGGCCCATGTGCGCGGTGAACGACCTTCGCGTAGCGGCTTTACCGTTCTGGATGGCTCTGCGACCGAGCCGGCAGCCCGCCCGCGTCAGCGAACGGCTTCGCAAGGTCGTCCTCAGCGCCCCACTCCTCGCAATGCGGGCGGCGGATATGATCGAATCGATTTGAACTCGGACCCGTCGGCGCGTCTGCGTACCGACGACCAGGGACCGCGTGTACGAAGGGACTACCATGACCGATAAAATGACCGTTGCTATTGCAGCCGGCGGCACGGCAGGACACATCAACCCCGCGCTCGCCTTGGCCGAGGAGCTGCGTGACCGTGGCCACCACGTTGTGTTCGTGGGCCAGTCGCGCAAGCTCGAGGGTCGTCTGGTTCCCGAGGCTGGGTTTGATTTTGTGCCCATTACGGTCACGGGCTTCGACCGCTCCCGTCC
>CATXXF010000011.1 GCA_958403395.1 uncultured Collinsella sp.
CCGATGCTCGCCGGCACGCTCATCTCTGCCGGTGTGGGCTACCTGGTGCTGTTCCGCACCAACCGCAGCGCCCGCGAAAACGTCCTGTTCCTGATCATGATGTACGTCATCGGTGCCGGCTGGGGCCTCATCCTATCCGCCTTCGGCCTCTAAGTAGATGCTTGGGGCATGCCGTAAAAACTGGGGCATGCCGTAAAATCTACCGCCATGACCTGGGCGTTGGATGCGTGTCAATCGCCAAAGCAAAAAAGCAGATTTCCGGACATGTCCCAAAAATCTACCTTGGTTAGCGCAGCAGCTCGGTGAGGTTGCGCTTAAAGCGAGCGCGGTCTTCGCTGGTAAATGCCGCCGGTCCGCGAGTGCGTCCGCCGGCGCGGCGCACCTTCTTTTCCTCGTGGCGAATAAACAGTTGCATGTCGATGGTCGCCTTGTCGTAGACGCGCCCGCGCACACCGATTGCGGCGGCATCGCGGCCGAGCACCATGCTCGCCAAGCCAATGTCCTGCGTCACGACTACGTCGCCCGCCTGCAGGCGTTCGACAATGGCAAAGTCGGCGCTGTCGGCGCCCACGCTCACATCGAGCGTCGTGACCCAAAATCCGCGTCGCGCATGCTCGACGTCGCGCGGATCGTCGCGGCGAATGTGGCGTTCCAGGTTCTGTGTGCTGTTGCCGGCGATAACGACGGCGACGCCCGCCCGCCGCGCGCAGTCAATTGACTCGCGCGTGACCGGGCAGGCGTCTGCATCAATAAAGAGCGTTCGCGGCATCTAGTGCACCAGTTTGCCAAATTGAATAGCGCGAACAATCAGCGTTACGCCAAACACCAGCAGTGCGGCGCCGCTAAAGATGACGAGCATCTTGGCCGACCACAGCGGATAGATAAACACGAACATGCCGGCGATGATGGAGAGCGCGCCGCTCAGGATGGCGAGGGCACGGTTGGACGAAAGCTCGGACTCCAGAATGGACATGACACCTTCGACGATCCAGCCAAAGCCGGCCACGATAACCACCATCGTGGTGAGCGTCGCGGTCGAGAAGGCCTGGTTGCGCAGGATTATGACGCCGCCCAAGATAATGAGTAGGTTGGAGATGATGCTCGTCACGCGCCAGCCGGTGGGCAGCAGTGGCTCGAAAACAGCGGTAAACAGCCTGATCGCGGCCGTGATCACAAAGTAGAAGCCCAAGACGGTCGTTAAGAAGACGAGGGACTTGGCGGGCGCAAACAGCAGTGCGATGCCGGCGACGAGCGCCAAGACGCCCGTGATGGCGTAAATCCAGCGCACGGCCTTGACGGCCTTGCCTGCCATGCTTTTCTCGTCAAATCCAAACTGGCTCGATTTTTGGTCATCATTCTTAAAGATGCCCATAATGTCTCCTTTCCGTGCGGCGTAAGCCTTGATCGTTACGACCAGTATCGCCTAAAGGCGCTGACGTATGGGTCGGGGAGGGTGAAACGTAACCCAAAGGCCCCGAATTGTTTCCGTTGTTCCCCACGTCGCGATTTTCTATTCAACAGGTGTAGAACATTGCAGCCCTGTTCGTTATTGCCTACGTTTTAGGTTAGATTTTCCTAAGAACAATTGCCCGAAATTGGGGGTCCCTATGAACGAAACAGTTCCCGCGGCGCCGTCTAGCGCGGAGTCGATGGCAAAGCAAGGTTGCGAAAAGCTCGGCCTGGACACGTTTGACGCGCTGGTCCGCCGCGCCCGTACGTGCCGTCGCTTTGACGAGTCCATGCGCGTGCCGCGCGAGTTTTTGCTCGAGCTGGCGGAACTGGCGCACCTGGCTCCCTGCGGCGCCAATGCTCAGCGTCTGCGTTTTCATGTGGTAAGCGGTTCCGAGGACTGCGCTCGCGTGTTTGACGAGCTTGCATGGGCCGGCGCGCTTAAGGACTGGTCGGGTCCTGCCGAGGGCGAGCGCCCGACCGGCTACATCGCGATTCTGGCCGAGCGCGCCGTTTCGGGCAAGCCCGCCGCTCCCATTACCGAGGTCGACACGGGCATTGCCGCGCAGACGATGATGCTCGCCGCCCGCAGCGCCACGCCCGAGGTGGCTGCCTGCATGTTCAAGGCCTTTACGCCCCACGCGATCGATGCCATGGGGCTCGATAACGACAAGTATGAGCTCAAGCTGATCATGGCGTTTGGCGTTCCGGCCGAGACGCAGGTAATCGATGCGATCGATTCCAACCCCGACGGCTCCATCAATTATTGGCGCGACGAGGCACAGGTGCACCACGTACCCAAGCGTTCGCTCGCTGACGTGCTGGTGTAGTTGAGCGTCATCGCGGCGTGATCAGACGGTAAACCACCACAAAGGTGCCTGTCCCCTTGGTGGTGATACGAGGGGAGGGTGTGTGGCAGATCTGTATTTGGTGCGGCATGGGCAGACTGAGCTCAATGTGCAGAGCATTTTGCAGGGCTGGCACGATTCGCCGCTTACGGCGCGCGGGCGCGAGCAGGCGCTGACGGCGCGTACGGCGTTTGCGGCGTGTGGCGTGGCCTTTGATCATGTGTATTCCTCGCCGTTGGGCCGGGCGCGGCATACGGCCGAGCTTATCGTTGGCGAGGGCCGTTCCATAGAGCTGGTCGATGACCTGCGTGAGTGGCATTTTGGCTCGCTGGAGGGCACATCAAATCGCGAGATGCCGCCGCAGCCCTGGGGCGATTATCCGGTGGCCTTTGGCGGCGAGTCGGAAGTGCAGCTTCAGTCACGCATGGTCGCGGCGCTGTCCCGCATCATGGCCAGGCCGCAGCACGACTGCGTGCTGGCGGTTTCCCACGGCTCAGCCTGCCAAGAGTTTCTTGAGTATGAGACTGGCGAGGGAGAGCTACCCGACAACGGTGCCGTGCTTCATTTTGGCTATTGCGACGGGGCGTTTTCGCTCTTGGGTTGGTAACGAACGAAAGGACCCTATGAATAAAGATCTGTATCTGGTCCGTCATGGACAGACGATATTCAACCTTAAGCGCATCATTCAGGGGTGGAGTGACTCGCCGCTTACGCAGTTGGGTTGCGACCAGGCGGCGCGCGCCGGCATGTTTTTACGTGCGCGCGGCATTGAGCCCGATCATGCCTACACCTCCACGCTTCATCGCACCGAGCAGACTATCGCCAACCTGTGGCCGGGCTTGGCGTACGAGCGCCTGGACGGTCTGCGCGAGTGGTTCTTTGGCGACTTTGAGGCCGAGCGCGTGATGCTTATGCCCGAGCGCCCGTGGCGCGATTTCTATCGTCAGTTTGGCGGCGAGGGCCAGATGCAGGTGCGCGACCGCATGGTGGCGACGCTGACCGAGCTTATGCGACGTCCGGACCACGAGTGCGTGCTCGCGGTGAGCCACGGCTCGGCTATCAAGGAGTTTTTGGACCACGTGCGGGGCGCGGCGGCAGACGAGCGCGAACGCGTGCCGGGCAACTGCTCGGTGCTGCACTTTGCGTTTGACGACGAATCCGACACGTTTGAACTGGTTGAGATTTTTACGCAGGAAGACTACGCGCGCGAGCTGGGGCTTGAACCGCTCGTGGCTACTGCGGGTCCGCAGCGCGGATAACGCGAGCGCGGCGGCACGGGTCGCCGGCATAACTTATCGACGCGAAAGGGGCGGAGATGCATGTACCTGCTGCATCTCCGCCCCCTGTTTGTTGAGCTGCCGATTTTTGTGCCGGGCGCTTTGGTCTTGCTAGAACCGCGCGACCTGGTGCGTGAGCAGACCTGTCGGAACCTGCGGCGCGGCGGCGCTGACCTGCGCAGCGGGGAAGAGCACTGCAACGGTAAAGTTGAACGGCTCCTTGCCGGTGTACGTTCCGGCGGAATGGGCCTCATCGGCCAGCAGCTGCGACGCCCCGGTCAGAGCGGCGGCGTAGGCGGGGTCGTCGGCCAGTACCGGCTCCGGTGCTTGGTCGAGCATAGCGCGGATGGCCCCGACGGCGTCCTCGCGCTTGACCTCCCACGCGCGGTGCGTAATGCCCGCGGGGTCGGTGACGGCGTAGAGCGACGCGCCCTCTTTGCCGGCGCCCAGGATGATATCCATGACGGGCGAGGCTTCGTAGGCGAGCGACACGGGGCGCGGCTGCACCTTGAGCTCGGCGATCGCGCGCGCGGCGGCGAGTGCGTCGACGCTCTCGGCGGCGGCCTCGTCGCTACCCGTCAGCACGTTAACCGGGCAGATCGCCACAACACCCGTCACGCGCCCCGGCTCCCCCGAGCATTCGTACACGTAATACGCCGCACCCGGGTCCTTGAGCATCAGGCCATCGGCAATGGCTCCGCGCAGAGCATCGTTGCCGCTCAGGATACTGCCCATTGTAGGCAGCGCCTCGAGCACGCGGTCCTGAGCCGGGCGGATGCAGGGAAACGGAAGTGCTTTCATGGGCGGTCCTAACGCACGAGTCGGTTTGTTCGCGGCTTATTATGCCCCAACTTGGCCGCTCGCGTCCCAGAGCACGTTATCGGCGAGCGCGATTAGCACCTGCTGACAACGAACGATATCGGCATGGGGCACATATTCGTTGGGCTTGTGCGCGAGCGCGAGCGACCCGGGACCGTAGCTCATGCAATTGCGGCTACCTGTCTTGCCGGCAATGACGGCGGTGTCGGTGTAGCCGGTAAAGAAGCCGACGGTCGTGTCCGCGTCCGTCACGTCATCGGCGGCACGCTTGAGCGCTGCTAGAAGGGGAGAGTTCGGGTCGCGCTCGATGGCGGGGCGGTCGCCCGTCACGGTGTAGCTGCCATGGCAACCGGGAACGGCGGCTTCGGCGACGGCGATGGCCTGCTCTACCATGCGCGTCGCGGCTGCCGTATCGGTCGGCGGGGTCAGACGCATGTCGACCCAGACTTTGGCGCGGTCGGGCACGACATAGGGGCGATATCCGCCCTCGATTTGGCCAAACGTGATGGTCGAAGACCCCAGCTCATCGTGCGCGGGCAGCGCCACAAACGCGCGACGGAGCGAACACACGACCTCGGCCATGGCGGCGACGGCATCCGCGCCCTTCCACGGCTGGCTCGCATGCGCCGTTACGCCAGCCATTTCAATCTCGAACCACGTGCGCCCCTTGTGCGCCACCTGGATCTGTCCGTCGGTGGGTTCGGTGTCCAGCACCCATTCACGCGAGCCGACCCAGCCAGCATCGATCGCGGTCTCTGAGCCGCGCATAAAGTCTTCCTCGTCGACCGAGCAGATGAGCGAAAAGCCGCGGCGGGGCAACGCGCCATCCGCCGCCACGCGCTCGAGCGTATGGACCAGTGCGGCAATGGCGCAGGCCAGGCCACCCTTCATATCGCAGGCGCCACGGCCATAGAGTTTGTCGTTACGCACAACCGTCCCGAGCGGCGGCGTGTCCGCGTCCCAGCCATCGCCCAAGGTTACGGTATCCATGTGGCAGATATAGACCAGCCGCGCCTCGTCGCTTTGGCCCGGCACGGTGACCATAAGGTTGCGGCGCCCGGGGAGTACTTCGAGCTCTGCAATTTGCACGGCATCGAGTACCGGATGGCTCAGCTGCGCTAACCGTTCCTCAACCAACGCTTTGATATAGCGTTCAATCTCGCCCTCATACGCACCTGGGTCGGAACTGTCGATCCGCACGAGTCCTTGCGTAAGCCGCCAAGCAAAATCTGTATCAACCATAGGCACCTCACAGATAGTTAGGTCAACATACAGATTGTATGCCAAGAAGCGGCTCGGTGCATTTAATGGAGTGCTCACAAAAACGGGGGCGCCTCTCATGCGAAAGGCGTCCCCGCGGGCATTCAATGTCAGTGACGGGCAGGCCACATGGGGAACTGCCCGTCAGATCAGCCGGCGCTATTTGATCACGCGCACGCGATACATCGACGGAATCTGCTTGAGCGCCTCGATGGTGCTGCTGTCCAGGTGCTCGTCGGTGTCGAACATGGTGTAGGCGTTCTCGCCAGCGGACTCGTTGGTCATACGCTGTACGTTGGCGTTGTCCTTGGCGAGAATGGCCGTGATCTGGCCGATCATGTTGGGCACGTTGGCGTGCAGGCAGGCGATGCGGCTTGCGGCGCGCGCCTTGCCCATGCTGCAGGCGGGGTAGTTGACGCTATGTGCGATGTTGCCGTTCTCCAGGTAATCCTTGAGCTCGCTGATGGCCATGTCGGCGCAGTTGGCCTCGGCCTCGCCAGTGCCGGCGCCCGAGTGCGTGGTGATAAACGTATTGGGCATCTTGACGGTCTTGGGCGTGGCAAAGTCGCAGCTAAACCAGCTCAGTTTGCCCTCGCGCAGGGCGGCGTCGACGGCGTCTTCGTCAATAATGGTCTCGCGCGCGTAGTTGATGAGCACGGCGCCCGGGGCCAGCAGATTGATCTGCTCGGTGCTGATCATGCCGATGGTGTCGGCCTTGCTGGGCACGTGTACGGTGAGGTAGTCGCAGCCGCGGCAGAGGTCCTCGAGCGTGCCCACGCGCTGCACCTCGCGGCTCAGCACCCACGCGTGCTCGACGGAAATGAACGGGTCGTAGCCGTAGACGTCCATGCCCAGGTCGACGCAGGCGTTGGCGACCTTGGAGCCTACGTTGCCCAGGCCGATGACGCCGATGCGCTTGCCTTTAAGCTCGCGGCCCACAAAGGCCTTCTTGGCCTTTTCGGCATCGACCTGGATCTCGGGATCGTCGGCGTTGTCACGCACCCAGTTCATCGACTGCACCACGCCGCGGCTCGAGAGCACCAGCATGCTCAGGACGAGCTCCTTGACGGCGTTGCTGTTGGCGCCGGGGGAGTTAAAGACGACGACGCCCTTCTTGGCGTACTCCTCGATGGGGATGTTGTTGACGCCGGCGCCGCAGCGGGCGATGGCACGGATGCCCTCGGGCAGCTCGTAGCCGTGCAGGTCGGTCGAGCGCATCAGGATGGCGTCGGCCTCTTCGGTGGTGCTTACAAATTCGTAGCCCTCGCCAAACTCGACTTTGCCGTCTTTGGTGATGTCGTCGATGGTCTTAATCTTGCGCATGAAAAACTCCTTAGCGGGTTTGTTTAAAACAAGTGGTTTGAAGTGGCTGGTCGGCCCGCGGGTTGCGGGCTAGTTAGATCGCGGGCTCAAACTATGCTGCGCTTCGAAGTCCTTCATGTACGAGGCCAGTGCCTGCACGTCTTCCATGGTCACGGCGTTGTAGACGCTGGCGCGCATACCGCCCACCAGGCGATGGCCCTTGACGTTTTGAATCTGGTGCTCGGCCGCGCCTGCGACAAAGGCCGCGTCGAGTTCGGCTTCGTCGGTGCGGAAGGTGACGTTGGCGATGGAGCGACTGTCGGCCTGCGCGGTGCCATGGAACAGCTCGCTGTGCTCGAGCAGGTTGTAGAGTAGGTTAGCCTTGGTCCAGTTGCGCTCGGCCATGGCGGCAAGTCCGCCGGTCTGCTCAACCCAACGGAACACCTTGCCGCACACGTAGATGCCAAAGGTGTTGGGCGTGTTGAGCATGGAACCCTTGGCGGCCTGGGTCTTAAGGTCCATGTACTGCGGCGTCTGCACAAAGGCCGGACCGTCGGCAATCAGGTCGTCGCGCACGATAACCACGGTCACGCCAGCTGCGCCGGCGTTCTTCTGCGCGCCGGCGTAAATGAGCCCGTAGCGCTCAACGTCGAGCGGCTGCGACAGAAAGCAGCTCGAGACGTCGGCGGCCAGCGGCACGTCGCCGCAATCGGGCAGCTCGTGGAACATGGTGCCAAAGATGGTGTTGTTCATGCAGATGTAGACGTAGTCGAGCCCGTTGCCTGCGGCCTCGGCGGCAATGCGCGCGTTGACGTCGTCCATGTCGGGGATGCGGTCGAAGTTGGTGTCCTTGGAGCTCGCGAGCAGCACGGCCTCGCCGTACTTGGCGGCCTCCTGGTACGCCTTGTTGGCAAAGTTGCCGGTCACGACGTAGCCGGCGCGGCCGCGGCGCATGAGGTTCATCGGGATGCCCGCAAACTGCAGCGTGGCGCCGCCCTGCAAAAACAGAACACGGTAGTTATCGGGGATGCTCAGCAGGCGGCGCAGGGTTGCCTCGGCGTCGTCGATGATCTGCTGGTACATGCTAGATCGATGGCTCATCTCGAGCACGGACATGCCGCAACCGCGGTAGTCCATCATCTCGTCGGCGATCTCGGCGAGCACGCTTGTGGGCAGTGCGGCCGGGCCAGCTGAGAAGTTGTGCACACGTGCCATCTTCTATTTCCCCCTCGTAGTCGTTTGAACGTTCGGGATACTTTAGCACAGTGCAGCGTCAGGCGCGACCGCATCACAGCAAAACCCGAGTGCGCCGCTATGATTTACAGGATGGTTACATGGGGGAGAGGTGACCTTACTCCTCAGGCAAATCCAAATCTGCGAGCGAAGACATGAGGTTCTCTAGGCGCTTGATCTCTTCGCCGCAAATTAGCTACCTCCTGCCCGCTACGACGCCAGTGTGGCAATGACGGCTTCGTCGCCGGCGTATATTAGGGTGTTGCCATCGGGAATGATCGTTTGGCCGTCGCGCTTGAGCATCACCACAATAAACGGATGCTTGCCTTGCGGCACGTCGCGCAGGCGCTGGCCGGCCAGGCGACCGTGGGGCGTCACGGTGACCTCGCGCAGCGTAACCTCGGCACGCTCTTCAAACGTCGGGGCAGCCATCACCAATAGGTCGCCTTCCTCAATCACGGTATCGCCATTGGGCAGCACCGGGTGCGCGCCATCGCGCAGCACCAGGACGACGAGCATGTCCGTGGCGCTGCCAATATCGGCGAGCGAGCGTCCGGAAAACGGATGGCCCGCGCCCACCTTGAACTTGACAAACGACATGCCGTCCTCGTCGCGGTAATCGTTAAACGTACGGCGCACGTCGCCGGTCGCATCGATCATATCGAGCTTCTTCGCCACCGCCGGCAGCAGCGAGCCCTGCACCACAATGCTCGACACGGCAATCACAAACACCAGGTCAAATAGGTCGTGTCCGCCGGGAACGCCGGCCACCACGGCAAAGAGACTAAAGACGACCGAAGCTGCTCCGCGCAGACCCGCCCAGCTTACGAGTGCAACCTGGCGAGGGTTCGTCCTAAACGGCGCCAGCAGCATGCCTACGGCGATGGGGCGGCTCGCAAAGAGCATAAACGCCATGAGTGCCAGGCCCGGTAGCAGCATTTGCGGCAGGCGTGCGGGTGTAACGAGCAGGCCCAGCAAAAAGAAGATGGTCATCTCTGCCATCTCGGTGAGGGTGTCAAAGAAGTGCGCCATCTCGACTTTGCCGGTGATGTCGCTGGCACCCAGCACAATGCCGGCCAGGTATACAGCCAAAAAGCCGTTGCCGCCCAGGTAGCTCGGCAGCGCGTAGGCGACGATGGCCACGGCGAACAAAAAGATGGTCTGCGCGTCCTTGGCCGTTGCGTGCGCGCGTTCAATCAGGCGGCCCGCCGCCCAGCCGATGGCAAGGCCCAGGCCCACGCCCAGGATAATCTGCTTGGCCAGCAGTGCGGGAATGTTGATGTCGCCGCCGGCCGCGAGTGTAGCGAGCACAGCGGTGAGCATGTAGGCGACGGGGTCGTTGGAGCCCGATTCGACCTCGAGCAGCGAGTCGGTGCCACCTCTCAGCGACAGGCTGTGCTCACGCAGTACGCTAAAGACGCTCGCCGCGTCGGTGGATGCCACGACCGATCCCAGCAGCAGGCTGCCGATCCAGTCGATCCCCAGCGCGAAGTGGGCGAACACGCCGGTGATGCCGGCAGTGATGACGACGCCGAGCGTGCTCAGCAGCACCGCCGGCGCAGCGACGGGCTTGGCGCGGTCGATATTGGTGTTAAAGCCGCCGTAGAACATGATGAACAGCAGCGCCGTGCTGCAGACGGTTTCGGTGAGTGCGTAGTCGCTAAAGTCGATATGCGTCGGGCCGTTGACGCCCAACAGCATGCCCAGCGCGATGAAGATGAGCAGGGTGGGGAAGGGGAGTTTTTTGCCGACGGGTTTGATGGTCAGGCACAGAATAATGACGAGGCCGATAAAGAGAAGGATCTGGTTCATGGATGGTGTCCGCTCCTGGGTGGTTGGCGTGGCACGGTCAGTTGTCTGCGGTTATTTGTACCCAAAGATGGTGGGTTTATGGGGTTGGATTGCGGGCGTGCGCGATATCGTCATAGACGGCTGCCGTCTTTGCCTCTGCTCGGAAACCCTTTCCAGCTTTATTGCAACGGAGTACAATGGGTAACGTTTAAGTTCAACTTGAAGTTTTAGTTGCGGCGCCGGGCTTCGGCCGCAATGCAAGGAGAGGCGTACCATGGCGATCTATGTGACATCTGATGCTCACGGGCACGTGCGTGCGCTTGACGAGGCCCTGTCTAAGATCTCGTTGACGTCCGACGACACGCTGTACGTGCTGGGCGACATGATCGATCGCGGGCCCGATCCGGTCGGCGTTATTAAGCTCGTGCGCTCGCTGCCCAACGCCCACGTGCTCAAGGGTAATCACGAGCAGATCATGCTCGATGCCATCATTGGTCAGGATCCGCTCGATGCCGAGACCTGGGATATCAACGGTGGCTGGACGACGCGCGAGCAGCTCAACGACATGGAATTTGAGGCATACGAGGAGCTCGTGCGATGGATGGCCGCGCTGCCGCTCTACGCGGTGGTCGAGACTGCCGAGCGGCCGTACCTGCTGGTGCACGCCGGCATTCAGACCGAGGCGGCGCGCGCGTTTTTGCTTGAGCATGGCGTCGATTGTGCCGATGGCGTTGGAGCGGTGGGTGCCGATCGCGAGCTGCTGCAGCAGATGCTCGCGGTACAGTCGTCCGATGACCTGCTGTGGATTCGTCACGGCTATTGGGATGTGCCGACCGGGCTGCTTTCTACCGAGGGTAAGGGCCCGGTCGTTGTGAGCGGTCACACGCCAACGGTGTCGCTCGGGCGTTATTGCGAGGTCGGTGGTCTTGCGGGGCTCGACGAGGAGTCGGGCCGCGGGCAGATCGTGCGCCTGGGCGGCGAGGATGCCGCCGGTGTGCCCGATCGCATCGACATCGACTGCGCTGCCGCCACCGGCTCCGAGTTCGGTCGCGTGGGCATCCTGCGGCTCGATGATGGGGCGGAGTTCTACGCGAACATCAACCCGGGCGAATAATCGGTGCAAGGGGTAGCTAATATGGGAAGGGTTTTTTGACTACTTTTGCCCTTCTGCCCGCAAATTGATTTCTCTGGGACGGGATTAAATAATCATTTGGCTGCCCGCCGGCTAAGTGAGTAGACTTTTTTGGAAATGCCGAGCACCCAACATATTTGCCTCAATAAAACCGCAGGTCACAGACTTGTGCTCTGTCGGTGTGGTCGGGGATTCGGTAAAAATCTACTCACTTAGTTTTACGTGTCCGCAACGAGACTCCAGCCGGGGTGATTCCACCGCAAATTAGCTTCTCCCATCGACGCAATTAGGCGCCGTACGGATTCCGGTCCCTCTCTATGCGTTGGCGGATGTGGGCGTACTCGATAATCAACAGTACCAGCAGTAGGGCCATAATGGCCAGGTAGCTCACGACGGCGCCCATCAGGCCGAGCAGATTGATCAGAATCACCGGGAGCACCACGCTCACGGCAAAGCAGATCAGGTAGATCTTGGTGACGTCTCCAGCGTGGCGCAGCACCGTGATGATGGCGTAGATAAAGTCGATGGCCGCGGTGACGCCGCCGGCGACGACCATCAGCAGCGCCAGCGTACGGTAGCGTTCAAAGCTGAGACCGTATATAAAGCTCATGAGGGGAATACCGGGACCTGCCATAAATGCGGCGCACACGCCGGTGATGACCACGATCAGCGCCATAACGGCAACAATAATCAGGTCAAAGCGACGACGCTTGCGAGGATTAGCCCAAATGCTCGACAAGCGCAGGAACTGCGGTTTATAGACAAATCCAATGCTCAACAGAATAGCCTGAGCTGGAAAAAACAGGGCATTAAAGTACAACTGGTATTTGTAGGCCAGTGTTCCTTCCATCACAAACTTGGGCATGCTCTCGATAAGATTGAACAGGAATAGCGCGCCAAAGAGTGGGGCGCACTGGACAAACAGGTGGCCGACCTCGCGCAGGCTTACGCGGCGCGATTTTTCGGTCTCGAGCAGGGCGAGCGGCGCGGTGACCAGCACGAGCGAGGCGATCGCGGCGATGCCCATGGCAATGGCCGCGATGGGCATGCTACGCGTGAAGAACAGCGCCACGCTGAAGACCGCGATGACGCCGACGGAGCGTAGCGTTTGACTCATTCCAGCCAAGTAGAGCTTGTCGGCCTGCTGCAGGCGGCCTTCGTACACGTCGGCGACGCCGTCGATGACCTTATACAGGTAGACGCCCAGGCCGATCGTCGCCATCTGCGTGTCATAGCCGCGGGCGCTGCTGTACATGAGGCCGCAGCCTAGGGCGAGCGCTCCGCAAAGCCAGCGGTTGAGCTGGTAGGAGGCAAAGGACGTCTTTTCGTCGATGTCCGAGACCTGGAAATTGCGCACGCCGTAGTTGCACGCGATCATGATGAGCGTGCCGGTGACAAAGGCGATGGAGAACTTGCCGGCTTCTTCGGCGCCCACGAGCTGCGTAGACACGATGGTGAGCAACGGAAACGCCAGACCCCACACGGCGGTGCCGAGGGTGTTCCAAAGATAGTCGCGGCTGGTGGCGTGCTCTTCGTATTCAGCCTCTTGCGTGGAGAACCCGCCGCCGTAGACGGCACCGAGCAGACGGTTCCACCAAGCGTTGACCATGCGGCGGACGGGGCCGGGCTTGCGATCGCGTTCGCGCCGGCGACGTGTGGCTTGGCTGCTATCGGGCCCGCCGGCGTTGCGCTGACTCAGCTCTTGGATGCGTGCGAGTTCCTCGGCAGTGTGCGAGGCAGGGAAGAGGCCGTTCTCGATGCGGCCGCCCTGGGCCTTCGCGGCGCCGTCTCTCGATGCAGCGGGGTTGGAGACGCCGTTGCGGCGGGCGATGGCGCGGCGAATGCTATCGAGGGGCGTGATGCTCAAAGCGGAGTCCTTTCTATTGCTGCGCTTTAGTATAGACGCGACGGTGTTCGTTCGTGTTTTTGAACGGATTGTTCAATAATTTCGGCGGGCGGCTGTAATTTGTCGGTAAACGTGCGGTATCCTGTTGAAGTTTTGTGACACCCCCGATGCCGCCCACGCGGTACCAAGGAGCTTCTACCTATGGACGTCGCCGCATTCATACTGGCTCTTGTGCCGATTATTTGGCTGGTCGTGATGCTGCTGTGCTTTAAATGGCCAGCTTGGAAGGCCGCTATCGGATCGTTTGTCCTTTCGTGCTTGCTTGCCTTCGCATGGTGGCACCTGCCGGCAGCGCAGATCGCGACCGCCTCGCTCGAAGGTTTTTTGATGGCTCTGTGGCCCATCGTCCTGGTGATCATCGCCGCGGTGTTCACGTATAACCTGTGCGTTCGTACGGGCGCCATGGACGTGATCGGCAGCATGATCACCTCCATCAGCAGCGACCGCCGTCTGCTGGCGCTGCTCGTGGCTTGGTGCTTCGGTGGCTTTATGGAGGGCATGGCCGGCTTCGGTACCGCTGTCGCCATTCCCGCCGGCATGCTCGCGGGCCTGGGCTTTGAGGCCGTGCCTGCCGTGCTCATCTGCCTGCTGGCCAACGGCGTGCCCACGCCCTACGGCTCCATCGGCATCCCCACGGTGTCCGTTGCCGACCTGGTGGGTTTGGATTCCCTTCACCTAGCGACCGTTCAGCTGGTGCAGCTCGCACCGTTCTTTGTGGTGATGCCGCTATTTATTGTGCTGGTTGCGGGCCGTGTTGCCGATGACCAGGGCAATGCCGCGAGTGTGGGCGAGCGTCTGCACGGTGTTGCCGGCGTGGCGTTGCTCTCCGGCGTGTCGTTTGTCGGCGCGGCTCTGGTCGTTGCCATGTTTGTGGGCCCCGAGCTGGCCGTGGTCGTAGGATCCATCGTTTCGCTCGCGCTGACAGCTGCGCTTGCCATGCGTGCCGAGAAGTCGGGGCATTTGGACGCACGCTTCCATATGAATATCGAGGCCGGCGAACAGCTCACCGTTAAATCGGCGCTTTCGGCCTGGTCGTGCTTCATTCTGATTTTTGTACTGCTGCTGGGTACGTCCAACCTGGTGCCCGCCGTGCATGCCGCGCTTGCGCCCTTTGCAAGCCACGTGCAGGTGTATTGCGGCGAGAACCCCGGTACGCTTACGTTTTCGTGGATTAACACGCCGGGTGTTTGGATCTTCCTGGCCGCGTTTGTCGGCGGTGCCATTCAGGGTGCTTCGCCACGCATGATGGGCGAGGTGCTGGCCGCGACTGTGAAGCAGATGATGCCGACGGTGATCACGATGCTTTCGGTGCTGGGCTGTGCCAAGGTGATGGGCTATGCGGGCATGATCTCTTCGATCAGCGCGTTCTGCATCGCCGTCGCCGGTGGGCTGTACCCGATTCTGGCTCCGTGGATCGGCGCAGTCGGTGCGTTTGTGACCGGCTCGGGCACGTCCTCGGGCATGCTGTTTGGCCCCATCCAGAGCCAGGCCGCTACGGCGCTGGGCGTGAGCGACTACTGGATGGTCGCGCTGAACGCGCTTGGTGTTGCCGCCGGTAAGATGATCTCTCCGCAGACGCTCGCGATTGGTCTGGCTGCCGTCCACGTGCGCGGCAGGGATGCCGAACTCCTGGGCGCGGTGCTGCCCTACGCTGCCGGCATGCTGGTCCTGATGAGCGCCATAGCCATGCTCGGCCAAGGCCTGCCGCTGTAGTCGGCACTTAGGGACGTTCCTTATGTGCCGGCACTTTGGGAACGTCCCTAAGTGCCGGCATCCGGGGACACTCCTTGAATGTTGCCTGTTCAAGAACGCCCCCAATGACTAGTCGTTTAAGAACGTCCCCAATGACTGGGCCGCTTGCCTGCGATTTTTGACCGTTGGGCGGGCTTGCCGCCCTTGCCGCAAAAACGTTTTTGCATATCGGGTACAACGGGCTTTACGTGAGTAAAGTGCGCGTCGCGTCCACGTGTCGCGTTTTTAAAGGAGGCCCCATGCCTGGTGTTACCCCTGCAGAAGTTCTGTCCAACTTTGGTATTACGCTCGTTGAAGATCCCGCCGAGAATCAACCCCGTCTGCTGGTGGACCTGCCGGCGGCAGAGCTCGTCGAGCATGCCATCCGCCGCAACGAAGGCCGCATGGCATCCAACGGCGCGCTGGTGATCGAGACGGGGGAGCGTACCGGACGTTCGCCCAACGACCGCTTTATCGTTGACACCCCCGATGTCCACGACAAGATTGCCTGGGGCGCCGTCAACCGCCCGCTGTCCGTCGAAAGCTACGAGGTCATCAAAGCCGGCATCGTCGACTATCTCAACGAGCGCGATGTGTTCGTCACCCGCGGCATGGCCGGCGCCGACCGCAACCATACGCGCCGCCTGCTCGTCGCCTGCGAGCTTGCCAGCCAGGCGCTCTTCATTAAGCAGATGCTCGCCCGCCCGCTCGCCCGCGAAATCGCGCGCACCGGCGAGCCGGACTTCTGCGTGCTCGCCGCGCCGGGCTACCAATGCGACCCTGCCATCAAGGGCCTCAACTCCAGCGCCGCCGTGGTCATCAACTTCCAGGAGCGCGTGATTTTGGTCGCGGGTACCGGCTACTCCGGCGAAATCAAAAAGTCCATCTTCAGTGTCATGAACTACCTGCTGCCTGTCGAGGACGACGTGCTGCCCATGCATTGCTCGGCCAGCATGGATCCCGTCACGCACGAGACCGCCGTGTTCTTTGGCCTGTCCGGCACCGGCAAGACCACGCTTTCGGCCAATCCCACGCGCCTGCTGATCGGCGACGACGAGCACGGTTGGTCCGACATGGGCATCTTCAACATCGAGGGTGGCTGCTACGCCAAATGCGAGGGCCTGGACGCCTTCCACGAGCCCGAGATCTTCAACGCCGTCCGTTTTGGCGCCATTTGCGAAAACGTGGTGCTCGACGAGAACCGCAAGCCCAACTACGACGACATCT
Source organism: uncultured Collinsella sp. (assembly GCA_958403395.1). Taxonomy (GTDB): domain Bacteria; phylum Actinomycetota; class Coriobacteriia; order Coriobacteriales; family Coriobacteriaceae; genus Collinsella. Next base: position 15,976 of record CATXXF010000011.1, read on the forward strand.
CGATCACGCACAACACGCGCGTGGCCTATCCCGTCGAGCATATCCCCAACGCGTGGACCAAGGGCATGGGCACCACTCCCAGCGTCGTGCTGTTCCTGACCTGCGATGCCTTTGGCGCGCTGCCGCCTATCTCGCGCCTGACGGCCGACGCCGCCATGTATCACTTTGTGACGGGCTTTACGGCCAAGATCCCCGGCACCGAGGTTGGCGTCACCGAGCCCACGCCCACGTTCTCCTCGCTGTTTGGCGAGCCGTTTATGCCGCTCGACCCCATGGTCTACGCTAAGATGCTCGGCGAGCGCATCGCCGACGGCCGCACGCGCGTCTACCTGGTCAACACCGGTTGGATTGGCGGCGGTTATGGCGTGGGCCATCGCATCGAGCTGGCCTACACGCGCGCCCTGGTCGCTCGCGCCCTCGACGGTACCATCGAGGACAGCGAGTTTGTGCACGACGATATCTTTAATGTCGACATTCCCACTACGTGCCACGGTGTGCCCGACGGCATCCTGGTGCCGCGCCAGTACTGGCAGAGCACCGCGCGCTACGACGAGGCAGCGCACAACCTGGCGGTGATGTTCGAGGAGAACTTCGAGAAGAAGTACTCGCACCTTCCCGAATCCGTCAAGGCCGCCGGCCCGCACGCCCAGGTGTCCGCCGAGGCCCGTCATCGCGGCCGCGGCTTGCTGGGACTCCGCCACTAGCGTCGCCGCAAGTCCATAACCACCACAAAGGGGACAGTTACCTTTGTGGTGGTTTTGCTTGGGCGGATGACTCAGGTTACAATACGCCTGACATATCGCCCCCTTCTCCGGATGGGGGCAGCGCAAGCGCTCTTGTGGCGGCACCGTAGGACTTTGAAGGTGGCCGCTGTGAGGGCGCTTTTTGTTTAGGCGCCCTCACTCGGGCGCGCACAATGAAGGGAGAGCGTATGAAGGGCTTTGTTGCCGAGAATTCGTTTTGGGAGCTGTTTCCACAGGCGGCGGTCGGCGTCGTGGTCGTAAAGGGCATGAAGCCCGCGGCTCAGATTCCCCAGGAGGACGTGGATGCCATTGCCGCGTTGCTCGACCGCGCCAATATCGAAGCGGAGCGTCGCCTGACGAGCGATACCATCAGCGAGAACGCGCCGGTGAAGGCTTGGCGTGACGCGTACCGGCTGTTCAAGACTAAAAAGGGCGCCCGCTGCTCGATCGAGAACTTGCTCAAGCGCGTGCTCAAGGGCAAGCCGGTCGGTCATATCACACCGGCGGTGGATATTTACAACACGGTGTCGTTGACCTATGCGCTGCCCGTGGGAGGCGAGGATCTGCATGCGATTGAGGGAGACCTTCGCTTGAAGGTGACCGACGGCGGCGACGCGTTCTTGCCACTTGGCGAGGAGGCGGATGATCCGACGCTGCCCGGTGAGCTTGCTTATATCGATGATGCGGGCGCCGTGTGCCGTTGCTGGAACTGGCGCGATGGCGTTCGCACGGCGCTGTCCGACGATTCGGCGGACGCATTTCTGGCGATTGAGTGCGTGGAGCCCGAGCGGATGGGGGATTGCCAGGCCGCCATCGATCGCTTGGCCGAGCTGCTCGAGCGCTATCTGGGAGCGACGGTTGTCGTTAAGACGCTTGTGACCCGCGACAATCCCTGCGTGGAGCTGTAGCGGCGCCTAGAACCTATTGATGCCCCAGACCACCACAAAGGTGCCTGTCCCCTTTGTGGTGGTTTTTATGTTGATGGGTTAACAATTGGGTCGCGTGGAAGCGGCAGTCGCTGAGTACGGCTAAGATGTTTACCCGTTAGCATCATGCAAGCGAAAGGCGGTCGTCTCCCATGCAGCAGAACGACGAGACACGTTTCGAGGATTTTGTCGGACTGATTAGCGGGCTGTACAAGGAGATCCAGCGCATTAAGACGTCTGAGGGCGCAAGGCTGGGCCTCAAGGGCTCCGACGTTATGTGCCTGTACTACCTGGAGCGCAGCAAGGACGGCATGACCGGCGCCGATCTGGCTCGCGTGGCCGGCGTGACGCGCGCTGCCGTTTCGCGCACGCTGGCGCACCTGGAGGAGGGCGGCTTTGTCGAGGTTGATGACTCGGGCGATGCTGCCGTCAAGTACCGCGCACCGGTTCGCCTGACCACGCTGGGTGGCGAGAGCATGAACGAGGCCGACCGTATCATCCACGACGTGCTCGACACCACCGGTAAGGCCATGGGCGTGGAGCAGCGCGAGCAGATGTATGCGTCGCTGCGTACGATTCTCAACACCCTGCGCGAGATCTAAGGCCGCCAAGGCATTTGCTTCCCATTAACAACTGCATAGTCCCGTTTGAGCGCGTATACCGTGCCGGGGCAATGCTGTCTAAATTCCCCGCGCGAGACCTGCGCAAGAAAGGATTTGTTATGTCCGTCCGCATTATTACCGATTCCGCAAGCGATATGTCGCCGGCGGAGCACCCCGCTCTGCGTGTTCTGCCGCTGTCCGTCACCTTTGGCACCGATGTGTACATGGATGGCGTCGACATCGATCACCAGCGCTTTTACGAGATGCTCGTGGAGCGCGATGAGCTGCCCAAGACCGGCCAGGTCAACCCGTACGCGTTTTCGCAGGCGATTGCCGAGGCGCGTGAGGCCGGCGACGAGGCCGTGATTATTACCGTGGGCGCCAAGCTTTCGGGCACCAATCAGAGCGCCCGTACCGCACTTGCCGAGGCGCCGGGCGGCGACGTGTTCGTCGTGGACAGCAATAACGTGACCTTGGGAGAGCGCGTGCTGGTCGAGTATGCGCTGCGCCTGGTGGATGAGGGCCGTAGTGCGGCCCAGATCGCGGCAGCGGTCGAGGCCGTGCGCGACCGCGTGGTGGTTATCGGCCTGCTCGAGACGCTGGAGTATCTGGTGCGTGGCGGTCGTCTGTCTGCTGCGGCCGGCGCCGTGGGTACGCTGCTCAACGTGAAGCCGGTCGTGGCCGCCGAGGACGGCCTCATCGTGCAGCTGGGCAAGGCGCGCGGTTCCAAAAACGGTCGAAACCTGTTGAACCAGAAGGTCGAGCAGGCGGGCGGCGTCGACTTCTCCATGCCGCTGGCGCTCGGCTATACGGGCCTTTCGGATGCGGTGCTCAAGAAGTATGTCGAGGACAGCGCGGCACTGTGGGCTGGCCACACCGAGGGCGAGTTGCCCGTTCACACCATCGGCGCCACCATCGGCACCCACGTAGGCCCCGGCGCCGTCGCCGTAGCCTTCTTCCAGCCCGCCAACTAACCGATCTGCCATAAACCACCACAAAGGGGACAGGCACCGTTGTGGTGGTTTATGCTTTTCCGGGTGGAAGGGAGCGAGCAATGGCGTCTGAGGGCTTTTTTGAACGGGTGTACGAGGTGGTCGAGCAGATCCCCGAGGGGATGGTCGCCACGTATGGCCAGGTGGCGCTGCTTGCCGGTCGTCCACGAAGTGCGCGGTACGTGGGGTATGCCCTGCATAGTAATCCGCGCCCCGGCGAGATTCCCTGTCACCGCGTGGTGTTTGCCGACGGGCGCATATGCGAGGGCTTCGCTTTTGGCGGTCCCGATGCTCAACGTGAGCTTTTGCTAGGGGAGGGTGTGGCGTTTAAGGACGACATGCACGTCGACTTGGCCGCCTGTCGCTGGCCTGCCGGGCTCTAGCGGTTCTGCCGTGGCGAAAACCACCACAAAGGCGCCTGTCCCCTTTGTGGTGGTTTTACGCTGTAGGTTTACCAGAGCTAACTTATGGAGAAGGTGTGGTGGCGTACTTTGCCGTCAGAAAGTAAACCACGGTGAACTATATTGGTTTCAGCAACGGAGCAGGCAATAGGCGATGAAAAAGCCTGCCCTGTTGAGTTTGATTCGCATTCCTCCCCTCTGTGCGATTCAACGGTGTACTTCGGGAACAGGCCCGCTGGCAACTAGCTGCCGGCGGGCCTGTTCCTGTTTGTCGAGGGGGTGCGATGGACGGAGCCGAAGCGGTCCGGCTCCAAAAAAGGCGGACGCCGTAGCGCCCGCCCTAAAGCAATCGAAAACTCAAGCCAGCAAATCGGTCTAGTACACCATGCCCATGGCGTCCTGAACCTCTGCCAGGGTCTGCTCGGCGATCTCGTTGGCGCGACGGTTGCCCTCGTGCAGCACGTCCTTCACGTAATCCAGATCGTTCTCGTAGCGCTGGCGACGCTCGCGGATAGGTGCGAAGTACTCGTTGACGACCTCGGTCACGTACTTCTTGAGCTGGCCGGAGCCGCCCATGCCGATCTCCTCGGCAATCTCGACCTCGGAGCGACCGGTGCAGATGGCGGCTGTCGAAAGCAGGCCAGACACGCCGGGGCGGTTCTCGGGATCGAACGTGATCATGCGCTCAGAGTCGGTCTGGCTTTTCTTGATGCGCTTGGCCGTCTCCTCAGCGGTCATCGAGATGTTGATGGCGTTGCCGTAGCTCTTGCTCATCTTGCGACCGTCAAGGCCGGGCAGTAGCGGGGTCTCGGACAGCAGCGCGTCGACTTCGGGGAACACCTTGCCGTAACGGTTGTTAAAGCGGCGGGCGATGGTGCGGGTAAGCTCGATGTGCGGCAGCTGGTCGCGACCGACGGGTACCACGTTGCCCTTGCAGAACAGGATGTCGCAGGCTTGATGTACCGGGTAGGTGAGCAGAAGGCCGGTGAGCTCGTGGCCCGAGGCCTCCATCTCGGCCTTGACGGTGGGGTTGCGCGCCAGCTCGGCCTCGGACACCAGCGACAGGAACGGCAGCATGAGCTGGTTGGCGGCGGGCACGGCGGAGTGCGCGTAGATCATGGTCTTGTCGGGGTCGATGCCGCAGGCAAGGTAGTCCATGACCATGTTGTACACGTTGTCCTGGATGTGCTCGGTGGTGTCGCGGTCGGTGATGACCTGGTAGTCGGCGATGAGTACGTTGGTCCTGGCGCCCATGTTCTGCAGCTCCACGCGGCCCTTGAGGGTGCCAAAGTAGTGACCCAGGTGCAGACGGCCGGTGGGGCGGTCGCCGGTAAGCATAGTGAACTTCTCGGGCGTCTTGGCCAGGCCCTCGCGAATGGCGTTGCTCTTTTGCAGCGCGACTTCGTAGCTGTTCTCGTTTGGCATGATTGCTCCTAACGTTCGTTCGCAGGTTTTGATGATAGCGTGTTTATTGAGAGGGGTGGGCGTGAGTGGGTGAGGGACTGCCAGGGGCCGGCTTTCAAGTCCGCCGCGGCGTTCGCGCGAACGGTTGCCAACGCCTTGGCACATCCTCGGCAGCTTGCCCTAGAGCTTGTGGTGGCGCTCTTCTTTGCGCTCCTCGGCTGCCTGCTCCTCCTGCTTAAAAGCGGGGTCGTCTGGGGTGACCAGCTCATCTTCGTGCGTGCGCTTGTTGTAATGGTGGAGCAGCACGGGCTCAAATAGATGTAGATGCTTGGCGAAGGCCGCCGAGCCAATGGCGAGCACGGTAAAGATGAGCACGCGCATGGGCACCTCGACCTGGTTAATCGCGGCGGCGCCGGCTGAAAGCATGATGCACCAGGCATAGATGAGCAGCACGGCCTGTTTTTGGTTGTAGCCTTCTTTGATCAGGCGGTGGTGGATGTGGCCCTTGTCGGCCTGCCCGATGCTAATGTGGGCGCGCTTGCGGCGCACAATGGCGCTAAACGTGTCGATGATGGGCACGCCGGCAACGATGAGCGGGATGATAAGCGAGGTGAGTGCGGCGGTGCGGCTCACGTTGAGCAGCGAGATGGAGCCCAGCGCAAAGCCCAGAAGCAACGACCCCGAGTCGCCCAAGAAGATGCTTGCGGGGTTGAAGTTGTAGCGCAAAAAGGCCAGGCAGGCACCAAAGAGCGCAATGGAGAGCGCGGCGGCGTCGATGCGGCCCGAGAGAACAGCCATCGAAAACATGGTGAACGATGCGATGCCGCAGATGCCCGTGGCCAAGCCGTCGAGGCCGTCGATGAGGTTAATGATGTTGGTGAATGCCACCAGATAGATCACGGTAATGGGGTAGGCGAGCCATCCGAGCATGATCTCGCCGGGAGCAAACGGGTTGACGATGACGCCGATTTTTAGGCCGCCCATGCAGGCGATAAGCGCGGCGAGGACCTGTCCGGCCAGCTTTTGCTTGGGCGTGAGCTGGAAGACGTCGTCGATAGCGCCGGTCGCAAAGATAACGGTAAAAGAAAGCGCAAGTATGGGGTAGCTGATGTGCAGACGGGGGTGGGGCACCAAAACGGGCGGCCAACCCAGGTACCAGGTGCCTAGGATTTGCACAGTGCAGGCGACGACCAGGCCCAAAAACACCGCCGTTCCGCCTAAACGCGGGATGGGCTTGGTGTTGATGCGGCGCTTAGAAGGATAGTCGACGGCGTCGAGCTTGATTGCCAGGCGCTTGACCAGGGGTACCGTGAGGAAGGTCGTGATAAAGGCCGCCGCTGCCACGCATAGGTACGGTATGTAGCTCGGGGATGAAGCCATGAATCTAAAAACCGCCAAGCGTCGAAGGAAAAGGTCAGAAGAACGCCATGCGCAAAGGGCATAGCCGAACCATGATACTCGACCAAGGGGGGTGCATGGAATTGCACGCAGCGATAATCACGCGCTTACCAGATATTGGGATGTTGTCGATGGCTTGTCGGGATGCCGGCGGGGATCTATATGGACTGTAATGGCGATTTTTGGCAAAAGAAAACCACCCCCCACGTTACGAAAATGAACCCACCTAAAACAGGTGGGTGCCCTCATCGACTGTTCCAGCGTCCTTAACAACGAAGGATACCTGTACTAGGTACGACTGTGTGGGCTCCCTAAATAAACGCGACGGTTCACCCAGTTGCTCCGCGGGGGGCGGAATACCTACATCATAAAGCGGCACTTTATCGATTCCAGTCTTGACATTACAAAAATCGTGTCGGACGATTACGGTGCCTTGGACTCGAGCCGTCTGTGCGGTTGGTCCCTTTGCGTTTGAGCTGCTGAATCGTTGTTTTGGAGCATGTTTTTATGCCGACGTCGTTGACCGAACTTTTTTCGCCCGCCTGCCATTTGTGTCCGCGCCGTTGTGGTGCGGCGCGCGATGAGGGCGCGCACGGCGTCTGCGGTGCTAACGACACGCTCAAGGTGGCCCGCGCCGCGCTTCATATGTGGGAGGAGCCGCCTATCTCGGGCGAGGCCGGTTCGGGCACGATCTTCTTTAGCGGCTGCTCGCTCAAATGCATCTACTGCCAGAACCACGAGATCTCGACCGGCAATTTTGGCCTTGAGATTTCGCCTGAGCGCCTGGTCGAGATTATGCTGGAATTGCAGGACCAGGGTGCCAACAACATCAATTTGGTGACGGCGACGCACTATGCACACCTGTTGCCCGCCGCGATTGCCGCGGCACGGACGCGCGGGCTGGTCATCCCAATCGTCTACAACACGAGCGGTTACGAGCGCGCGAGTGCCGTGGCGGCGCTGGGCGACCTGGTCGATGTGTGGCTTACCGACTTTAAATATGCCGATGCCGGGCTTGCGCAGTCGCTCTCTCATATTAAGGACTACCCGCGCGTGGCCGTGTCGGGTCTGGCCCAGATGGCGCGCGAGATCGATCGCCGCGGGGGAGAGCTGGTGGATGACGACGGGCTCATGAAGCGCGGCATCATCGTGCGCCACCTGGTGCTGCCGGGGCATGCGGATGACTCGTGCCGCGTGTTAGACCTGGTGTGGCAGACGGTGGGCGACGTGCCGATCTCGGTCATGAACCAGTACACGCCCAATACGCTCATGCGCGAGCAGGGCGGCGAGTTGGCGCGCGCTGTGACGCGCGAGGAGTACGAGCAGGTGCTCGACCATGCCGACGACCTGGGGTTTACGACGATGTTCTGGCAAGAGGGCGGCGCGGTAGACGAGAGCTTCACCCCGGCCTTCGACACCACCGGTGTTCTTACCAGCGCAAAGTAGTGCGTTCGTCGATGATTTTTCTGGGACGGGGATAAAAAATCATCGAGAGCATCGCCTGTTCGAAAAGTTGCCAAAATAGCCGTGCCCCAAAAAGACTGGTTATTGGGCGTTGACAGTTGGCGAGCCGTAGGTAAAATATCAACTTGTCCTGGGGACGTAGCTCAGTTGGGAGAGCGCTGCCGTCGCATGGCAGAGGCCGAGGGTTCGACTCCCTTCGTCTCCACCCTTGGATTTGATAAGCCGCTGACATTGTGTCGGCGGCTTTTTTTAAAAGAAAGGGCTTTACCATGGCCGAGCTTGAGTCCCAACCATTGTCCGACGAGGAGCGCGCTGAGTTGGAAGAGCTCCGCGCTGAGAAGGCCCGCCGCGAGGCTCGGGAAGAGGCCCGTCGCGAGCGCGAGGAGCTGGCTGCCCTGCGTGCCGAGCGTGCGAAGGCCGAGGAGGTCGCCTCGAACGCCGCATCCGAGCGCAAGCCCGCGCCCGCACCCAAGCCCGCTGCAGCGAAGCCTGCACCTGCCGCGCCCAAACCTCAGCCTAAAAAGGCCGCTCGTCCCAAGTCCGTCGAGCCCAAGCCGAGCCGTGACGAGATGACCTTTGCCCAGCGCATGGTTACCTCCAAGGAACCTACGGGCGAGAACGAGATCCCTGGCATGGCGCCGGCTCAAAAAATCATCATTGTCCTTGCCCTCATCGCGTTTGTCATCTTTATGGGCTACACGATCCTGACCAGCATGGGCCTGCTCTAACCGATTTGCATCGGGCGTCATGTCCGCATGCTCTGCTCTCGTCCAACCCTCAAATTCTGCACCACACATCCGAAAGGTCGCCCCATGGCTTTGACCGATATCTCTCATCCCACCGACATCGCAATGCTCACCGATCTGTACGAACTCACTATGGCCCAGGGCCTGTGGGAGAGCGGCAAGGCCAATGAGCAGGGTTGTTTTACCGCGTTTTACCGCGACCATCCCTTTGGCAGCGCCTATGCCGTCATGTGCGGCACCGCCGAGCTGCCCGAGCTAGTCGAGAATCTGCGCTTTACGCCCGAGGATATCGACTACCTCGCCTCGCTCCAGGCCCCGGCCGGCGGCGCGATGTTCAAGTCCGCATTCCTCGACTACCTGCGCGATTTTCGTGCGCATGTAAATATCGACGCCGTCCCCGAGGGCGAGCTCGTCTTTCCACGCGAGCCCATGGTGCGCGTCACCGGTCCTGCGCTCGAGTGCCAGCTGCTTGAGACGGCGCTGCTCAATATCGTCGGGTTCCAGACACTTGTCGCCACCAAGACGGCGCGAGTGGTGCTGGCGGCGGACGGCCGTCCCGTGGCCGAGTTTGGCCTGCGCCGAGCCCAGGGTCCCGATGGCGGCCTGGCCGTTGCGCGCGCGAGCTACGTCGCCGGCTGCTCCTCTACGTCCAATGTGCTCGCCGGCCGCCGCTACGGTATTCCCGTCTTTGGCACGCATGCGCACAGCTGGGTGATGAGCTTCGATTCCGAGCTCGAGGCCTTCCGCGCCTTTGCCAAGTCGAGCCCCAAGAACTGCACGCTGCTCATCGACACCTACGATGTGCGCGAGGGCTGCGAGCATGCCATTACGGTTGCCAAGGAGATGGAGGCGGCGGGCGAGCGCCTGTCGGCTATTCGCATCGACTCGGGCGACCTCGCCAAGCTCTCCAAGTATGTCCGCGGTCGTTTCGATGCCGAGGGCCTGCCCTATGTGGGGATCTCGGTTTCTAACGATCTGGATGAGTACACGATTCAGTCGCTGCTCGACCAGGGCGCGCCCATCGATAGCTTTGGCGTGGGCACCAAGCTCGCGACCTGCTACGACCAGCCGGCGCTGGGCGGCGTGTACAAGCTTTCCGCCCGCCGTGCGAGCGAGGCCGACCCGTGGACGCCGGTGGTCAAGCTCTCCGAGCAGCCCTACAAGCGCACGATCCCGGGCGTGCAGCGCGTGCGCCGTTATTACGACGGCTTTGGCGGCCCGGTCTGCGACATGATCTACGACGAGGACCATCTGGTGGGGGAGGGCGCCGCGCGCGGCAATACCCTCGTGGCCGTGAATGATGCCGCCCTGGTGACCGACGTGTCGGAGCTTGAGTATCGCGAGCTGCTGGTGCCGATCGTGCGCGATGGCAGCGCAGTGGCTCCGCGTGAGAGCATCCAGGACGCGCGCGAGCGCTGTGTTTGGGCGCTCGATCATCTGGACGCAGCTTTCAAGCGCTTCCTGTACCCGCAGACCTATGTGGTGGGCATGGAGCAGGGCCTGGCTCAGGTGCGCGACGAGCTCGTGCGCAAGAACATGGCCGCGGCCTCGGCTTTTCCCTGGGCAAAATGATTCCTTGGACGGTAGGGGCGAGTCACGCTCCCTTGGCCGCCAGCTCGGCCGTTCGCTGAACAGTTGATTGGTTTGACGTATGACGACTTCTTATAAAACGATGGTGGTAAAGATCGGTTCGTCCACGGTGGTGGGCGCCGATGGCAAGGTCAACCGCGCCTTTATCGGCGGACTTGCCGATCAAGCCGCAGCGCTGCGCAAGCTCGGCTGGCGTCTGGTCGTGGTGAGCTCGGGCGCTATCGCCTGTGGCTATCCCGTGTTGGGCTTCGACCGCAAGCCGGTCGGCGACCTTCCGAGCCTGCAGGCCTGCGCCTCGGCTGGTCAGTGCATCATCTCGTCGGCCTACGACGAGGAGTTCCATGCGCGCGACCTGCTCACCTCGCTCGTGCTGCTCACGCGTCACGACACGGCGCGTCGCACGTCCTACCTGCACGCGCGCGACGCCCTGCTGCGTCTGGTGGAGCTGGGCGTGGTGCCGGTCGTCAACGAGAACGACACCGTTACCGTCGACGAGATCAAGTTTGGCGACAACGACACGCTGGCGGCGCTCGTGAGCTGCCTGGTTTCCGCCGACCTGTGCGTGACGCTGTCCGACATCGACGGCCTCTACACCGCCAATCCGCACGAGGATCCGACGGCCGAGTTTGTCCCGGTCGTGCATAAGATCGATGCCAAGATCATTGCCTCGGCGGGTGATTCTTCGACCTCGGTGGGTACGGGCGGCATGATCACCAAGATTCGCGCGAGCCGCATCCTGATGACGGCGGGCATTCAGAGCGTGATTTGCTCGGGCGAGGAGCCCGATGCCCTCGTGCGTCTCGCCCGCGGCGAGAGCGTGGGAACCCTGTTCGATCCGCCGGCGGAGCGCCTGGACATCGCACCCCGCAAACTGTGGATCGCGCTGGGCGACAAGGCGCACGGCTCGGTGACGGTCGATGATGGTGCCGCGAAGGCGCTGGTTAGCCGTGGCTCTTCCCTGCTTGCGGTGGGTATTCGCGAGGTCGATGGCCAGTTTGCCGAGGGCGATGTGCTCGACGTGTGCGACCCGAGCGGTATGGTTGTCGCCCGCGGTATCGCCGAGGCCGATTCGGACGTGCTGGAACTTGCTGCCGGTCGCCGCCAGGACCAGATCGCCAGCAACCGCCTGCTCGCTAACTTGGCCGAGAAGCCGGCGATACACAGGGATAACTTGATCGTATTTGCATAAAGAAAGACAGCGCTGCGAATCGTTTCCCGCAGCGCTGTCTTTTTCGTGCCGGCACTTGGGGACGTTCCTATTGTGCCGGCAGGTGGGGACACTCCTTTGCTAGAAGATTCGGCGCAGGTCTCCGCGGTTGAGGGCCTCGTCGAAGAGGTGCTTGAATACCACGCTGCCGTGCAGGCCGTCGTGCTCGAACTCGTTGGTCACCCAGGCATGCGAGTTGCCCACGCGGCTGAGCGTATCAAGCTGCAGGCCCGAATCCACGTACATGTCGTCGAAATACACCGCGGCCTGCAGGGGCACCTCGTTGCACGCCAGTCGCTGCGGGTCGTAGATCTTGTCCCAGCTGGTGTCTTCCATCAGCAGGTCCATGGCGGGCTTGAAGGGCTTGAGCTCGGGCATCTGCTCGAACATCCACGGGAACATGGCCTCGCCGGTAAACATGAGCGGGCGCGCGAGGGTGTCGAACTCGGCGCGGTGAGCCTTCTCTTCAGCCGCGGCCCAGCCAATGGGCATAGTGTCACCGTCGGCGTATATGAACTCCTGCAGCGTCCAGTACAGCGGATTCGTGCGCGTGTTGGTGCGCTCGAAGGCGCGCATCAAAAAGTTGTCAGATACCGAGGCGTCGCAGGTCAGCGTGCCGTCGCCATCAACAAAAGCGTGATCGATAATCCAATGCATGCGCTCAAAGCTCGGCTTCATGCCAAAGTCGCTGCCCATGAGCTGTAGGCGCTCGACCGTCATCGGCGAGCCGTCGGGCAGCACGGGCTTCTGTTCCTCGAGCGCATCGGCCAGGGCTGCCACGCGCTCGACGTCGGCGGGGTAGCGGTCGTAATACTGCTGCGTCTTGGCGGCCATGCGCGGGAAGGTGTGCGCGTAGACCTCGCTGGCGCTCGCCGGCACGTGGGGGATGCCGCCGCAGGTAAAGCTCGCCGCCACGCCCTCGGGGAAGAGCGACAGATAGCTCAGCGTCAAAAAGCCGCCGTAGCTCTGGCCGAGCGTGACCCACGGCTTGCCGCCAAAGCCCACTAGGCGCAGGTACTCAAAATCGCGCACGATGGAGCTGGCGAGGTGGCGCTTGAGGAAGTCCGCCTGCGAGCGTGCTGTATCGGCGCCGGCGGCCGTTGCGCGATCACCCAGTGCCTTGATCGTGCGTCCGTCCACGCAGCTACTGCGTCCGGTGCCGCGCTGGTCGGGAAGGACCACGCGGAAGTGCTTGACGGCCTCCTCGATCCAGCCGTCGCTTGTGGGCGACAGCGGACGTGGGCTCTCGCCGCCGGGTCCGCCCTGCAAAAACAGGAGCAGCGGCAGATCGTCGTTGATGCGGTCGGGCGCGCAAACCACGCGGTAGAAGAGCTTGATGCTCTCGGGCGCGCCGGCGATTGGTGCCGGCGTAGCGCCGCGGCGCATGGTGCTGCCGACGGCCAGGAGCATCGGCTCCAGGCCGCGCCAGTCAAGGGGGACGTCGATGCTGTGGTCCTCGACGTAAAGGCCGGGGACGTGGTACGAAGTGATGAGGGCCATGTGAGTCTTCCGTTCGTTGCGGTGTTTCGGGTTGACCAATTCTACCGCCGCGGGCGAGGCCATGCGCAAATCGGCTACCATGGTTGCAAACTTCTAGGAGAAAGGGCCGCCCATGTCGGTCGATATAGCCACGTATGTCCACGATCTTGCCGTTGCCGCCAAGGCAGCGTCGGCCTCGCTTGCCACGGCGAGCGATGAGCAGCGCCAGGAGGCCGTGCGTGCCATGGCCGCAGCACTGCGCAACGGTTTCGACTCCATCGTCGCCGCCAACGAGCTCGATATGTCCGCTGCGCGCGATGCGGGCACCTCGGCCGGACTGCTCGATCGCCTGCTGCTGACGCCCGAGCGCGTCGAGGGCATGGCCGCCGGCCTGGAAAAGCTCGCCGAGCTGCCCGATCCCGTGGGCCGCGTGCTCGACCACCGCGTGCTTGCAAGCGGCGTGGACCTGACCCGTGTGAGTGTGCCGCTGGGCCTGGTCGCTATGGTCTACGAGGCGCGCCCCAACGTGACGGCCGACGCCGCAGGTATCTGCATCCGTACCGGCAACGCCTGCATTCTGCGCGGCGGCTCGCTGGCCTATCACTCGTGTGCCATGATCGCCGAGCTGCTGGCCGATGCGCTCGAGGCCAAGGGCTTCCCGCGCGAGGCCGTGTCGATGATCGAGTCCACCGACCGCGAGGCCACTGGCGAGCTCATGAAGCTCCGCGGTATCGTCGACGTACTCATTCCGCGCGGCGGTGCGGGCCTGATCCAGCGCTGCGTGCGCGAGTCGCTTGTGCCGGTGATCGAGACGGGCACTGGCAACTGCCACATCTACGTTCATGAATCCGCCGACTTTGATAAGGCGCTCAACATTATCGTCAATGCCAAGACCCAACGCGTGGGCGTGTGCAATGCCGCCGAGTCGCTGCTGGTCGACCGTGCTGTTGCTGATCGCTTCCTGCCCGCAGTCGTTGCCGTGCTGCTCGACCACGACGTGCTGATTCACGGCGACGAGGCTACGTGCGCCGCATGCGCCGACGCTGGGCTTGCCGAGGGCGACAACTACGTCGCCGCGACTGAGGAGGACTGGGGTCGCGAGTACCTGGCTCTCGAGATGAGCGTGAAGGTCGTGGCAAACGAGGACGAGGCCATCGCACACATCAACCGCTACGGCACGATGCACTCCGAGGCCATCGTTGCCGAGGACACGGATGCTTGCGAGCGCTTCCTGGATGCGGTCGATGCCTCGGCCGTGTACTCCAACGCCAGCACTCGCTTCACTGACGGCGGCGAGTTTGGCCTGGGTGCCGAGATCGGCATCTCGACCCAAAAACTCCACGCCCGTGGCCCCTTTGCCGCCGAGGCCCTCACCACCTACAAATACAAGCTCCGCGGCACCGGCCAGGTCCGTCCCTAACGCCCGCGCAAACAAAAACCACCACAAAGGTGCCTGTCCCCTTTGTGGTGGTTTTAGGTGGCGTTGACGGTTAGGCCTGGAAGGTATCTCGGTCGGGGGCGAAGGACTGCATGGCCGCGATGGTGCGGTCAAAGAGCTCGGGGAGCTCCCAGCCCAACATCTCGGCGCCCTGCGAAATCACGTCGCGCGAGCAGCCGGCGGCAAAGCGCTTGTCCTTGAACTTCTTCTTGAGCGACTTGGTCGTAAAGTCCATAACGCTCTTGCTCGGGCGCATGATGACTGCAGCGCCGATCAGACCGGTGAGCTCATCGCAGGCAAACAGGATCTTTTCCATCTGCAGCTCGGGCTTGGGTAGTGAGGTGTTGAAGTCCGACGTGTGCGTCTGGATGGCGCGAATGAGCTCGGGAGACGCACCTTCGCCCTCAAGAATCTCGGCAGCATAGATGGTGTGGTTAATGGGGTCGTCCTCATGCTCCTCCCAATCCAGGTCGTGCAGCAGACCGACGATGCCCCAAAACTCCTCGTTCTCGGGGTCGAACTCGCGCGCAAAGTAGCGCATAGTGCCCTCGACCGTCTCGCCATGGGTGATATGGAACGGGTCCTTGTTGTGCTCGTTGAGCAGTTCGAACGCGCGGTCGCGGGTGATTCCGGCGGTAAGCGGCTCTGCCATAAGAGACTCCTTGTGCTCGTGGGTATCGATAAGAATGAATACTACTAGAACAAGAAAACCACCACAAAGGTGCCTGTTCCCTTTGTGGTGGTTTTTGGCGCGGATGGGTTAGTTGAGGGCGGCTTGGGCTAGGCGGGCTTCGGCGGCCTCCTCGGTGACGCCAAGGGCCACGGCGAACTCCTCGATGGAGCGGCGTTTGGCCTCCTTGAGTACGCGCATGTAGTAGGAGCTGGGTTTTTTATCAGCTTCCTCGGCCTGGCGGATGCGGTGCATCATGGTCTTTGCCACGCGGACCGTCTCGGGCGCGCCCAGCTTGAGCTGCTGCTTAAAGTGTGTCTCCTCAAGCGAGCTGTTGCGCTCGGTAAAGGTGTCGCACTCCAGCTCGTCATAGTGGCTCAGCAGGTGCTCGGCATCTTGCTGAGAGATGGCGGCGTGCAGACGGTCGGCCTGCGCCACGGGGTACATGAGGATCGTCTGCGCATGTCCCTGCTTGGTCTCGAGCAGCAGCATGGGCTGCGGCGTGTCGTCCCTAAAACCGACGACGGTGCAGACTCCCTGGCCCGGATGAATGACGTGTTGACCGATTGAGAACATGCTACCTCCAACTTATACGAATTTACGTATGTCTAGAATAACACGCTGACGTGCGCAAACCCGTACTTTATGCAGGAAAAGCACACAACTCTGATAGGTAAGAGTATTCGATAACAGACGCAGCTCATTCACACCTTTATGCATTTTCAACGCCTGCATAATCTGCAGGCAGACCGGCATCTTTGAGTGACTCCATACAAGCTGTAGTCATTTTTGTGCATATGCAATATCTATTAGCTTTACCCTGCGACAGTGCCCGTCGCTTGTGATAGAGTGCTACAAACTCTGGCTTTTGCCCTACGAGTGACCAAGAGCTCGGGGGCTTTAACACAAGGAGGATCTATGCCCGAGAAGATTGAAGAGCTGGTACGCGCTGCGCTTGCTGCGGCCCAGGAGGCCGGCGACCTTTCCGCATTTGAACTTGACGATTGCGCTATCGAGCGACCGACTGACACTTCTCATGGCGAGTGGACCTCTACCATGGCCCTGAAGTCCGCCAAGCTGGCCCACTGCGCCCCGCGCAAGATCGCCGAGGCCATCGTTGCCCATATGCCCGAGGACCCCGCGATCGAGAAGGTCGAGATCGCAGGCCCCGGCTTCATCAACTTCTACCTCTCCGTTGCCGTCAAGAATGCCATCTTTGGCGAGGCTCGCGAGAAGGGTATGGACTTCGCTAAGTCCAACGTCGGTGGTGGCCTGAAGACCCAGGTCGAGTTCGTTTCCGCCAACCCCGTCGGCCCCATGCACATCGGCCACGGCCGCTGGGCCGCGCTGGGCGACTCGCTCTGCCGCGTTATGGATCACGCCGGTTACGACATCCAGCGTGAGTTCTACATCAACGACCACGGCTCTCAGATGAACACCTTCGGCAACTCCATCAGCACGCGCTATATGCAGCTTGCCGACATCATCGCCAAGCAGGGCGTGGATATCGACGAGGCTCACAAGCTGCTGATCGCCGACCGCGACGCCTTTGTTGCCGACGAGAACGACGAGCATCCCGAGACCCATCCGTATCAGGACAACTTTGCCGAGACCCTGGGCAAGGACTCCTACGGCGGCGACTACATCATCGACGAGGCCGCCGAGTTCTGGCGCACCGACGGCGATAAGTGGGTCAACGCCGATCCGCAGGAGCGCATGGAGAGCTTCCGCGAGCGCGGCTATGTAAAGATGGTCGACAACATGCGCGACCTTTGCCATGCCGTTAACTGCGACTTCGATCGTTGGTTCTCCGAGCGCTCGCTGTATGTGAAGGACACCGAGGGTGAGACCGCCGGCACCTCCGCCGTCGACCGCGCTTTTGAGAAGCTCGACAAGATGGGCTATCTCTACACCAAGGACGGCGCCCTGTGGTTCCGCTCCACCGACCTGGGCGATGACAAGGACCGCGTTCTGATCAAGTCCGATGGCGAGTACACCTACTTCGCCTCCGACGTTGCCTATCACTGGGATAAGTTCCAGCGCGTCGACCACGTCATCGACATCTGGGGCGCCGACCACCACGGCTACATCGAGCGCGTCCGCTGCGTCTGCGATGCCTTGGGTTACCCCGGCAAGTTTGAGGTTCTGCTGGGCCAGCTCGTCAACCTGCTGCGCAACGGCAAGCCCGTCCGTATGTCCAAGCGTAAGGGCACCATGGTGACCCTGCAGGAGCTCGTCGACGAGGTCGGCTCCGACGCTGCCCGTTACACCCTCATCTCCAAGAGCTCCAACCAGATGGTCGACTTCGATATTGAGGCCGTCAAGAAGCGCGACAACTCCAACCCGGTGTACTACGTGCAGTACGCTCACGCCCGCGTGTGCTCCATCCTGCGCCGTGCCGCTGACGTTACGCCCGAGCAGGCTGACGAGATGGGCATGAAGGCCGTCGCCGCCAAGGCCATCGGTGAGAACGTCGATTACTCGCTGCTGACCGACCCGACCGAGCTCGCCCTTTCGCGCAAGCTCAACGAGCTCACCGACCTCATCGCCAGCTGCGCTCGCGACCGCGCCCCGTTCCGTCTGACGCACTTTGCCGAGGAGCTCGCCGGCGACTTCCACAGCTTCTACGCTGCCTGCCAGGTTCTGCCGAGCGAGGGCCGTCCCGTCGACCCCGAGCTTTCGCGTGCCCGTCTGGCCGCTTGCGACGCCGTCCGCGTGACGCTCGCCCTGGTGCTCACCCTTGTTGGCGTTTCCGCTCCCGAGCAGATGTAAGCTGCGGGTCATTTAACCGTGTAGGTTCGGCTTTGCTGAGCCCTATAAGCCCGATTTCCATGCGGAGGTCGGGCTTTTTGCAAACGCCGACGTATTGACGAATTTGGAACTGCTGGAAATACGAAACTATGCCGGTTTACTACGATGAATATGAGAAATTCCAACCACGCCAGCTTTTCGCAAAAAAGTGCAGGGCATCTACCTGCGGTTTTAGTTCAACAAGTTTCGGAGTGGTCGCGGTTGAGCGATTCATCGTAGTAAACCGCCATAGTTTTGGCGGAGGCAGTCAGATTTGTGGGTGTTAAACCAAAGAGTGCCCCTTTTGACTAGTCGTTTAAGAGCGTTCCCAATGACTAAGTTGCAGGTGGCGGCGGTTGTGTTACACTAACGCTGCGTATATGACGCAATCATCTCGATACAGATCAATGATGTCCGTCGTTTTGAACGGAACTAGACTGTTTAGCCGCCCTGAAGGTTTATGCAGGGAGCATGTGATCACAGGGCTTGAAAAGAAAGTTGAGCAAACACTGTGTCTGATCAACAGCAAGAAAACGAAATAACGACGACGCAAGCCGCTCCCGCTGCACCGGTTGCGTCGGACCAGGTCGCGGCGCCCGCGCATGCCTCGGCTCCTGAGACGCCTAAGGCTGCTTCGACGCCTACGCCTGCAACGGCTGAGAAGGCCGTGCCTGCAACTGGTGAGGAGGCTGCTCCGGCAAAGCCCAAGCGTACGCGCCGCACGGCCAAGCCTGCTGCTGACGGCGAGGAGGTCACCAAGCCCAAGCGCCGTACCACGCGCATGACGCGCGTCAAGCGCACCGTTGCAGCTGACTCCTCGGCGCCGATTTCCGATGAGGTCGCGCAGGCACGTGCGTTGGCGCAGATTAGCGAGGCTCAGGTGGTGCGCGCCCGCCGTCGTGCTGCCGAGCGCGAGGCCGCGGCTCTGACCGAGCTTGCAGCTCCGTCTGTGCCCGAGACGCCTGCCGCCACCGAGACCCCTGTCGCCGACCAGCCGACCGAGAAGCCGGTACCGCGCACACGCCGTCGCACGGCTGCTAAGGCCGAGCAGGTTGTCGATCAGGTAACCCCCGAGCTCACTGAGGCTTCGGTCCGTTCCGCGGCAGGGGAGGGCACATCGCCTGTTGAGCTCGCTGCGCCTGTCGAGGCCAGCGAAGTTCCCGTTGTCGATCCGGCTTTGCGCCCGCACCGTCGCGGTCGCAAGCCCAAGGCCTTCGTCGAGGCAGAGAAGGCCGCAGCCGCAGCTGCAGCCGCTCGGGATGCTGCGGCGACCGCCGAGTCTGCAACCGCCGCCGACGCGCCCGTCCAGGATGCTACGACTTCCGAGGCCGCTCCCGCCGATGTCGAGCCCGCCGACCTCCGTCCCGGTCGCAGCCGTCGCACTGCTGCTAAGCGCACGTCCAAGGCTAAGGCTGCCAAGAAGGTTGCGTCCGAGGATTCCGCCGAGACGACCGCCGATGCATCGACTGACGCCGCCGAGCCCCAGGACGTCGAACAGCCTGCGTCTGAGAAGCCCAAGCGCGGTCGTAAGAAGTCCGCTAAGGCCAAGGCGTCCGAGCAGCAGGCCGAGGCCGAGCTGCAGGGCGATTCCAAGGCCGAGGCCAGCGATGATACTGTGGCTAACGCCGACGCCGCCGCAACCGATGGCGCCGCGCCCGCCGAGGCCGAAGACAACGCTCGCCCCAACCGTCGCCAGCACAAGCGTAACGACGAGCGCAACGAGCGCAAGGACGAGCGCAACAACGACCGCCGCAACCGCCAGCGCGATCGCAAACAGCGCAACAAGGAGCGCAACGCCGCCCCCACCGAGCCCACGCTTTCGCGTGAGGAACTCGCGGCCATGAAGGTCGCCGAGCTGCGCGAGAAGGCCAAGGAGTTCGAGATCGAGACGACCGGCAAGAAGAAAGCCGAGCTCGTCGAGGAGATCTACGTCACCGCCGCGAAGGCCGAGGGCTTCCGCGACATCAAGGGCATCCTGCAGATTCGTCCGGACAGCTCCGGTATCATCCACGCCCACGGTTACATGAAGTCCAACGACGACGCCTTCGTCCCCGCCTACCTCATCCGCTCCGCGCGTCTGCGCACGGGCGACGTCATTGAGGGCTCGCTTCGTCCTTCGCGCGGCGGCGACAAGCGCGCCGGCCTCGCCAAAATCACGACCGTCAACGGTCTAGACCCCGAGCAGATTCGCAACCGCCCCAAGTTTGGTGACCTCACCCCGGTCTATCCCAACGAGCCGCTGCGCATGGAGCACGGCAAGGACTCCATTACCGGTCGCGCCATCGACATCGTGTCGCCGATCGGCAAGGGTCAGCGTGGCTTGATCGTGTCTCCGCCCAAGGCCGGCAAGACCACGATCCTCAAGAAGATCTGCCAGTCCATCTCGATCAACAACCCCGAGGTGCACCTCATCTGCCTGCTCGTCGACGAGCGCCCCGAAGAGGTCACCGATATGCAGCGCTCCATTAAGGGCGAGGTCGTGGCCTCGACCTTCGATATGCCCGCCGACAACCACACCCGCGTGGCCGAGCTCGTCATCGAGCGCGCCAAGCGCATCGTGGAGCTGGGCGGCGATGTCGTGGTGGTGCTCGACTCCATCACGCGTCTTGCCCGCGCCTACAACTTGGCGGCGCCCGCCTCGGGCCGCATCCTTTCGGGCGGCGTCGATTCGGCGGCGCTGTATCCGCCCAAGCGCTTCCTGGGCGCAGCCCGCAATATCGAGAACGGTGGCTCGCTCACCATCCTGGCCTCTGCCCTCATCGACACCGGTTCCAAGATGGACGAGGTCATCTTTGAGGAGTTCAAGGGCACCGGCAACATGGAGCTTAAGCTCGACCGCGACCTGGCCGACCGCCGCATCTTCCCGGCTATCGACCCCGTTGCCTCCGGTACGCGTAACGAGGACCTGTTGGTTGACGAGCAGATGCGTCCGTTTGTCTTTGGCCTGCGTCGCATTCTTGCCGGCATGAACAACACCGAGCGCGCGGCCGCATCGTTTATCAAGGGTCTTAAGGGCACCAACACCAACCAGGAGTTCCTGGTGCGTTCGGCCAAAAAGCACAGCGACTACGAGCAGACGTTCTAGGTTGTCATCCACGCGCAGCGATAGTCATCAGTGCAATAAAGGGTCGGGGCTTTGAGCCTCGGCCCTTTTCTATATTGCCGCTCCGCGCTTTTTTGACCATAAGACTAGCAAGCAGCAGGTTTCCCGTTTCAATCCGACATCGTCGCTTGCAATCGACAGGGCGGTTTCGCATAATAGCTTTTAAGCTTCGCGACGGAAAACGCAGATGAAACGAACCATATACCGTTGCTTTGGGGCATAGCCCCGCTTCATCTTCTCTCGCGCAGCCAACTGAATGATGCGATTTGGGTGCTGGAAGATGGGGAGAGCTCATGGCTTCTTCTGATGCAACACAACGAGCAGTCCTTGCCGGACTTTCGTGCGGGATCGGCCTTGCCGCTCCCGTGGTTATGTATGCCGCGACGCTGCCGTTTTCGTCTGTGAACGAGACGGTCGTGGCGGGTGCGGTTCCCTTCGCCGTGGGCGCGGTGGCGGGCGTGGGTATCTATGCCGCCTCGCTGGGTATTTCCGAGTACCGTGCGCAGCGTGAAGAGCGTCTATTCCAGCCTGATGCCATGGGCGGTGCCGCCAATCTCAATCAGCATCAAAGCGAGTTCAAGACCGCCTCGATTCCAGCTCAGCAGCAGGATGCGACTCCTTACGCTGCGGCTTCTGCTTCTCAGGCTCAGGCGGAGCAGTCTACCTCGGCATTCCTTTCCGGCCTGACTGGTGCGTTCCAGCGCCGTCATGCCGATGATGGTGTCCCTACCATCGCTCGAGCCGCAGATGCTATGGACGAGGACGAGGCTTGGTCCATGATCGACAGTATGCTCGACGACGATTCGCCGGTGAGCTGCGACCCTGCACACTCGCGCGACGTCTATCAAGTCGCCATCGACGAGCTCACCAACGGCGGGCAGACCGGCTCCTTCAATCGCGACGACATCGCCGCCGCGGCACGCGCCGTGTCTGGCTCCCAGGCCGCCCCTGCGGGCAGCACGGCGGCTTTCGTGGCGCTCGTCGCCAACGCGGCAGCCAATAACGCCTACAGCGCTACCTCGGCGGACGCGAACGCTTCTGCCGACAATTCGTACGTTGATGAAGCCATGACTGCGGACGAGGAGGCCGTTGCCGCCCGCCGTGCCGCCGAAAGCTCGCTTTGGGGCGCTCCTGCCCAGCAGCAGGCGGCTGAGGCTGCGCCGTACAATGCAAACCTCGCCAGCATGCCTATCATCTCCGGTGCCGTGGACATCGATCTCGATGACCTCGATGAGCCTGCAGCCATCACCGCATCGATTGATGCCCAAGATCGCATCGACACCGGCGACCTTCCGGACGCCTCGCTCGAGGTTGATGTTCCCATGGCCGATTACTCGGGCCACGAGGACATGTGGGCCGCCGCCACCGCGATTCTGGATGAGATTGACGAGCCCGCTCCTGTTGCAGCCCCCGCTCCCGTCGCTGCCCCTCAGCCTGCTGCCCCCGCCTATGTCGGCCGTCACAGTGCTGTGTTCCCCGAGGATACTGCCCGTATCTCGCGCGAGAGCATCGAGCGGGCCGAGGCTATTGCCGCCGGCATTATGGAAAACCGTCGTCACGAGCGCGTCAATCAGATCCTCGAGGAAGAGATCGAGCGCCTGCAGTCCTCAACCGCCAAGCGTACGGGCCGTGCCTATCTGAGCGTTATCGAGGGCGGTACCGCCAGCTTCGCGCCGCTCCGCGCGGAGGCATAACTTCTGCATGGTTAAGATCAATCGAAAATGGGCGGTTGTAACCTGCCTGATGGCGCTCTTGATCTGGGGCAATTCGCTGGTTCCCGGCTCGGGGTCGGGCTCGCTGAGCCTAACGGTCATGGAAGCTATCCGCGGTTTCCTGCACAGCGTGGGACTTCCATATGAATGGGTGACCAACTTTGTTGTTCGCAAGTGCGCGCATTTTACCGAGTATATGGTGCTCGGCATCTTGGCAACGCACGCCTTTGATTTTGAGGGCCGGCGCACCTTTGACGTGCTGCTGCCCACGGCGGTGTTCCTGCTGCTGATTTCCTCGATCGACGAGACGATTCAGCTCTTTGTGCCGGGACGCGCCGGCATGATCACCGATGTGATGATCGACTGCTGTGGAGCGGCAACGGGCGTTGTGCTCCGATATCTACTACGATCGCTCATATGTGCCAAAAAGGCCGCCTAGGACGTATGCTTGGTGCTAGGCGGCCTTTTTTATTAGAGGGCTTATATAGGGCGTGGTGGTGTCGTTCCGTAGGTTGGATTTGCCGGGCGCGCCACGCCCTGTGGGTGCGTCTGTTACTGAAGCGCCTGCGCGCCCAGGGCCAGGCAGCCCATGATGCCCTGCTTGCCCTCAAGGCTGTTGTTGACAATATAGGTATCGATGTCGTTGACCTCGGGCGTGACGATATAACCGTTGAGCATCTCGGCGCACTTCTTGCGCGCGAGCGGCACGATGGGGGTGTGGTCGGCCACGCCGCCACCGATGATGATCTTTTGCGGCGCGTAGCACAGCGTGTAGGTCATGAGCGCCTGTGCCAGATAGCCTGCGAGCAGGTCCATGGCCTCCGGGTCATCGGCCATGTCTCCGGCGCTCTTGCCATCCCAGCGCTTTTTAACGCCGGGGCCGGCGATGAGACCCTCGAGGCAATTGTCGTGGAAGGGGCAGGCGCTGTGCTCGCCAATGGTGTCGCGCGGGTCGCGCGTGACCAGGATGTGGCCGGCCTCGGGATGCATCATGCCGTGTACGAGCTTACCGCCCGAGAGCACGCCGGCGCCCACGCCGGTGCCGATGGTCAGATACACAACGTCAGTGAGGCCCTGGGCGCAACCAAAGGTGACCTCGCCCAGGCAGGCGACGTTGACGTCGGTGTCGTAGCCGCAGGGGATATTGAGCTCGTTTTGGATAGTGCCCAGCAGGTCAAAGTAGCGCCATGCCGTTTTGGGCGTCTCCAGGATCTTGCCGTATTGGGGCGAGGCAGGGTTGACTGCGGTGGGGCCAAAGGCGCCGATGCCCAGCGCGGCGATGCCCTTGTCGGCAAACCACGCGTTGACGGCCTCGACGGTCTCCTGCGGGGTCGTGGTCGCGATCTGCTCACGCTCCAGGACCGTGCCGTCTGCATAGCCCGTGGCGCAGACCATCTTGGTGCCGCCGGCCTCGAGCGCTCCGATAAGCTGCTGTTCTGCCATAGTATTCCTCTCTCTGGGACGAGTTGCTCCGTGACTAAAGTATAGGGCTCTAAACCATTTAAGAAAGCGCTATAAAAAGAAGAAGCCTCGCAACGTGGCGGGCGGTGCGGGGCTTCTTTGGTTGCTTTAGTTGCCGGGCCGTCCTTACCCGCGCGGCTTGATTTTATCACGTAGCGACTTGAGGTTCTCCAGTGCCGCGTTAAGCGTCTCGTCCCGCTTGGCAAAGTGGAAACGAATCAGATGGTTGACGGGCTCGCGGAAGAAGCTCGAGCCGGGCACGGCGCCCACGCCCACCTTGGATGCGAGGTCCTCGCAGAATTCGAGGTCGCTGTCATAGCCAAACTCAGAGATGTCCATCATGACGTAGTAGGCGCCCTGCGGCACGTTATGCTCAAGACCGATGCTATCGAGCCCCTGGCAGAACAAGTCGCGTTTGGCGGTGTAGAGGTCGAGGACCTCATCGTAATAGCTGTCGTCGAAGTTGAGGGCGGTGACAACGGCTTCCTGCAGGGGAGCGGCGGCACCCACGGTGAGAAAGTCGTGGACCTTCTTGATACGCTCGGTGATCTGGGCCGGGGCGATGGTGTAGCCCAGGCGCCAACCGGTGATGGAGTACGTCTTAGACAGCGAGCTGCAGCTGATGGTTCGCTCGAACATGCCGGGCAGCGTGGCCATATAGACGTGCTCGTGGGGCGCGTAGACGATGTGCTCGTATACCTCGTCGGTAATGCAGTAGGCGTCGTATTTTTTGCAGAGGTCGGCGATGAAGGTGAGCTCCTCGCGCGTAAAGACCTTGCCGCAAGGGTTGGAAGGGTTGCACAGGACGATGGCCTTGGGGTCGTTGTCGCGGAAGGCTGCCTCGAGCGTCTCGCGGTCAAAGTCGAATGTGGGCGGGTTGAGCGGCACATAGATGGGCTCGGCACCCGAGAGAATGGTGTCAGCGCCGTAGTTCTCGTAGAACGGCGAGAAGATGACGACCTTGTCTCCGGGGTTCGTAACCGTCATCATGGCGGCCATCATGGCCTCGGTGGAGCCGCAGGTGACCACGATATTCTGGTTGGGGTCGATCGGCATGCCCATAAAGTGCTCCTGTTTGGCGGCGAGCGCCTCGCGCATGGCCTGGGAGCCCCAGGTAATGGAGTACTGGTGGTAGAGCGGCTTGGGGTCGGCGGCGATGGTGCTCAGGCTGTTGAGCAGCTGCGCCGGAGGATTGAAGTCGGGGAAGCCCTGCGACAGGTTGACGGCATCGTACTTATTGGAGATGCGTGTCATGCGGCGGATGACCGAATCGGTAAATGTTGCCGTGCGATTGGAGAGTTCTTTCATGCCGGTCCTTTCGAGGATTTGCAGTGGGGCAAGTTTACTCCTATGGAACCGGTGGGAATTGCTCGAAACGCGCTCGAAAAACTCTTTTCAAAATTCTTGAAAATTGGGGCTTGCATCGCGTGGCGTTCCTTGCAATAATAGTCGAGCGCGAAGCGCACAGGACACGGTGGGTGTAGCTCAGTTGGCTAGAGCGACGGGTTGTGGTCCCGTAGGTCGAGGGTTCGAGTCCCTTTACCCACCCCAGTTCTTGCTTCGTGTTGATATCGGGTTGTTAGCTCAGTTGGTAGAGCAGGGGACTCTTAATCCCAAGGTCCAGGGTTCGAACCCCTGACGGCCCACCACACGATATCTCCTCTAAAGTCCGCCATAGCGGACTTTAGCTTTGGGTCGTTAGCTCAGTTGGTAGAGCAGGGGACTCTTAATCCCAAGGTCCAGGGTTCGACCCCCTGACGGCCCACCAAAGCATGTTAAAGCGACTGGCTTAGGCTGGTCGCTTTTTTGTTAACCTCGCATCGGGTCGAACCCGTCGGGGCGCGGAGCTGAGGAAATGCGTAAGCATTTGCCAGCGCAGCGCGCAAGGCGCGAAGCGCCGCAGCGACCGCCTGCACAGCAGGCTGACCCCCTGACGGCCCACCCAAAGATTGTTAAAGCGACTGGCTCAGGCTGGTCGTTTTTTGTTGACCACGCATGGGGTCGAACCCGAAAGGGCGCGGAGCTGAGTAATCTGCACCGTGATTCCCTTAGGGAAACACGGCTAAAGCCCCGTAGGTGTGTTCTCCTTAGGGGAATCATGCTTACGGGGCTCGATGCATGTTGAGAAGTTGTGATCAAACTCAAAGTGAGAATCGATTTAGTCTGCTCGATAGTGCGAACCTAAGCTTGCAGTTCGCTTGCGCATGGCTTTGACCATTTCCTGTGCTAGTCGAATCTGCGACTGTAGGCGGGCGAGGGCTGCGATCTCGCTGTCATCGGTATGCGGCTTGCTCAGCGCCATGGCCTTGTCTTGCAGACTTTCAAGCTGTTGCAGGGCCTCGGATAGGCCTGTTTCGGTCCTGTTGATCATGCAAAAGGTGCTCATCGTGTGCCTAAGGCTGTGTGTCAGGCGTACGGCATCTGTTGTGGCAATGCCGTACTGGGGGAGGGTGATATCCGCCCTCAGGGCCGCCTCAGGCTCTTTCTGCGCTGTGAGGGCTGCCGATGCGCCCGCGATACGTCCGAATACGATGCCGTTGGCGCTTGACAAGCCACCAATGCGGTCGGCGCCGTGCATGCCGCCTGTCGCCTCGCCGCAAGCGTAGAGGCCCTCAACGCCCGTGTGCGCGGTCTTATCGATCTTGATGCCGCCGTTAGCGGCGTGGGCATACATCGCAACGCGCATCTCGTCGGTCGGCGCGATGCCGTGCTCGTCTTGCAGCCAGGTGGCAAAGGTCTGCACAAACTCTGGGACATCCTCGCGGGGGAAGTCGTAGTGGAGTGCCAGGCCTTCGACACCTGCCTGATCGATGACGAGATCGATAGCGCGGGAGGTCAAGCGTGACGTGAAGGGACCATATCCAGAGCGCTGCTCGAGCAGGTCGTCCAGCTTGTCGTCGGCAATATCTACCGGCTGGTCTACATGCACGTAACGCCAGGTTTTCTCGTTGAAGACCAAGTTACGCCTGGGCTCGATGAAGCCAGGCATCATCTGCATGAACTCTATATTAGTAAGTGTTGCGCCGTGCGCCAGTGCGATGGCCTGCGAGGAACTGAGCACATCAGCTGACGTAAGGCTGCGCTCGAACAGGCCGCCTGTGCCACCGGCTGCGATGATCGTGGCCTTGGCAGCAAAGGGCACGATTCGATTTTCGGTAAGGTCGTAGAGTACGGTTCCGGTTATTCTGCCGTTCGTGTCCTCAACAAGGTCGATAAGCTCATGGCGGGGGAGCAGGCGAATGCCAAGCGACTCGATCCAGGTCGTCAGAGCGTCCTCAAGGGGCTTGCGGGTGAGGCCGCGCCACATGCGCGTCTTGTGGTCAAAGCAGGGGATAAATTGCTTTTGTTGAGCACTCTTGGCGCTTTGCGGACGCTGGAGCTCAACGCCCAGGTCTTGTTCGAGCCAGTCAATCGCTTGGGGAATGCCGTGGACGAACGTCTGGACGAGCTCGGGGTCGGCAACGCCGCCGCCGACGGCCAGGATGGTGTCGATGAGGTCCTGCTCGTCGTCTTCGTCGACGGGACCGATGAGGCCGAGGCCCCAGGTACCCGGGAAGAAGCTCGATCCACTCATGGTCTTGCCGGCGCTTGCCACAGTGACGGTTGCACCCGTGCGTGCCGCTTCGATGGCGGCACAAAGGCCCGCAATGCCAGATCCAATTACCAGTACATCAGTCGATTCCATCGGATTCCTTTCTCGTCCGGCGCATTGTCGCACGGGTGATCGGCAATGGGGCCGCAAAGACCCGGCAAATCGGTAAAGGGCAAATATGGCAGGTGGGCGTCAGATGGACTCGGCCACTTCGGTCGGCCTATTTGATAAGTTGCGGTGGAATACGGACTGTTTTGGCCTGTATGGATGCAATTCAGTCCATATTTCACCGCAACTGATACATCGGACCTTCTAATAAGAGTAACCAATTTGAGACGGGGCAAACAAAAAGAGCCGCTACCTGGGTGGGTAGCGGCTCCAAAGCTCAACTATATGAGCATCGCGCAAGCGCGATTAGGCCTTGAGGGCCTCCTCGACGGCGACAGCGCAGGCGACGGTGGCACCGACCATGGGGTTGTTGCCCATGCCGATGAGACCCATCATGTCGACGTGCGCAGGCACGGAGGAAGAACCGGCGAACTGGGCGTCGGAGTGCATGCGGCCCATGGTGTCGGTCATGCCGTAAGAGGCAGGGCCGGCGCCCATGTTGTCCGGGTGCAGGGTACGGCCAGTGCCGCCACCAGAAGCGACGGAGAAGTACTTCTTGCCAGCCTCGAGGCGCTCCTTCTTGTAGGTGCCAGCGACGGGGTGCTGGAAGCGCGTGGGGTTGGTGGAGTTACCGGTGATCGAGATGTCGACGTTCTCGTGCCACATGATGGCAACGCCCTCGCGGACGTCGTCGGCGCCGTAGCAGTTGACGGCGGCGCGGGGACCATCGGAGTAGGGGATGGTCTCGACGACCTTGAGCTCGCCCGTGAAGTAGTCGAACTGGGTCTTTACGTAGGTGAAGCCGTTGATGCGGGCGATGATCTGAGCAGCGTCCTTGCCCAGACCGTTGAGGATAACGCGCAGCGGCTTCTTGCGAGCCTTGTTGGCGTTCAGAGCCAGGCCGATAGCGCCCTCAGCGGCAGCGAAGGACTCGTGGCCAGCCAGGAAGGCGAAGCACTCGGTGTCGTCGGAGAGCAGCATGGCGCCCAGGTTGCCGTGGCCCAGACCGACCTTGCGGTCCTCGGCGACGGAGCCGGGAACGGTGAAGGCCTGGATGCCCTCGCCGATGATGGCGGCAGCCTCAGAAGCGGTCTTGGCGCCACGCTTGACAGCGAGAGCGCAGCCGAGGGTGTAGGCCCACTCGGCGTTCTGGAAGGCGATGGACTGGGTGTTGTTGACGATCTCACGCGGGTTGAAGCCCTTGTCGGTGCAGATCTGCAGAGCTTCCTCGAGGGAGGCGATGCCGTTGTCGGCGAGGCACTTGTTGATCTTGTCAGCGCGGCGCTCGTAACCTTCGAACGTAACAGTCATAGTTATTTCCCTCCCTTTCTACTCGTGAACCGGGAACACGCTGGCGACGGAGTGAGTCTCCTCGTCGGTGCGCGGGTCGATGTACTTGGCAGCGTTCTCCCACTGACCATAGTGGCCCATAGCGCCAGCGATGGCCTCCTCGGGGGTCTTGCCGGCCTTAACAGCGTCGGTGAACTTGCCGAGGTTCAGGAACTCGAATGCGATGATCTCGTTCTTGTCGTTGAGAGCCATGCGGGTGACGTAGCCCTGAGCGAGCTCGAGGTAACGAGCGCCCTTGGCCTTGGTGCCGAACATGGTGCCGACCTGAGAGCGAAGGCCCTTGCCGAGGTCGTCGAGGGAGGCGCCCACGGGCAGGCCGCCCTCGGAGAACGCGGTCTGGCTGCGGCCGTAAACGATCTGCAGGAAGATCTCGCGCATAGCAACGTTGATGGCGTCGCAGACGAGGTCGGTGTTGAGGGCCTCGAGGATGGTCTTACCGGGAAGGATCTCGGAAGCCATGGCGGCAGAGTGGGTCATGCCCGAACAGCCGATGGTCTCAACGAGGGCCTCCTCGATGATGCCGTCCTTGACGTTCAGCGTGAGCTTGCAGGCGCCCTGCTGAGGTGCGCACCAACCCACACCGTGCGTAAGACCGGAGATGTCGGAAATCTCCTTAGCCTGGACCCACTTGCCCTCCTCGGGGATGGGTGCGGGGCCGTGGTATGCACCCTTGGCAACGGGGCACATGTTCTCCACTTCCTGTGAGTACTGCATGCCTCTCCTCTCTATCGTGTTGGCGTCCCGTCTGGGGGTCGTGGCTGGCGATTGCCGGGCGACCCTTCGAAAGGGACATGACATGCAGCCCCTATAATACCGCGAAATGCACGGAATATTCGGCGAACGGCTCAGTTTTCGTAGCGAGAAGTCGGGAAGTTTTAATTGAAACGGTTTAACTCTATGTTCTGTGGTCGTGAGCTTCCGTAGAGGGGGTCCGTCTTGGGCAAGCTTTTGGTCCGCTCTTGCAAGCGTTGCAGTGGTTGACCTGTTGTAACGGTGCCGTTCGCCGCCTGTTTGCTGCCTTTGGCCGCGCGAGTGTATTGTTTTGCGTGAATGTTTTGATGGCACGCTTCAATCGTGCTGTATTGGATGGTAAGCAGATCCCGGCGAAGGGAGCGCCATGCAGCGCGTTTGGAGAACGGTTACCGGCTTTTACCATGTCTGTGCTCGCGGTGTGGGCAAACAGCTCATCTTTGAGGGCGATGAAGACCGGTGGGAGTTTTTGGAGCTGATGCGCGAGTGCTACTGCGAGGAGGGTGTGACGGTTATCGCCTGGTGCCTTATGGGCAATCACGTGCATTTGGTGCTTACAGATTACGAGGACAGGATGAGCGCGGCGATGCACCGGCTGCTTTTGACGTACGCGCGGCGGTTCAATAAACGCACGGGGCGCACAGGGCATCTGTTCCAGAACCGTTTTGACCGGCGCTCGCTCGATACCGACTGGCAGGTGATGGAAGCTATTCGCTCCGTACACGCCGATCCGCAGGAGGCGGGCGTTAGCCTAATAGAGCGTTATCCCTGGAGTAGCTTTGCGGAGCATTTGTGCGCTTACGACGGTGACGCGGCCGATGTCGCGAGGGGATTTTCTGATCCTTCTTGCGTGCTTGAGCTTTTTGGTTCTGCCGAGGGCTTTATTGCCTATTCGCTTTCGGCGCCCGACGGCAGTGAGCCAGCGCTGTGCGATATGAAAGAGACGGAGTGGGAACGCCACGCCTTTGCCAACAAGTTGGCGAAGCGCCTCGGGGTTCCGCTCAATGGGGTTAAAACTGCACCGCCGGCGCAGCGCGATACCGTTATTGTTGGATTGAACAATGCTGGCTTTACGGTGCGCCAGATTGAGCGGTATACCGGGATTGGCAAAAGTACCGTCTCTCGCATCGTGCGCGCTTATGCGCGGGTGAAGGCACAGACTGAGCTCTCGGAATAGAAAATGGCCGAACCACTCTTGTCAAGCGATTCGGCCAACAAAAATCTTAAGATTTGGGACAAGTACTACTGATTATTTCGCCCTTCGAGCATGCCGTCGAGGGTGCGCCAGGCGAGCTCGGCGCATTTGACGCGGGCGGGCATGTGCGAGATGTCCTGAAGCTGGGCGGCCTCGTCCAGGTCTTCCAGGTCTTCCTCGGAGAGCTGCTCGCCGCGGATCATGGCGAGGAAGAGCTCTGCCAGGCGGTGAGCTTCCTCGACGGTCTCGCCGGTGATGAGGTCGGCCATGATGTCGGCACTGGCCTGGCTGATGGCGCAGCCGTGGCCGGTAAAGGAGGCCTCCTCGATCACGCCGTTCTCGACGCGCAGCTGCAAGGTGAGCTCGTCACCGCAGCTGGGGTTGATACCGTCGTGCTCGTGCGTGGGAGCATCCATCTCGTACTTATAGTCGGGGTGCGAGTTGTGCTCCATAAACGTGGTGGAGGTGTACAGATTACCCATTGAACGTGCTCCAAACGTGATGCAGGCCGGCGATGAACTTGTCGATGTCGGCCTTGTCGTTGTAGAAGGCCACGCTGGCGCGGCAGCAGGCAAGGTTCTCGACGCCCAGCCAGGTGAGCAGCGGCTGCGCGCAGTGGTGGCCGGCGCGGATGCAGACGCCGTCCATGTCCATGATGCTCGCGACGTCGTGCGGGTGAATTCCCTTGACGTTAAAGCTCACAACGCCGTGGTGGTTGTCCCAGTAAATGGAACCGATGATTTGGACAAAGTCGAGCTGCATGAGTTCGCCCATCAGATAGTGGACGAGTGCCTGCTCGCGGGCCTGGATGTTCTCGTAACCCACCGTGTTGACCAGGTAGTCGAGTGCCGCGCCCGTGGCGAAGATGCCGGCGGCGTCCTGTGTGCCGGCCTCGAATTTCTCGGGAACGGGCGCCCAGACGGCGTCCTGCTCGGTAACAGAGTCGATCATCTCGCCGCCGGTGAGCATGGGCGGCATGGCGTTGAGCAGGTCCATCTTGCCCCACAGCACGCCGATGCCCATGGGGCCCATAGCCTTGTGTGCGCTAAAGGCAAAGAAGTCGGCGCCCAGGTCGGCCACATCGACCGGCATGTGCGGCAGCGACTGCGCACCGTCGACGACCAGGTAGCCACCGTACTTGTGCACGAGCTTGCCGAGATTCTTGACTGGGTTCTCGACGCCCAACACGTTGGAGACCTGTCCCACGGCCAGGATCTTGGTCTTGGGGCCCACCTTGGCAAGAACCTCCTCGGTGGTGAGTTGGCCGGTCTTGGTGGGATAGAGGTAGACGAGCTTGGCGCCGGTCTCGCGGCAGACCTGCTGCCACGGAATCAGGTTGGAGTGGTGCTCCATGATGGTGATGACGACCTCGTCGCCCGGTTTGAGCACCGTGGGTGCAAAGCTCTTGGCGACCAGGTTGAGCGACTCGCTCGTGTTGCGGGTGAAGACGACCTCGTTGGCCTGTGAGGCGCCGATGAGGTCGGCGATCTGCTGGCGGACTTTCGCGATGGCGTCGGTGGCCTCGACGGACAGCGAGTACAGGCCACGCAGGGGGTTGGCGTTCATGCGCTGATAGAAGTCGCGCTCGGCGTCGAGCACACAGGCAGGGCGCTGCGCGGTGGCGGCGCTATCGAGGAAGGCGATCTCGGGGTGCTGCTGGAAGAGCGGGAACTGCGCCTTGTAGGGGTTGGTCTCGATGTCTACGGTGGGCCAGCCGCGCGAAGCCTCGTCGCTGGCGTCGAGCTCCATGGGCTCGGGGGCAGTGCAGGTATCGCATTTAACGTGCTCGGTGTCGATCATGCGAGCTCCTCTTCAAAGTTGTCGATCAGGTTGTTGCCCAGGCGGACGACGGCGGCGCGGGTGCGCTCGTCGGTGGCGGAAAGCGCGGCGTCCTCCAGCTTGGCGCGGATGAACAGGTCCTCGGCGGCGTTTTGGTCAAGGCCGCGGCAGGCGAGGTAGAACAGCTGCTCGTCGCGGACGTGGCCGATGGTGGCGCCGTGGTTGCCGGCGACGTCGTCCTCGTCGCAGAGAATGACGGGAACGGTCTTGTTGTCGACGCCCTTGTTGGCGAGCAGTACTGTCTCGCGCTCGGTGCCGGTTGCGCCCTTGCAGCCGTGTACGAGGTCGATGGTGCCGCGGTAGACCTTCTTGGACGTGCCGGTCAGTACGCCGTTGGCGTCGATCTCGCATTCGGTCTTGCGGCCGCGGTGGCGCAGCTCGTAGTTAAAGTCGCGTACCTGCTCGCGGGCACCCAGGTAATCGGTATCGATCGTCACCTTGGCGGTGTCGCCCAGCAGGTCGCCGGCAAGGCCGGTGGCGCTGGCGCCGGCACCCAGGACGGTGTGCTGCACGTTGACGCGCGCGCCCTCGTCCAGGAACAGGCCGGTGTCGTCGAGCGCGATCCAGCTGTCGTCGAGCGTCTGCGTGCAGGTCACGTTGACGGTGGCGTACTCGTGGGCACACGCGCGCAGCACGGAGCCCACGACACCCTCGCCGGCAACGGGGGAGTCCAGGGCGATCTGCAGGTCGAGCGTTGCCTGCGGGCGGGCGACGACGTCGATGGCGGCAATCGCAGCCGCTGCGTCGACGCCGCTCACGCGCACAGTAACCGTGGCGTGCTGGTACGCGAGCACATCGATGACGATGCGCTTGGTGGCGTGGTCGGCCAGGTAGGTGTAGGCAGCCTCGCCCATACCGGTCTCGAAGGCCTCGGCAGGGGAGAGTTCCTCCTCGAGCTTGATAGCGCCGGCCTGGTAGACAGAGGTGGCGGGCACGTCGAGCTCGGTCTCGGGCGTGATGCGGGCGCGATCGGCGGCATCGCCGGGGGCAGCGGTACGGCGCTCAGGGAAGCGCTCGGCCATGGCGTC
>CATXXF010000012.1 GCA_958403395.1 uncultured Collinsella sp.
TCGACACCGCCGAGTTCGCGATCCCCGGCCTTGACGACGAGTTCCGCGTCATCGTGTCTCCGTGGATCCTCTCCTCGCTGATCACCGATCGCCTTGCCGCTTACTACGAGACGGTCACCAAGCACAACCTTAACTATCGCCGCTACTATCACCAGTTCGACTACTAAGAGCAAATAACGTTTATGTAATTGGGCCCCGCTCCTATATGGAACGGGGCCTCGTTTAGGTTGGAGAGTAATTATGAGCTACCCCCTGCTTGCCGTCATGAATATCAGCCATCGTTATTTTGACCTTGAAGAATTCTTTTCTTCGGCAGCGGCCTCGGGCTACACGTGTTGCGAGCTTTGGACCGGGGCGATGCATCTGTATGTCGATTGCCATGGATACGATTCGCTCGAGCGGGTACGGGAGCTGTCGCAGCGGTATGGGGTTCGGATTGTGGGGCTTTGTCCCGAACAGAACAACCCCAAGCCGTGGAATATCGCGGCGCGCGGGAATGAGGCGCGTGCCCGCACGCTCGCGTACTTTAAGAACGTTGTAGATATCGCGGCGGAACTTGGAGCCGAGCAGGTCATGGTCTCGAGCGGCTGGGCATTTTTGAACGAGCCGATCGAGGACGCGTGGGGTCGCAGCGCCTCGATGCTGCGTGCGATTGCCGAGCATGCGGGAGAGCGCGGCGTGCGACTGGTGCTCGAGGCCCTACAGCCGGTTGAGTCGATGATCGTGAACTCGGCGGCTGACACGAAGCGCATGATCGAGGCAGTTGATCATCCGGCACTTAAGGCGTGTCTGGATTTGGGCGCTATGGCGGTGGCAGGGGATACCATCGACGATTATTTCGATCTGCTTGGCGATGATGTCGCCCACGTGCATTTTGTCGATGTTGCGGCAGATGGCACGACGCATCTTGCTTGGGGTGACGGCGACCGCGATATGCGCGCCGACCTGGATAGGCTGGTGGCGCGCGGCTATCGCGGAGTTGTTTCGGCCGAGACCTATGACTGGCGCTATTTTGCCGACCCCGCAGCTGCCGATGCGCAGGTAATGGCAGAGTATCGTCGTGCGATTGGCGCCTAGGTGGGGTTGGGTTGCGGCAACCTATCCTATGTTTCCAAATGAATACGGTGTGAGCGGCTACGACGGATTTTCCCCGCAAGCACTCTAGTATGCTAAAGTACCCAGAAGACCGGCGGAGCTATGCCGGTCTTCTGTTCTATATGAAACACAGCATGAGGAGGCTCACCAGATGACGGCCACACCGTGGGGATTCCGGGACATATTGCCCGAGGAGGCTCAGGCGCGCGAGGAGATTGCGCTGACGGTGAAGGGCTGCTTCAGGGAGCATCATTACCTTCCGGTCGAGACGCCGCTGCTCGAGGACAAGGGTTCGCTCGAGGAAGGCGGGCGCATTGCAGACACGCCGTTTAAGCTCTTTGACGACGATGGTCGTCTGCTGGTGGTCCGTCCTGACAACACGTTGCCGATCGTGCGCCTGGTTTCGACCCGTATGCGCGCGGCTGACCTGCCCCTGCGCCTTCGCTACGAGGCGCCGGTGGTTCGCGAGTGTCAGCGCAATGCCGGCGGCTCGCGTCAGTTTACGCAGCTGGGCTTTGAGCTTATCGGCGCGGGCGATACCGCGGGCGATGTCGAGATTGTCTCGCTCGTGGCCGAGGCCGTGCGTAAGCTGGCACTGCCCGATGCGCGCATTATCGCAGGTAGCGTGCGTCCGTTTAAGGAACTGCTCGCGGCGTGCGAGGATCGCGAGCTGGCCGCTGAGGCCCTGCGCTGCGTGCACGCCAACGACTTTGTGGGCCTCGATGCCCGCGTGGCGGCAAGCACCGAGTCCGATGCCGTCAAGGCCGCCATTAGCGAGCTGCCGCGTCTGCACGGCGGTGCCGAGGTGCTCGACTGCGTGGACGCGCTGCTGGAGGCCGCCGGTATCGTCGCGCCGCTGACGCGCGAGCTGCGTGCCCTGGTTGAGGGCCTGGCATCCGAGGACGCCCAGGTGCTGTCGTTCGACTTCTCTATCATGAACTCTTTCGATTACTACACGGGCCTGGTCTTTAAGGCCTATGCCGGCGGACTGCCCGATCCGGTCGGTTCGGGCGGACGCTATGACTCCATCTTTACCGGCGCATTTGGCGACGGTATCGAGGTGCCGGCGGCGGGCTTCGCCTTTTCGCTCGAGCGCCTGGAGGCCGCGCACACCTCGGCCGAGGACGCCGCTTCCGATGGCGACCACGCCGCGGGCCGTGGCGCCGAGGGCCCGCTGCGCATCGCTGTGCCCAAGGGCTCGCTTAAGGCCGACACGCTCGACGTGCTCGAGACCGCGGGTTTGGACGTCTCTGAGCTGCGTGACCCCGGCCGTCACCTGATCGTGCGCGGCCGCGACACGCGTGCCGGCGAGGGCGCGGTCGGCGATATCGAGTTTGTCATCGTGCGTCCCAGCGACGCGCCCGCTTTTGTGGGCTGTGGCGGTGCCGACTGCGGCATCTGCGGTTGGGACTCGCTTATCGAGGCAGACCTCAACCTGCTGCAGCTGGTCGACCTGGGTTACGGCCTGTGCACGTTTATCGAGGCGGAGCCCGCGTGGCGCGCCGGCCAGGCCGAGCGCAACTATGCCCGCCGTGGGTCGCTTCGCGTGGCCACCAAGTATCCGCGCATCGCGAGCGCCTGGTATGCCGAGCGCGGCGTGAACGCCGACATCGTTTCGCTGCACGGTAACATCGAGTTGGGCCCCATTGTCGGTATGACCGACCGTATCGTGGACATCACCGCCACGGGCGCCACGCTGCGCGATAACGACCTGGTTATTACCGGTCGCATTATGGACTGCACGGCGCGATTCTTCGTCAACCCGGGTGCCGCGCGCCTGGACCCGCGCGTGCGCAACTTGGCCGATCGCCTGGCGGCGGCCGTGAAGGACAAGCATTTTGAGCCCGTTGCGGGCTCGGCACAATAGCGCGAGCACGCACGGGCGCCCCAACGTCTGGGCTGCGGGTCGATTGGCGCCGCCGCCCGGTCTCTCGTTTTTCGAACATAACCTCGACCGATAGGGGATACCGATATGAAGACCATCAAACTTGCTCCCGGTGAGCGCCTCGTTACCAACCAACTCAACCGTAAGGGCGTGCTGCCGCAAAACATCGTCGACGCCGCCCGCGATATCGTGGCCAACGTGCGCGCCAATGGTGATGCCGCGGTGCGCGACTACTGTCGGCGTTTTGACGGCGTTGAGCTGCAGAGCTTCCGTCTGCCGCAAGAGCAGATCGATGCCGCGCTCGAAGGCCTCGATCCCGCTTTTGTCGCCGCGCTCGAGAAGGCCGCGCGCCAGATTCGCGAGTTCCACCAGCGCGAGGTCGAGCAGAGCTGGTTTACCACGCGCCCGGATGGCACGATGCTCGGCGTTAAGGTGACCCCGCTCGCGGCGGCCGGCATCTACGTGCCGGGCGGTCGTGCGCAGTATCCTTCCACGGTGCTCATGAATGCCATTCCCGCCAAGGTTGCCGGCGTCAAGCGCGTGGTCATGGTGACTCCGCCGCAAAAGGATGGTCTGATCAGCCCCTACACGCTCGCCGCGGCAAAGCTCGGCGGCGTGGACGAAATCTATATGGTGGGCGGCGCCCAGGCCGTGGCCGCGCTGGCATACGGTACCGAGACCATTCCGCGCGTCGACAAAATCACCGGCCCGGGCAACGCCTTTGTCGCTGCTGCGAAACAGATTGTCTCGGGTGACGTGGGTATCGATATGGTCGCCGGTCCCTCCGAGGTCTGCGTGCTGGCCGATGCCACGGCCAAGCCCATGGTGGTCGCGGCAGACCTGATGGCTCAGGCCGAGCACGATCCGCTGGCAGCCTGCTATCTGGTGACCTGCGACGAGCAGTTTGCGCGCGAGGTCGAGGCGGGTATCGACATTCTGGTGGCGCAGTCGCCGCGTGCCGAGATTACGCGTGCCTCGCTCGATAACGAGGGCACCATCGTGGTGGCCGCCGACATGGCTGCCGCCGTCGAGGCGGTGAACACCGTGGCACCCGAGCACCTGGAGCTGCACTGCAAGGATGCGATGGGTCTGCTTGGCGGCATTCGCAACGCCGGCGCCATCTTTGTGGGCGCTTGGAGTTCCGAACCGCTTGGCGATTACGTTGCCGGCCCCAACCACACGCTGCCAACCGGCGGTACGGCCATGTTCTCCAACCCGCTTTCGGTCGAAGAGTTCGTTAAGCGCTCGAGCGTCATTTGCTATACACCCGAGGGCCTGCTCTCCGACGCTCCCGCCACACAGCGTCTGGCCGAGGCTGAGGGCCTGTGGGCGCACGCGCTTTCGGCCGCACTGCGTCGCCGTGTGCTGGAGCAGGGCGAGGATGCCGTGAGTGCCGCGTCGCTGGCCGCGGCCGACCTGACCAAGGTCGCCTGGCCGGGTGATGCCGTGGCGACGGTCGCCGAGGGCGTGGACCTGGCGGCTGCAGGCGCGGATGGCGCTGGCGCGACCGGCGGGGAGGCCTAAAATGGCCGAACTCACGCCCCGCATGAAGGAGCTCGTCCAGCCCTACTTGGTCGGCATTGAGCCCTACGATCCCAACTTTACGCCCACGCGCATCAACCTTTCGGCCAACGAGAACACCTATCCCGTGCCGGCCGGCGTGCGCGAGGCGATCGACGCGGCCCTGGTTGCCACGCCGCTCAACCGCTACCCCGATCCCATGTCCAACGACCTGCGCGACGAGCTTGCCACTTGGCATGGCGTGACGCGCGAGAACATTTGCGTGGGCAACGGCGGCGACGAGCTGCTCTATAACTACCTGCTGGCGTTCGGCGGCGCGGGGCGGACCCTGCTCAATTGCCCGCCGTGCTTTAGCGAGTATGCGTTCTTTGCGTCGCTCTGTCAGACCGAGGTGCGCGACGTGTGGCGCGACCCGGCGACCTTTGAGCTCGACCAGGCTGCCGTGCTTTCGGCGGCGCCCGAATGCGGCCTGGCGATCGTGACCTCGCCCAACAATCCCACGGGCGACGTGGCGCCGCTCGACTTTGTCGCGGCGCTGTGCGATGCGTGCCCCGGCATGGTGATGGTCGACGAGGCCTACGTTGAGTTTGCGGACGATTCGTTTGGCGCGGCAACCACGGCGCAAGGCCTTATCGCCGAGCATCCCAACCTGGTGATTTTGCATACGCTGTCCAAGGCGTTCGGCGCCGCCGGTACACGTCTGGGCTATGTGATTGCAGCCCCCGAGGTCATCGACGTGTTCGCGGCGATTCGCCAGATCTATTCGGTCAACGTGTTGAGCCAGACGGCGGCGCTTGCCTGCGTGCGTGCCCGCGATGCGTACGCGCCCGTGGTGGCACAGGTCGCATCCGAGCGCGAGCGCGAGCTGTGCGCCCTGCGCGCGATGGCTGCCGAGGGCATGCCCGTGGAGGCATGGCCGAGCGCGGCGAACTTTGCACTCGTGCGTACGCCGCATGCCACGCGCGTGCGCGAGCGTCTGCGCGACGAGTATTCGATTCTGGTGCGCGACTTTAGCTATGCGCCGGGGCTCGCGGACTGCCTACGCATTACCGTGGGTACGCCGCGGGAAAACGACGAGGTGCTGGCTGCGTTTGCTGCACTGGTGAAGGAGGAGATGTAGATGGGCCGTTATGCCGAGGTGACCCGCAAGACGGGTGAGACCGACATTGTCGTCAAGCTCGACCTGGACGGAACCGGTACGTGTGATATCTCGACCGGCGTACCGTTTTTTGACCATATGCTCAACGCCTTTGGCCGCCATGGTTTGTTTGATTTGACGGTACACGCGGTGGGCGACGTGGAAGTCGACGCGCACCACACCGTCGAGGATGTGGGCATTGTGCTGGGCGAGGCGTTCTGCCAAGCGCTAGGCGATAAAGCGGGTATTACGCGCTTTGCCGACGCGGCGATCGCCATGGACGAGACGCTCGTGATGGCCGCCGTGGATATCTCGGGCCGCGGGCAGGCCTATTGCGAGCTGCCCGTGCCGACCGAGCGCGTGGGCAGCTTTGATACCGAGCTGGCCGTCGAGTTCTTCTACGCCTTTGCGCGCGATGCCAAGCTCACGCTGCACGTGCGCGAGCTGGCGGGCGGCAACTCGCATCACATTATCGAGGCCGCCTTTAAGGCCGTGGGCCGCACGATGCGCCACGCCTGTGAGCTCGATCCTCGCGTGCAGGGTATCCCCAGCACCAAGGGCTCGCTGTAACCTGCCAAAAAGGGACAGGTTTTGAATTGAAAAAGGGAGGGTCGCGTGGGCGAACCGAAGATCGTGGTGGTCGACTACCACAAGGGCAACTTGTCGAGCGTCGTGCGCGGGCTTGCGCGCGCCGGTGCCGCCGCCTGCACGTCGGACGATCCGGAGCAGATCTGCAACGCCGACGGCCTGGTCATCCCGGGCGTGGGCGCGTTCTATGACGCGATCGCCTTTATGCGCCAGAGCGGCGAGGAGGCGGCCGTGCTCGATGCCGTCGCCGCCGGAACTCCGCTGCTCGGCATCTGCTTGGGCCTTCAGCTATTTTTTGAGCGTGGCAACGAGGGCGTGTCTGCGGACGAGGGCGTGGTCGCCGACGGCAACGCCCCCGAGCGGGCTGGTGGTCCCTGGGTCGATGGCCTGGGTATTATGCGCGGTTCGTGCACGCGCCTGGAGTCGAGCCGCCTGAAGGTGCCGCACGTGGGCTGGGACCAGGTGCACATGACGCCCGCCGGCGCGGCCGACCCGCTGCTTGCTGGTTTTGCCGAGGGTGCCAACATGTACTTTACCCACAGCTACGCGGTGGCCGACGACGCCGATGCTGCCGACGTTCTGGCGCGCACGCACTACACGCGGAGCTTCCCGTGCATCGTGCGCCATGACAACGTGTGGGGCTGCCAGTTCCATCCTGAGAAATCCTCCGCGCTGGGTCAGCGCATCCTTAAGAACTTCGTCAACATCGTCGAGGGGGCCGGCCGATGATTCTGTTTCCCGCAATCGATCTGATCGGCGGCAAGGTCGTGCGCCTGGAGCGCGGCGACCGCAGCCGCTGCAAGGTATATTCCGACGACCCCGTGGCCGTCGCCCGCTCGTTTGCCGAGCAGGGCGCAAGTTGGGTGCACGTCGTCGACCTGTCCGCTGCCTTTGGCGAGGACGAGGACACCTGCGCTGCCAACTCGGCGGCGATTAAGGCTATCTGCGGCGTCGACGGTCTGTCCGTGGACGTGGGCGGCGGTGTTCGCTCGCTCGCGCGCATCGACGAGCTGGCCGGCTATGGTGCTCGCCGTATCGCACTGGGCACCGTGCTGGTGACCGAGCCGGGCTTTGCCGAGGTGGCAGCCCAAGGTTTTGGCGAGCTGCTGGTGGCTGACATTGCCGCACGCGACGGCCAGGTTAAGGTGAACGGCTGGCGTGACGGCGCGGGTGTGGCGCTCGACGATGCCGTGGCGCAGCTTTCCGAGCTGGGCTTTAAGCATCTGGTGTATACCGACATCGCGCGTGATGGCATGCAGACGGGCATCGATGTGGCGGCGTATCGCCATGTGGCCGAGGTCGCGGGATTTCCCGTCGTGGCTTCGGGTGGCATCTCGACGCTCGACGACATCCGTGCGCTGGCTGCGGTGGGTGAGGGCGCGATTGAAGGTGCCATTACCGGTCGCGCGCTCTATGAGGGCAACTTTACGCTGGTCCAGGCGCTGGCCGCCGCCCGAGGGGAGGAGTAGCCCATGCTTACCAAGCGCGTGATTCCCTGCCTGGACGTCAAGGACGGCCGTGTGGTCAAGGGCGTCAACTTTGTGAGCTTACGCGATGCGGGCGATCCGGTGGAGCTGGCGCGTGCCTATGACCGCGAGGGTGCGGACGAGGTCGTCTTCCTGGACATTACCGCCACGAGCGACAACCGTGCGACGACTATCGAGATGGCGGCGCATGCGGCCGAGGAGCTCGCCATTCCCTATACCGTGGGCGGCGGCTTTCGCGACCTGGCGGGCATGCGCACCATGGTTGCCGCCGGCGCCGACAAGGTGTCGCTTAACTCTGCCGCCGTGCGCGATCCGTCGTTGATCAGCCAGGCCGCCGCGGCGTTTGGTAGCCAGGCCGTGGTCGTGGCGATCGATGCCAAGCGCGTTGGTTTGCCCGGCGCATCCGGTGCCGACAAGTGGGAGGTCTTTACCGCGGGAGGCCGCAACGCCACGGGTATCGACGCGGTGGCGTGGGCCGAGGAGGCGGCTCGCCGCGGCGCCGGCGAGATCTTGCTGACCAGCATGGACCGCGACGGCACCAAGGCCGGCTTTGACCTGGCGCTCACCCGCGCCGTGGCGCGCGCGGTATCGATCCCCGTCATCGCGAGCGGCGGCGTGGGCACGCTCGAGCATTTTGCCGAGGGTGTGATCGAGGGCGAGGCCGATGCCGTGCTGGCGGCGAGCGTCTTTCACTTTGGAACCTTCAGCATTCGCCAGGTTAAGGAGTATATGGCCAGTCAAGGCATCCCCGTGAGATTGGATTTTTAAATGGAGCAAGTGACAACTGCGTCCGAGCTCAAATACGACGCCAAGGGGCTGATTCCTTGTGTGGTTCAGCAGTATGACACCGGCGAGGTGCTTATGGTTGCTTGGATGAACGAGGAATCGGTGGGGCTGACGCTCAAGACCGGTACCACGTGGTTTTGGAGCCGTAGCCGTCAGGAGCTCTGGAACAAGGGCGCGACGAGCGGCAATATGCAGGAGGTCAAGGAGCTCTGGGCCGACTGCGATAGCGATACGCTGCTGGTCAAGGTCGACTCGCCGGGTCCGGCCTGCCATACCGGCAACCGTACCTGCTTCTTTAAGAAACTCGCGTAGGGCGGGCGCTCGATTAGACGCTCGGCCAACCAGAAAGGATTGAACTATGGGTGTGCGCACCGCAAACGTTCAGGATGGAAATATCGGTGAGACGCTGACGGGGCTCGCCGAGGTGATTCACGGCCGTCGCGACGCATCGCCGCAGGAGAGCTATACCGCTCGCCTGCTGACCGACGTCGAGGACGAGCTGCTCAAGAAGCTTGCCGAGGAGGCGAGCGAGGTGATCATGGCCTGCAAGGATAACGATCACGATCACATCCGCTACGAGGCTGGCGACCTGGTCTACCACTTGCTCGTGACGCTTGAGCGCTACGGCATTACCCTCGACGAGCTGGCCGGCGAACTCAACGCCCGCCGCCACTAGTCGTTTGGGACAGTCTTTGTTGGTGTAACGGGGTCATGGAAGTTGCGGTGAAATAGGGACTGTTTAAGCGCTTCATCAGGCAAAACAATCCCTATTTCACCGCAACTTATGAAGGGATGGCTAGGCGAGGGGCGTGGATTCCCATTCGCCGGTGGCGTGGGGGATGTCGAAGGTTCGATAACCGCAGTCGTAGGCGTGCGCCTGGGCCTCGCGGATGTTCCAGCAGATATCGCAGGCGCGGTGCGCGTCCGAGCCAAAGGTGATCGGCACTTCGGCATGGGCAAAGCAGCGCAAAAGACCGGTTGCGGGGTAGTAGTCGCCCAAGCCCTTGCGCGGCGCGGCCGTCGAGACCTCAACGCGGCGGCCCGTATCGTGCGCGCACTCTGCCATCTGCTGCCAAAACGGTGCGGGGTCAAAATCGGGCGCAAAGCCTTCCTTCGAAAAGCGCATGACCAGGTCGGGGTGAGCCATCACATCAAAGTTGAGCGGGCTCTCGCAGGCGCGGCACCAGTCATCGACATAGCGCTCCCACACGCCGCGTACCCCCAGGTTTTCCCAAACGTGCAGGTTGGTGTCATCGTCGATCCAGCCGCAGCGCGAATCGGGCGTATCGGGACGAGCGACGTCCTCCGTTCCCGCCGTACCCGCGGCACCGGCCATGATATCGCCTGGGTTGCCAATCCAGTGCACACTGCCCAGGCGCACGACGGCGCCCTGGGACCAGCGCTCAACCAAAGGCTCGCAGCCCTCGTACCAATCGCATTCGAAACCGTAGATAAAGGTGAGTTCTGGCGCAATCTGAGCGGCAAGATTGAGAGCGTCCTCAAAAGCCAGATGATGTGCCGGCAGGTCGCCCTCAGTAACCTGCACTTCGCAGTTGGCATCCATGCTGGCGGGCAGGGTGAGATGGTCGGTCGAGACCATGACGCGGCAGCCGGCCGCAGCAGCGGCACGGACGTTGTCCTCAAACGAGGCATGCCCGTCCGAAAACGAGGTGTGGGTATGGCAATCGACCAGCGGGCACATGGGCATAGCGGCTCCTTTGCGTCAAGCGAATCCGCTTCATTGTAATGGCGCGACCCCTGGCGCGCCGGGAACGCCACAAGTCGAAACCGACTGGAAAGGGCAGGCGGCGCGCAAGGGCTGCCGCACGACATCGACCCTGCCTCAAAACGTGTACGTCAGCCTCCAAAAGCTGCAAAAAATGACGTGTTTGGAGGCTGCCGTACACGTTTGGATAGGGGCGAGGACGATCCCGGCGCACGCCGACGTCCGCGACGGGCAAAAGTCCCGCCCATCCCATGACGCCGCCCCCACGCCGCCCGCGATGTGCTAGCGTTTGAGTGAACAAAACGAGCCCGCGCGGAAAGGAACCGGACCGTATGCAACGTGGAAGTACATCTCCGCTGTCCCGCGAGACCGATGCGCCCGAGACCATCGTCAAGCTGGAGTGCGACATCGACGATGCGTCGCCCGA
Source organism: uncultured Collinsella sp. (assembly GCA_958403395.1). Taxonomy (GTDB): domain Bacteria; phylum Actinomycetota; class Coriobacteriia; order Coriobacteriales; family Coriobacteriaceae; genus Collinsella. The sequence continues at coordinate 10,654 of CATXXF010000012.1, forward strand.
GGTACTCGCCTATGCCGCCGACCGCCTGCGCGAGGCCGGCGCCCGCGAGGTGCACTGGCTACCCCTCTACTGCAAAAAGGGTCGCCCCGGATGGCAGTTGCAGGTAATCTGCTCGCACGAGGATATCGAGCGCCTACAGACGATTATCTTTTTGGAGACCACGACCAACGCCGTTCGTCGCCAGGTGATGGAACGCGTTTGCCTGCCGCGCCGATTCGAGCAGGTGACAACGCCTTGGGGCGAGGTGGCCGTAAAGGTGGCAACCCTGCCCGATGGCAGCGAGCGTGCAGCGCCCGAGTACGAGGACTGCGCTCGCCTTGCCCGTGAGCACAATGTGCCGCTCCAGCGCGTGATGCAGGCGGCGCAAGCCGCGGCTCTGCAATTTGAGTGACACGGTCGGCGACGCGCCACACCCACCCCATCAACCTCACCGAAAGGACCACCATGAAATACCTCATCGCCTCCGACATCCACGGCTCGGCATACTGGACCGAGCGCCTGGTCACCGCCATCGATTCCGAGCAGCCCGACCGCATCGTGCTGCTGGGCGACCTGCTCTACCACGGTCCACGCAACGACCTGCCGCGCGATTACGCCCCCAAGCGCGTAATCCCGCTGCTCAACGCCCTGGCCGACCGCATCATCGCGGTGCGCGGCAACTGCGACGCCGAGGTCGACCAGATGGTCCTCGACTTCCCCGTCATGGCCGACTACGCCACGCTGTTTGACGAAACCGGCCGTGAGCTGTTCCTGACGCACGGCCACGTCTTTGGCGCCGGCATGCACAACAGCGTCGACCACGCGCCCGCGCTGCCCGAGGGCTCCGCGCTCGTCTACGGTCACACGCACGTCAAGGTCAACGAGGAAAGCGCCGCGCACCCGGGCCTGTGGCTCTTCAACCCCGGTAGCGTGAGCATCCCCAAGGACGGCTCGCACAGCTACGGCATCTACGAGGGCGGCGCGTTCCGCCACGTGGTCCTGGAGGAGGAATAACCATGGCGCAGCACATGGCTCAGCAAAATGCCGAGGGCTCGCGCGATTTGTCCACGCTGGTCGACGCGTCGGCCGAGCTACAACATCTGGTGCAGATCGTCTGGCGCTTGCGTCAGCCCGACGGCTGCCCGTGGGACCGTGAGCAGACGCACCGCAGCATCGGCAAGAACATGATCGAGGAGGCCTACGAGGCACTCGACTGCATCGAGGCGGACGACGCGGTTCACCTACGCGAGGAGCTGGGCGACGTGCTCATGCAGGTCGTGCTGCATGCGCAGATTGCGGCGGACGCCGGCGAGTTTACGCTGGCCGACGTGGCGCGTGATATCGATGCCAAGCTCATCCGCCGTCATCCGCACGTGTTTGGCGATGTAGATGCCGACAGTTCCGACGAGGTACTCAAGATTTGGGACGAGGTCAAGCTTGCCGAGAGGGCTGCCAAGGACAAGGCCGTGGCGGCAGGCGAGGCTGCGCCCGAGGGCCTGCTCGACGGCGTGCCCACGCATCTGCCGGCGCTAATGCAGGCTCAGAAGGTGTCGCGCAAGGCGGCTGCCGTGGGCTTTGAGTGGGAGACGGTCCAGGATGTGTGGGACGAGGTCGCCGAGGAGCGTGCCGAGTTTGAGGCCGAGGCCCCTGGCTCGCCCGAGCGCGAAATGGAGTTTGGCGATCTGCTCTTTGCCCTGGTCAACGTCGCGCGCAAGGAGGGTATCGACGCCGAGAGCGCCCTGCGCGCGAGCACGGCCAAGTTTCGCCGTCGCTGGGCTGCGATGGAGCAGATGGCGGCCGATGCCCACGTGGATCTTGCCGAGCTTTCGACCCACGGCCTCAACGACCTGTGGGATGCCGCAAAGGCGGAGGAGTAAGACTGCGGGAACGACGGGCTGACACGCCTCATCGCTCCCGCTAAATTTTTCGAAAATCAAGTGTATCCCTCGGCTAACTTAGGGCATAATGCAAAAAGTGCGACATGGCTAACTTACGGAGACGCACCGATGGTGCACGGTCAGCCGGTCGCTTGCATCCACTACGTTTCCAAGTGAGAGGGAGACAACATGAGCGATATTTTGGACGTTTACGGTCGCGAGGTGCTCGACAGCCGCGGCAATCCCACCGTCGAGGTCGAGGTTGTGCTCGAGGACGGTAGCTTCGGTCGCGCGATGGTGCCTTCGGGCGCTTCGACCGGTGCCTTTGAGGCTTGCGAGCTGCGCGATGGCGACAAGGGCCGCTATCTGGGCAAGGGCGTCTCTCAGGCCGTCGAGCACGTCAACAACGAGTGCGCCAATGCCGTCGTCGGCCTCGACGCCTTCGACCAGCGTGCCGTCGATGCCGCGCTGATTGCCGCGGACGGTACCCCCAACAAGACCAAGCTCGGTGCCAACGCCATCCTGGGCGTGTCGCTGGCCGTTGCCCGCGCCGCTGCCGAGTCGGCGGGCCTGTCGCTGTACCAGTACCTGGGCGGCGTCAACGCTCACCTGCTGCCCACGCCCATGATGAACATTCTCAACGGCGGCGTGCATGCCGACAACAACGTCGACTTCCAGGAGTTCATGATCATGCCCGTGGGTGCTCCGAGCTTTGCCGAGGGCCTGCGTTGGTGCGCCGAGGTCTACCACACCCTCAAGGGCGTGCTGCACGAGGCCGGCCTGGGCGGCGGCGTGGGCGACGAGGGCGGCTTTGCCCCCAACCTTAAGACCAATGCCGAGCCGTTCGAGTACATCACCAAGGCCGTGGAGAAGGCCGGCTTTAAGCCCGGCATCGACTTCATGTACGCCATGGACCCGGCCTCGACCGAGTTCTACAACGCCGAGACCGGCATGTACGAGCTCAAGGGCGAGGGCGTGGAGTACACGAGTGCCCAGATGGTTGATTACTGGGAGAAGCTCGTCGACACCTATCCCATCATCTCCATCGAGGACGGCATGGCCGAGGAGGACTGGGACGGCTGGGTTGAGCTCACCCGTCGCATTGGCAACAAGGTGCAGCTGGTGGGCGACGACCTGTTCGTCACCAACACCGAGCGCCTCAAGAAGGGCATCGAGCTGGGTGCCGCCAACGCGATCCTGGTCAAGGTCAACCAGATCGGCACGCTCACCGAGTCGCTCGAGGCCATCGAGACCGCCAAGGAGGCCGGCTACGCTTGCATCGTGAGCCACCGTTCCGGCGAGACCGAGGACTCCACGATCGCCGACCTGGTCGTGGGCGTCAACGCCGGCCAGATCAAGTCGGGCGCCCCGTGCCGCAGCGACCGTATCGCCAAGTACAACCAGCTCATCCGCATCGAGGACGAGCTCGAGGGCAGCGCGCGTTACGCCGGCAAGGCCGCGTTCTACAACATTCGCTAGGCACGCGGAGGTCGCGGGGGCGGGGAAGACTCGGATTTGCCTTGCTCCAGCCGGGCGCTGTTGAGCACCATTGGGCGCTGGGCCATATGACTCAGCGCCTTTTTTATGTCGAGCAAAGGCTGGCGAAGGCGGTGCGGGCGCTCGTGCTATAACTAGAATACTTAGCGCAAACAAACCTCAACCGCACAAGGCGCACATGGATCAGATTTACGACAACAGGTACTATTCCGCCGGTTCGCGTGAGCCGTCGCCTCGCCGTGCGCGCACGGTGCAGCTCGGTGGGTCCGCCTACGCCGGCGCCGACCGCTCCATGCAGCGCCCGACAAGTACCTCGCGCCCCAATGCTCATGTGAATACTTCGGCAGATGGACCGGTGCGCCCGGCACGTTCGTCGCATGCGTCGCGTCCCTCGGCCCAGATGCACGACAGGTCGAGCAGGCCCTCGAGCCGTCTTTCGGGCTCGGACTTTATGCGCTACGCCAATGACAATGCGGTGGTCAAGGCGATCTATGACTTTACGCATGGCTCTCTGCGCCCGCTGTTTATCGGCATTGTCGTGGCGCTGGCGCTCGTGAGCCTGTATTTTCCCGTACGCGACCTGTACGTGGCTAAGCGCTCGAGCGACATCTTGGCCAAGCAGGTCGAGATTCGCGAGCAATATAACGACGAGCTGCAAAAAAGCGTCGACAAGCTGCTCTCGGAGGAGGGCATCAAGGATGCGGCGTCCGAGGACCTGGGCCTGGTGATGCCTGGCGAGACTAGGATTGATGTCTTGGGCCTGGACGACGATTCGGACTCGTCGTCGGCTGAAAAGAAGTCGTCGAACGCCAAGAAGGCCAGCGAGGTGGCCAAGGAGATCGAAGAGGTCGGCAAGGACGCGCCGTGGTACATTCAGACGCTCGATATGCTGTTTGGATTTAACGGCGTCGAGGGCCAGACGGTTGTGTCCAACGGCAAATAGGTGAGTAGCGCCCGGAGGGGAGCTCGCAATGACAAATTGCAAACGCTATAAGGTGGCCGCGATCGACCTGGGAACGGTGTCGTCGCGACTGGTGTTGGCCCAGGTCGAGGGCGGGGCAATCGTGGAATCGTCCAAGCATACCGAGATTACCGATCTGGGTGAGGGCGTGGACGCGACGGGCCGCTTTTGCGAGGCGGCCGTTGAGCGCGTGCTCGCTGCGTGCCGCATGTTTGTGGACGAGGCTCGTGGCTTTGGGGCCGCGTGCATCTGCACCACCTGCACGAGCGCCGCGCGTGATGCGTCCAACGCAGCACTGCTGCTGGACGGCCTGCGCGATCTGGGGCTTGAGCCACAGGTGATTCCGGGCGAGGTCGAGGCACGCTTGACGTTTTTTGGCGTGGCGCACGACTTTGCCGGCGAGCGCATCATTGTTGCCGATTCGGGCGGCGGATCCACGGAGCTCGCGACGGGCGTCTATGCGCCGGAGCGTGGCGTCTTTGCGCTAGAAGGGACGCGCTCGCTGGACATTGGCTGCCGCCGCGTGACGGAGCGGTTTTTCTCGACGCTGCCACCCGCACGCGGCGAGCTTGCTGCCGCTGCCGCGTGGGCAGGCGAGCAGTTCGCCGCCTATTTTGAAGGCCTGCCCAGCGACTTTGAGCGCGCCGAGCGTCTGGTCGCGGTGGGTGGCACGGTGACTACGCTGGTGGCTCTGGTCCACGAGCTGGAACCGTACGATTCGAGCTTTGTTCACCTACGCGAGCTGTCGCTGGAGCAGGTCTCGGCCGCTATCGAGCGCATGTCTGTGTTGGACGCGGAAGGCATCGCCGCGCTACCGGGTGTACAGCCCAAACGCGCGGGCGTGATCTTGGCTGGCGCCGTGGTGATCCGCGAACTCATGCGTGCCGGCGGCTACAAGACGCTCACCGTAAGCGAGAACAGCCTGCTCGCCGGTATGGCCGCCACCATCAACGAGACCCTCGACGGCGCGACCCCCACCATCGCATGGACTCCCAGCCTCAGCGCCCTCTAAATAAGTTGCGGTGAAATACGGACTAAAATCGCCCTTTCGGGCACCAAACAGTCCCTATTCCACCGCAACTCAACAGCCGGCACCTGGGGACAGTCCTTGCGGGGCGTCCCCACAGCGCCTATGCCAGCTTGTCGATCTGCCCAATCTCCCAAAGCGGAATATTGATGAGCATGCCCTCGTCTCTATATGCCGCCAGGGAGCTCCTCACGCAACGCTCGAGTTTGAATTTTTCGCAGGCTACTTTCAGACTCTTCGCTTTAAGGTTCTCTGCCGCCTTGACCTCAAGCGGAAGCACGGTTCCCGCATGGTCGATGGCAAAGTCGGTTTCGGCATTGCCGGAGGTAGAGGACCAATACGCGGGAGTTTTGTCCTGGAGCAAAAGCTCCTGCGCGACGTATTGTTCGGTCAGCGAACCTTTGAACTCGGTAAAAACAGCGGATCCGTTAAGAACGATGGCCGGAGAGAGACCGGAGAGCGCTCCGAGGATGCCGGTGTCGATGCAGAACAGTTTGAAGCCCGAGAGGTCTTCGTAGCTCGAGAGCGGCGCCTTTAGAGCGGAAGCACGTGGCACCTTATGAACGATTCCGTAGTCCGTGAGCCACTGGAGGCTTTCCTCGAAATCGCGTGCGCGCGCTCCGGGACGAAGGGCGCCATAGACAAACTTCTTGTTCTCCTTTGCAAGCTGGCCGGGAAGGGATTTCCAAACCAACCTCATGCGCTCGACGATGCGGGCGGGTGCATGTTTGCCAAAATCGGATTCGTAAGCCTCGATGATTTGCTGTTGAAGCCTTCGGGCTTCGATGAAGTCGCGTGTCTCGGCGAAAGTGGAGACAACTTCGGGCATACCGCCGACAACAAGGTATTCCTTGAGCAAGTGCTCGAGTTTTTCGGTAACGTTTGCTAGAAGGTTCATGTCTGCGGCAAGGATGGCGTCGGCGAGCGGGTTGCCGTCGACGGCACGAACGAACTCAGCAAACCCCATGGGACGCATGGTGAGCTGGTCGATTTTGCCGACGGGAAATGACTCGTTTTCGCGTCGGAGCGCGAGGCCCATATAGGAACCGGCTGCTACGATGTGGTATTCGGGCGCAAGCTCGTTGAAGTACTTGAGCGAGGTGATCCCGCGTGGCGCTTCTTGGATCTCGTCGAAGATGATGAGCGTGTCTTCCGGCGTTACGGTTTGGCCACGTAGGAGTTCTATCTGGGAGATGATGCGCTTGGGGTCGAGGTCCCCATCGAACAGCGAGCGTGTGCTCGGCTCGAGCATAAAGTCAAAACGAATGACGTTTCGATACTGCTGGCTTGCGAATTCGTTAAGAAGCCAAGTCTTTCCTGTCTGGCGGGCTCCCTTAAGCAAGAGAGGTTTGCGATTCGCCCTTGATTTCCAAGCGATAAGTTCACTCATAAGCTGTCGCTGCATATTGCCTCCCAACCCTCTCGGCTAGTATAAGGCCATTTGGGAGTTTCCATCGGAAAATGTGGGAGACAACCACGTTTTTCCATCGGAAAATGTGGGAGACAGCCACGTTTTTCCATTGGAAAATGTGGGAACACCAACCTAAGTTGCGGTGGAATAGTTCCTAAATGGGCTGGTAAACTGCCAAAACAGGAACTATTCCACCGCAACTTAGAGCCCCACCGGCGTGTAAAAGAAACGAGCCCGCATCCCTTGGGGACACGGGCTCGAAAGCTCCATATGGTAGGGGCGGTGGGACGTCCGCGCATTTGCTGCGCAAATACGCACTGGCTTCGGCCGCCTGTCGGCGCCCTCGCCGGCTCGCTTCGGACGCTGCGCGTCCGCTTAACGCTCGCCCCCTCGCGGGTTCGAGTCCCACCGGCATCTAAAAGAAGCGAGCCCGCATCCCTGGGGGACACGGGCTCGAAAGCTCCATATGGTAGGGGCGGTGGGACTCGAACCCACAATCCTTGCGGCGAGAGATTTTAAGTCTCCTGCGTATGCCAATTCCGCCACGCCCCCGTGAGACTAGAAGTCTAGCACAAGCCGTTCGTTACGCGTTGACGGCCATCGAGTGTTGGCCCGACTTCTCCAGGAACTCCTGGAACTTGGCTTCGTCGCCCTTGTTCTGGTACTGCAGGGCCAGCAGGTACTCCAGTCGGCAGCGCTTGACCGGGTCGTCGCCGACATCCTCGAGCATACGCTCCAGCTCGGGAATGTCGTTGTGGCGCTTGAGGATCATCGTGTCGTACATCAGCTGGCATTCGTGTGCGACCGCCTCGGCCTGACCGCCCTCAAAGCCCTTGATCTCGTGCAGAAGCTCCTTGGACTTTTTGCGGTCCTCCTGGCCAACGTAGTAGTTAAAGGCTTTGATCACCAGGTCGACGCGCTGCATCTTGGGCAGATTGAGCCCCAGCAGCAAATCGAACATCTCATCGGCGCGCTTGTGGTCCTCGCGCAGCAGATAGGAGTTCAGACGCAGGTAGTCGCGGTTGTAGCGCGGGTACAGCATGCTGGTGAGTTTGCCGTCGAGCAAACGATCGAACTCGTCCCACTGCTTGGCGGCCATAAGCTGCTGCAGACGCTTGAACGTGGTGCGTTTTTTGACGCTAAAGAATACCGACACGGCGATGCAGATGATAACGACGGCGGTCCAGAGGGTGCGAGAATCGGGCATTTCAGAGTCCTTAGTCGCTCGTAAAGCGAGCGGTATGGCAACACGTACTAGATGTATTATACGCAGCGCGTAAGCAAACTGGCATAAAAGCTCATCGAGGCTGAGTGCCATCGCTCGCTGCGGTACACTTACCTAAAGTAAACCATGAAGGGAGACATTACCTATGAAGAAGATTGTTTTGGCTTGCGGTGCTGGCGCTGCTACTTCCACGCTTGTTGCCCAGAAGGTCGCCACCATGCTCGACGCCAACGGTTATGCCGGCAAGTATGAGATCGTGCAGTGTGCCATCTCCGAGGCCAAGGACTACTGCGACGAGGGCGCCGACCTGCTGATCGCCACCACCGTTGCCCCCGAGGGCCTCACCTGCCCGTACGTGAGCGGCGTGCCCTTCATGACCGGCATGAACCGCGTTGCTGCCGAGAAGGCCGTTCTCGACGTCATGGCTCAGTAGGCGCTGACTGTATGAATGAGCAGAACGCCAATCCGGTCGAGCTCTTTGGCATGCGCGTTGCCCATGTGGGCATTAACGCCACCGACCCGGCAGGCGCCCTGGAGATCGCGGAGCTGTTCTCGACGATGATGGGCCTGCCCGTCATCGAGACCCCGGTTTCGTACTTCAACGATTCGCTGGTCGAGATCATGAAGCAGAACGGTCGTGGCACCAAAGGCCACATCGGCTTTGCCGTTAACGACATCGATGCAGCTGAGAAGTGGTTTGCCGAGCGCGGGCTCGAGGTCAACGAGGAGTCGCGCGTGCTGCTGCCCGACGGCGGCACCAAGCTCGTGTACTTTAAGCGCGAGTTCGCCGGTTTCGCCGTGCACCTGTGCCGCGAGTAGCGCACAAGCTGCCATAGCTGGCAAAAAGGGATAGGGTCGCGTGGCCCTATCCCTTTATTTATGCCGAGGGGCTTCCTATCGTGGCAGGCGAATCGTAAAGCGGCTGCCGACCCCTTCGACCGAGGTCACACCGATGACGCCGCCGTGGCTGTCGACGATCCACTTGGCGATCGCAAGCCCCAGACCCGAACCCTGTGCGCCGGCATCGCGCGCGTTGTCGGCACGGTAGAACCGCTCGAACGCGTGAGCTGCGGATTCCTGGTTCATGCCGATGCCCTCGTCCTCAACACTTATGTCGATCGTGTCCGCGCCCGCATCCGGCGTTATGCCAAATGTGACAGTCGTTCCCGCATCCGAGTACTTGGCGGCGTTTTGCACGATCACGCGCAGAGCCTGCTTCACGAGCGCCACGTCGACGGGCGCGTCGCAGCGCGGGTCGCTGGCAAGCAAGGTGTCAAAAGTCAGCCGATACGTGTGCTCGGCATCGATCATCTGTGACTCCTCGCATACCTCGCTGACCAGTGCAGCCAAGTTGGTATGCGCGCGCCGCAGGACCGTGCGCCCGGCATCGCCGCGCGCCAAAAACAGCAGCTGTTCTACGAGCTCTTGCATGTGCTCGCTTTCGGCCTTGAGGGACGCGATAGACTCCGCCAGCACGTCCGGGTCGTCTTTGCCCCAGCGGTCGAGCATGTTTACGTAGCCCTGAATCACCGCGATGGGCGTGCGCAGCTCGTGGCTCGCATCGTTGACAAAGCGCATCTGCTGCAGCTTGGCCTCTTGCATCTGACGCAGTAGGCGGTTGAGTGCGACCTCGATGCTTGCCAGGTCGGCGTCGCCGGTAGTGACGCTCGGCGAGTCGACGCTTGCGCGCTCGATGGCCTGCTCCAGCGTTTCCATCTTGCCGCCGGAGAGCTGCATGCGGCCGAGTTCGTCCACGCGCAGTGCCAAGTCGTTGAGCGGTGCCATGGTACGGCGCACACGGCGGGCACCGCCGAGCATGTTGAGCACGCTGATGACCTGCCAACCCACAACGACAAGGTAGAGAGGCCATAGCGCGACGAGGTCCTGCGCGAGGGGGAAAGTCTTGGTGGTACGCGCAAGCTCGACGGTATAGGTGAGCGTTGCCAGGTCCCAGCCGCGCGCGGGCGTCAGCGACATGCCGTGAACGGTGGCGCTGGGGATCCATCCTGCGGTAAACGCGCCGTCGGGCAGCGTCTGGTTGTATCCATAGACGAGGATCGCCGTCGCAATCACCATCAGCAGCAGATCGAGCCAGACGTAGCTTATCAGGCGGCGCCACATATAGACCCAGTTGATGGCGCGGGCGATGGAGGTGACGCGCTTGGCCTCGGCGTTACGCGCGGCAGACATAGCCCACCCCGCGCACGGTCTGGATGATGCGGGCACCGCCGGCGTCCTCGATCTTGGCGCGCAGGTGCGCGATGTGCACGTCGACGTTGTTGGTGTCGCCCACGTATTCGTAGCCCAGCGCCTCGTGCGCAATGCGCTCGCGCGTGAGCACGGTCTCGGCATGCGCCATAAGCAGGGCGAGGACGTCGAACTCGCGGGCGGTCAGCACGATGGGCGAGCCGCCGACCGTGACTTCGCGGCGGTCGGGATCGAGCGCGACCGAACCCACGGTGAGCGCGGCGGGGGAGGGCGCGGCTGAGGTCTTGGCCGAGTCTCCAGCCGGGGGTATCGCAGCGGCACCCGTAGCGCCCTCCCCGGCCCCAACGCCGCCAACGCCCGAAGCCGCCCGCACGGCCTCCGAGCGCTTCAGCGCAACGCGGATCCGTGCGAACAACTCCTCAATCGCAAACGGCTTGGTCAGGTAATCGTCGGCGCCGGCATCGAGCCCGGCCACCTTGTCCATCACGGCATCTCGCGCGGTGACCATAATCACCGGCACATCCTTGTGCTTGCGGACACGCCGCAGGACCTCCATGCCGTTGAGCTGTGGCAACAGCACATCGAGCAGAATCAGATCGTAGTCGCGCTCCAGCGCCAGGTCCACGGCGGTGCGGCCGTCAGCGGCGTGCTCCACTTGGTAGCCCTCGTGCTCCAGCTCGAGCGTCACAAAGCGGGCGATTTTCTCCTCGTCCTCTACGATCAGGATCCGTGCCATGTGTGCCCCCGTCTGCGATTACTTGTCGCCGTTCAGATTTTGCTTGATGTCGTCCGCGGCGTCGGCGGCGTGATTCATAAGGTTGTTGATGCTGCCGGGCACGTCGCCGTCGCTGTCGATGCGGTAGCGCATGCCAAAGAACAGGCCAATCAGCATCAGCCAAATCGTAGCGCCCCAGGCAAACAGGGCGATGATGGGGATCAGGATGGGGATGTTGAGGATGATCGCATCGCGGCGCGTGGCGATAAACTTGGTGTCCAGGCTCAGGCGGAAGAGCTTTTTGAGGTACTCCCACACGCTGTCCATCTTCTTGGAGAAGTCGGTCTTTTCGCTCGACTTCTCGTAGGCGGCCTGCGCGGCGACCATCTCGGCCGAGGGCTCATCGACCGGCACGGACTCGGTGGCGGCGTGCGCCGATGTGGTCTGCGTCTTGCCCTGCGACTCGAGCCAAATGATGGCGTCCAAAACGTTGCCGTCGGCGGCGTCGAGCGCGGCCTTGGCATCGGTGTAGCTCACGTTGCACTTGGTGCGGATGGTTTCAACTTTTTCGAGGTCGTCCATGACCTGTCCTTTCGTTCGATGGGCGCGACGCCAGGCGATCTGCCTGGGCGCGAGCGTTGCGTTCGGCGGCCTGCGTTGCGCGGCGCCGCCCCGCCCTTGGTCGAACTCTATAGTGCAGGTTATAGATTAAGCGATTCTTGAGCCAAGATTAATGTTGGATGAGTTTTTGGGTGGCGCGGGGAATCGTCCGGGACAGTTTTGAATCGGGTACTTTGGGTTATCCTGGTCTCACTGAGCAAATGACGTGCAAGCGAGATGGTCGATATGGCGGAGCGAAGAAAAAACTGGTCGAGGGAAGAAACCCTGGCGGCGTTGTTTTTGTACCTTGCTCTGCCTGCAAGGTTGATTGATGACAAAGGTGAGGACGTGCAGACGTTAGCTCGCGCCATCGGTAGAACGCCGGCAGCGGTTTCCTTGAAGATATGGAACCTCGCTTCGTTTGATGAACGACGTCGTGCGCGCGGCAAGGTGGGAATGGTTAATGCCAGCAAGATGGACAAGATGGTATGGGCGGAGTACTCATCGGGTGGCGACGAGTTGATTGAGGAAGCGGCTGATGCTTTCTTTGGCCAGCTTGATCAACTTGATTCGGGCGATGTGATGAGCGACGATCTGCAAGATGCAATTGGAGCTAGCTTGCCGGAAGGACGAGATCGTGATGTGATTATCTCAACCCGCGTTAATCAGCAGTTCTTTCGTAATACATTGCTCGTTAATTACAACTCGCATTGCTGTTTAACAGGTCTATCGAATCAGAAATTACTGGTAGCGAGCCACATCAAGCCATGGAAGGCGTCCGATCCCAAAACTGAGAGGCTTGCGCCAGACAACGGATTGCTTTTGAATGCTCTTCACGATAGGGCATTTGACCAAGGGCTTATAACCATAACGAAGGATTTGAAGATTATAGTGTCTAGCATGGTTAGGCACGAGGCGCCCGAAGATGAGTACCTATGGCGTTATAACGGTGAGCGAATTACACTGCCCAAACAATCAAGTCCTAGGGCGGAGTTTATTGAATATCACAACGATATGGTGTTTAAGGGCTAAAAAAATATATATCGGAACGATGCGTTGTGCCGATGCAGTTTAAGTTTGTTCGGCGAGCCAGGCGGACAGCACTCAAGTGCTAAAGTGCTGTCCGCTCGATCAAATATGAAGGAGGGTGCCTCTCTGCTCGACACTTCCGTTTGCCTATATGGCGCTCCTTCAAGGCCGCTAGCCCATAAGAACTGCGAGCTTCATGGAGTTCTCTGCGGCGGTGTAGCTCATAGCGCCTTTGCCGACCTTTTGCGGATCGTAATCGGATTGTTGGATGACGCCGCTGTACTGGGCAACGACGTTTTCAAATGCGGGGCTATCGAGAAACTTGTGAGGATCGGTTTTCCAATACACCTTCCCCTGATCATCTGCTTCCATCAATGCACGGAGGCCGCAGACTAGGGGGTAGATAAAGCCATCAGGAACAGGATTGTCCGTTGCCTTTTCAAAGAAGGGAGTTTTGTATTCATTGCGACTATTCTTAAGGCTCTTAACGGCGCCGATTTTTCCGTAGCTTCCTGTTTTGTTGTAGTGCTTGGGGAAACGCGAATAGATTTCATCGTATAGACCGGGAAGGTCCGTAGCCACTTTGAGCGCGCTAAGAACTTGCGGATTCTTGAGTTCGCGGCGCGCTGAACCAGCAGCTTTGCTTACTCGGTCATCCCTCATAAGCTGCAAGAACTTTTCCTGGCACTTCTCCTTGCCGCTATAGACTAGGGGAAGTTGTGGCGCTTCGATGTCGCCAGAGGTGACGTTACTTGAGATGAGCGATAACGGGATCCAAGAGAGTGCGACAAGCTTTCTGGATTCAATGGGGTTGCCGTCGTTGGTTTTCCAGCTGATTTTGGCTGCAAATTCAGGATATTTTTCGGCATAAAGAGCCTTAAAGGAATCAAAAAGACCTTCCTGATTGCCCTTGGTGCCTTGTGTGAGTTGAGCGTTATTGTTGCGAGCGTCGCAGATTTCCAAAAGTGAGGTGCGGAAGTTCTCAACGCAGAGCGCATCGTTTGGGTTGGTTGGAACGAGCAATTCGACAGGAATCGAGAAGTCTAGAGTGCTTATGCCTTTCTCTTTGAGGGCTGCTTTTTCTTCACGGAGAAGTGATAGATACTCTTCAATATCGGTTCGACGGTTCATCCATGTTTGCTTGAATGAATCCCAGATTGTGACTTCGTTCTTTTTGGGAGGTCGATTGCCAAGTGCATGTTCGGCTTCGCTGAGAATGTAGCTGCCGATTGCGAGTGTGTTGTGGCCGCCGTCAAGAATTCCCTCAACTTCGTCGTGAGAAGCAAAGCTTAGACGATAACGCCCGCGATCAAGGGGCTCGTAGCTCGAGGACGCAAGCAGAATTCCCTTTGATTTAAAAGGGAAGAGCTTTTGCGTGTGAGAAAGTTCATCAGCGCGAATGGATGCCTGAATAGCATCGGTCACTGAGCCCAAACGGGAATTGCGGGGGTTGGCATCGAGATCGAGCGTGTCGATAATTTTGATAATGGATTTGGGGGACATCAGCCCGACGATCTTTTTAATGTCTCCAACTTTTTGCTCGTAGCTGTCGGTAAAGCGAACAATAATGTCGGTGCTCATAGCGAAACCCTTTCGTCTAAAGTAGTCAAAACAACAGGCCTGCGCTCTTGGAGTGCCGGAGATTGAAAGGGAGCATCGCTAACAAAAAAGCTGGTCTCCCAGCTCTAGACGAAAGCCATAACGGTGATCGGGCGTTATGGTGTTGTGCCTAGAGACATCCGTCTCATCTTCCAGCCCCTATCCAGGAAGCTTGATCGAAGGATCGCACTGACCGAGGAAGAGATCAAGATCTTCGTGGAAATTAATCGGACTGCTTTTTTGTGAACGGTAGGTAAGTGACGGCGATCGGCATTTGTGTCCGCACGGCATGTGACACTTCCCCTGCCGATCCGTTCTGTCGCGGCGGCATGTATCTGAACAACGACCCTCTAAGGAGTTCGATATTGATGAGTGACAACACCAAGCATCTCGCAAAGAAGTGCGTCAAGGACGCGTGGCCGTGCCTCGCGTTGTGCCTTGCCGGCACAGCGGTTGCGCTGCTGGCTGTTCTGGGGCCGTTCGACGTGCTCCGAAGTGCCGTCTCTCTGCACGTTTGCATGGCCCTTGCCGGCGCCATGATGACCGGCGGCGTGCTCGATCTGGTTTTTTGGGTGCTTGACCCGTTTGGATGGAAGAACGAGGGGTAAGCCCTAAGGGCTGGAACGGTTGGCTTAGTGATCGTGCAGAATGCGGGCTAGCGACTTACAGGGAAGTGGTGATCCGATGACGGTCTATGTGACGGGCGATATTCACGGCGGCGTCGACATGCAAAAGCTGCGCGACTGGGACCTTGGGGATAGTCTGACGAGCGACGACTATCTGATTATCGCCGGCGACTTTGGCTTTCCGTGGGATTTCTCTGCCGAAGAATGTGCCGACATCGCTTGGCTGGAATCGCGTCCCTATACCGTGCTGTTTGTCGACGGCAACCACGAGCGTTTCGATCACTGGGCGGAGCGCCCCATGGAGTTGTGGCACGGTGGGCTGACGCAGCGCCTGTCGGACACCTCTCCCATACGGCGCCTGACGCGCGGCGAGGTTTTTGAGCTCGACGGCTCAACGGTCTTTACCATGGGCGGCGCCACGAGCGTGGACAAGGAATACCGCATTCCGTATTCCAGCTGGTGGCCGCAGGAGCTGCCGGACGAGCGCAACTTTGAGGAGGCGCGGGCAAAGCTCGACAGCGTGGGCTGGACGGTCGACTACGTGATCACTCACACCTGCTCTACGCGCATGCTTTCGTCCACGCTTTATCCAGCGTCCGGCTGGAATTGCCCCTCCGTTGATCGGCTTACGGCATTTTTCGATGAGCTGGAAGACCGCTTGGACTACAAGCGCTGGTACTACGGGCATTTTCATCGGGATACCAACCCGGCCGAGCGTCACACCGTGCTCTACGACTGCATCGTTCGCTTGGGCGACGAACTCCAGCCCTGGGATGTTGCGTAGAGGCGGGGTGGCTGGCTACTCGACCGTTACAGTGATGTTCTCCCGATGCGCGCGGATGACGTCCCAGCTAAAGTGCTCGACCAGCTGCTCGGCGGTACGCGGCGTGGTGTCCGGCGCGATGCCTGTTTGCCCGGCGAGCCATCCCAACAGCGCCTCGGGTGTGCCAAAGCGGGTGCGGAGCTCGCCCAGGTCCAGATCGCGATCGCGCTTGGAAAGGCGGCGGCCGTCCGGTGACATGAGCAGCGGAATGTGCGCGTAGTGCGGCGTGGGCAGTCCCAGCAGATGTTGCAGATAGATCTGGCGCGGCGTGGAACCAAGCAGGTCGCATCCGCGTACGATCTCGGTGACGCCCATGGCAGCGTCGTCGACCACCACGGCCAGCTGATAGGCAAACACGCCGTCGCTGCGGCGCACCAAAAAGTCACCGCACTCGGTGGCGAGTGCTTCGCATTGGGCTCCGTACGTGCGGTCCACGAATTCGATCACGTCGCTGGCGAGGTCGTCGACGGTGGGCACGCGCAGGCGCGTGGCCGGAGCACGCAGGGCACTGCGGCGGGTGATTTCATCAGCAGAAAGACCTCTGCAGGCGCCGCGGTAGATGGGCGTGCCGTCGCTGGCGTGCGGCGCGCTCGCGGCGTGGAGTTCGGCACGCGTGCAAAAACAGGGATAGGTGAGGCCGGCGTCTTGCAGCTGGCGCAGGGCGTCCTCGTACAGATCCAGGCGATCGTGCTGGTAGTAGGGGCCTTCGTCCCACTCGAGCCCCAGCCAGGTCAGATCGTCAATCAGTTGAGCGGCAAGTTCCGGGCGCTTGCAGCGATCGTCCAGGTCCTCGATGCGCAGCACGATGCTGCCGCCCTGGCTGCGGGCCGAAAGCCACGAGCACAGGCAGCTGAACACGTTGCCCAGGTGCATGCGGCCCGAGGGCGACGGGGCGAAACGGCCCACGACGGGCGCGGGGGCGGAGGCGGGTGGCGTCGCTGGCGCGTCCGCGGCGGGCGTTGCTATGTTGCGTGCGTTGATATCCATGCGGACGAGTATAGCGCGGGGCGCGGTGGGGGAGACGCTGCCGTGGCCTGCAAGTTGCCGAGGCCACGCGTTGCGCATGCCGGACCACTGGCTCGACAGCTCGATCGCCGCCCGCCAGTCCAACCCCTCAAACGACAGAAACCCCGGCAGCTCTTCGCAACTGCCGGGGTTTCCGCGGAAAAGGGGGACATGATCCTCGAGCGGACGGCAAAGGGGCAAACCGTTTTCGCTCAACTGCTTTATGCCCCTCGGCTGGCGGCTCAATCAGCGTATGCCGCGCCCACACAAAGCCGCTACACCTGTGACGGAGCTGTGAAGTGGTATCTATCGTTGGCGCATGCCATGCCAAAGAGTGTCCCTAACGACTAGTCATTTAAGAACGTCCCCAATGACTAGCTGCTGGCGGCGGGCGTGACTTTCATCCCGTTTGGCGCTCCGGTCGCCTAGATATTCGTCATGTGCGCCCGTAAACGTGGGACAATGACGCTGTTGGTATCACAGACAAAGGATGTGCCTATGAACGCCCCCGTTGCCAAGACCTGTCGGCAGCGCCGCCTATTCGCGCGATTTGCTTCCGTCTGCGCACTCGTCGCGCTTGCGTTGTTGCTGCTGCCTGCCGCCGCACACGCCGACGGCTACTCCATGAGCCAAACCTACATCGGCGTCACGGTTGAGGCCGATGGATCGCTGACCGTTGTCGAGGGGCGCCAGTTTGATTTCGACGACGACATCAACGGCGTGTTTTGGGAGATCAATACGGGCACCAACCAGCAGGGCGGCGCGGCGGGCGTCAATGTGCTGAGCGTCGAGGAAGACGACACCGCGTTTAACAGGGTCGATAGCGCGAACAAGGGCGACTCTGGCGTCTATACGGTTGAGCAGTCCGACGGCGGCGTAAAGATCAAGGTTTTCAGCCCCCACGAGAGCGGCGACAGCGCAATCTATTACGTGAGCTACACCATGACCGGTGCGGTCATGAACTGGGCCGATACCGCCGAGCTCTACTGGAAGTTCGTGGGTGACGGCTGGTCTGCGGATTCCGATGACGTCGAGATGGAAGTGTACTTCGCAAATGCTGCTGCCGGGACGGCGGCCGTCAAGGGCGATAACTTCCGCGCATGGGGCCACGGCCCGCTGACGGGCGACGTGTCGCTCGATGCGGACGAACCCATGGTCACCTATACCATTCCCTGCGTGCATCAGGGCGAATTCGCCGAGGCGCGCATCGCCTTCCCCAGCGACTGGGTGCCGCAGCTTGCCGCTTCGGGCGAAGAGCGCATGTCAACGATCCTGAGCGAAGAGAAAGAATGGGCCGACGAAGCTAACGCCCGCCGCGCTCACGCTCGCATGATTGCCAATGCACTTGCCGTGCTAAGTGTTGTCTCGGCGGTGGCCTTTACCGGCACAATCGTTGCGCTCAAGCTGCGCCGCCGCAAGCCCAAGCCGCTTTTCCAGGACGAATATTTCCGCGATGTGCCTTCGGCCGACCATCCCGCCGTGCTTTCGGCCCTTATGAGCTGGAACGAGGTGCCCGATCAGGCATATATCGCCACGCTCATGAAGCTCACTGACGACCGTGTGATTAAGCTGGAGCAGGCGACCGCGACCAAGGCCAAGAAGGGTCTGTTGGGGCGTGAAAAAGAAGAGCAGACGTATCGTGTGACGGTGAGCGATGCGGGCTGGAAGTCGGCCAAGGGCATTGACCGCATGGTGCTCAAGGTCTTCTTTGCCGGTGCTAAGCCTGACGAGAACGGCGATCGCTCGCGCACGTTTGACGAGCTGCAGCACTACGTCAAACAGCACGCTACGCCCGTGGGCGACAAGCTCGAGGACTATCAGAACACCGTTAAGGGCAAGCTGGCCGATAGCGAGTACGTTGCCTCGGACGGCATTGTCGCAATGGTGTTTGGCCTGGTCCTGGGCATTCTAATTGCCTTTATTCCTATTGGATCCATTTTCTTTACCGATGGCGCGCAGGCAAACGTTATCGCTGCGATTATCTCGGTGCCCATCGTGCTTGTGGGCATTGGCGTGAGTCTCACCTTCCGCCGCTTTACGCCGGAGGGCGCCGAGGTGGCGGCTCGCTGCAAGGCGCTCAAGCATTGGCTCGAGGACTTCACGCGCCTAAAGGAAGCCGTCCCCGGCGATCTGGTCCTGTGGAATAAACTTCTGGTGATGGGCGTGGCGCTGGGCGTTTCGAAGGAAGTCCTGCGTCAGCTTGCCGAGGCTGTTCCTCCCGAGGTGCGCGAGGCCGACGGCTTCTACGACAATTACCCCTGCTACTGGTGGTACTACCATCATTACGGTATCGAGTCTCCGCTCGATTCGTTCGATGACGTGTATCACGAGAGTATCCGTGAGCTGGCGTCGAGCTCCGACAGCTCGGGCGGCGGCGGAGGCGGCGGCTTCTCTGGCGGCGGAGGCGGCGGCGTCGGCGGAGGCGGCGGCGGAACGTTCTAGCGCGCTCTGATTTTTGGGATGGATCTTCTCCGGCGACTGCCGACGGATCCATCCCATTTTTATGCGCTACCTACGAAGGCTGTCCCCAACGACTAATCACTGGGAACATCCCTAAATGACTAGGTATGGCTGCTGGGTTTAGGCTGTTAGATCGAGTTCGTAGAGGAAGCTTTCGCGCGGCATGTCGTGACGGCGCTCTTCGCGGTTGGCGCGGTGCGTGGCCGTGCGCTTAAAGCCGTGCAGCTCGTAGAACTTCCACGAGCAGTTGGAGTCGGTGTACAGGTGCGCCCTCGTCGCTCCAAGCGAGGACAGGTGCGAGACGGCGGCATCGAGCAGAACCGTGCCAACGCCCAGGCCATGGACATCGCGATCCACGGCAAGCAGCGTGACCTCGTTGTCGTGCGGCAACGGGCTGCTCTCGAGCAGGCGGTTGTTGGTTCGGATGGTTGCGCGCACAAACGAGAGATACTCGGCGCACGCATCGGGCTCTAGCTCACGCATCTGCGATAGCAGCGCGCGTTCGGTATCCATCCAATGCTCGTTGATAGTGGCGCCGGAGCTCTGTCCCGCATGCGCGAGCGAAATGCCACGCGCCTGACCGTCGATTACGGCAACCTGTGAAAACGTCGACGACGAAAGGCAATAGGCAAGGTCGCACGCGGCCTCAAGGCGGTTGTACTCATCGTTATCCGAATTGTTATGCCAAAGCTGCTGCAGAATCAGCGCGATGGCGTCGAAGTCTTCGGTATCAAACGGTCGGTAGAGAACCCGCGAGACCATGGTGCCTCTTTCTTTTGCGGATGCATATCGAGCACAGTTCTACCACGCCATTGGCATCTAATTATGGTGCCCCTGTGTTCCATGAACTCACCGTGCCCGGTGCCATGCCCATCCCCTCCGCTCGCAAACTTTTTCTGCACATGCGCCCGTTGCGGGGTGCATCGATGCGCTCGATGCGCTACATTAAATCAGTATTTTCAATGCCGCTGCGCGAGCGCTGCAGATCGACGTATCACCGACTCACAGAGCACGGCGGCGTACCAGACAGGAGGACTGCATGGGATCTGATGTGAAGATCGCACGCGCGTTGATCTCGGTTACCGATAAGACGGGCGTCGTCGATTTCGCACGGACGCTGGTTGACGACTTTGGCGTCGAGATCATCTCTACGGGCGGCACGGCTCGTGCCATCGAGGACGCGGGCATTCCCGTAACCCCCATCGAGGAGTTCACGGGCTATCCCGAGATGATGGACGGCCGCGTTAAGACC
This sequence comes from uncultured Collinsella sp., assembly GCA_958403395.1. Lineage (GTDB taxonomy): Bacteria > Actinomycetota > Coriobacteriia > Coriobacteriales > Coriobacteriaceae > Collinsella. The sequence goes on from CATXXF010000012.1 coordinate 30,948, forward strand.
CTGCACCCCAAGGTTCATGGCGCGCTGCTGGCCCGTCGCGATTCCGAGCAGCACATGCAGGAGGCGGCTCAGCACGGCATTAAGTTGATCGACCTGGTCGTCGTCAACCTGTACGAGTTCGAGAAGACCGTTGCCAACCCCGAGGTCACCTTCGCGGACGCTATCGAGCACATCGACATCGGTGGCCCCTCTATGCTGCGCTCTGCTGCCAAGAACGCCGCGAGCGTTACCGTCATCTCCGACCCGGCCGACTATGATGCCGTCCTGGCCGAGATGCACGAGACCGGTGGCTGCACCACGCTTTCCACCCGTCGTCGCCTGCAGGTGAAGGTCTACCAGACCACCGCCGCCTACGACACGGCTATCTCCCGTTGGCTTGCCGCCCAGGCAAGCGACGTGGCGGACACCTCTGCCAAGCTCGAGATTTCGCTGGAGAAGGTCGACGACCTGCGCTATGGCGAGAATCCTCAGCAGAAGGCTACGGTCTACCGCTTTGCCGAGGGCTGCGAGAACACCGCGAGCTCGCAGTTCCCGCTCGTTGGCTCCGAGCAGATCCAGGGCAAGCCGCTCAGCTACAACAACTATCTGGATGCCGATGCCGCTTGGAACCTGGTCCGCGAGTTCGACGAGCCGGCCTGCGTGATCCTCAAGCACCAGAACCCTTGCGGTTCTGCTGTTGCCGAGGACATCACGGCTGCCTACGACCGCGCCTTCGCCTGCGATCCCAAGAGCGCCTTTGGCGGCATCATCGCCTGCAACCGCGAGGTTCCCTATGAGCTGGTCGAGCACTTTGCCGATCAGAACAAGCAGTTCGTCGAGGTTATCATCGCCCCGAGCTACACTGCCGAGGCGCTCGAGCGCATGGCCAAGCGCCCCAACTTGCGCGTGCTGGCCACCGGCGGCGTGGACCACGGCGCCCAGGTGGAGCTGCGCTCCGTCGACGGCGGCATGCTGGTGCAGGAGGTCGACCACGTGACCGAGGATCCCGCGACCTTTACGTTCCCCACCGACCGCAAGCCCACCGACGCCGAGATGGCCGAGCTCGAGTTTGCCTGGAAGGTCTGCAAGGGCGTCAAGTCCAACGCCATCCTGGTTTCCAAGGGCAAGGCCGGCATTGGCATGGGCCCGGGTCAGCCTAACCGCGTTGACTCCGCACTGCTTGCCTGCGAGCGTGCCGAGGACTTCTGCGAGCGTGAGGGCGTGGAGAAGGGCGGCTTTGCCTGCGCAAGCGACGCATTCTTCCCGTTCCGCGACAACGTCGACGTGCTTGCCGCGCACGGCGTGACCTGCATCATCCAGCCCGGCGGCTCCAAGCGCGACGACGAGAGCATCCAGGCCTGCAACGAGCATGGTATTGCGATGGTGTTTACGGGCGCCCGCCACTTTAGGCACTAAGTTTCGCCCCGGGACAAAATAATCTCTGCAAAAGACGGTCGCTCCGTTTGGAGGGCCGTCTTTTTGGTATAAGAGGACGGAATGACTAACACGAAAGGTACAACCATGCCCCAGATTGATGATGCCGAGCTGTTTGGCAATGCCGAGGATCAGCGTGCGTACGAGGACTTTTGCGCCAATCAGGAGGCGGTCGAGAAGTTTACGCTCGACAAGCCCGCGCTTGTCTGCCGTTGGCGCATGTCCAACAAAAAGGTGCCCATGCTCAACCGCCACATTCGCGCACTGTCCGAGCGCCTGGTGCAGGGCGAGCCGCTTACCCATAACATGCTCAGCTGGGCCAAGCAGCACGTTGAGTGGTCGCTTGCCGAGGGCGATTACACTGCGCACGACGGCGTGCTCATGCTGGTGATCGATGTCAACGGCAATGCCGCCATGACGGTGGGGGAGTACGAGCCGCTGGCTGACACCTCGGCCAAGGCGCTGCGTGCCCGCTCCGCCGAGGCCCGCTCCGAGGCCGACGAGACCGGCGTGGCGCCTGAGCTGCTCGCTGCCGTCAACGACGGTGAGCTGGCCTTTGTGGCGCCGGAGGACGAGTGCCTGTGCGGCACGGCGACGCTCATTGAGCAGCTGGCCCAGACCAAGGGCATCCCGGTCACGCGCGTAGATATTCCCGCGCAGCTCAAGGGTGCCCTGTTCCTGGTGAGCGACGAGCACGGTGTGGTTGCCGCCGCCGACTCCGACGCCGCCGACTCCGACGCCGCCACGGTCGCCTTCTTCGCCGAAGGCTACGAAAAGCTCCGTGCCCGCCGCTAAATGATGTTTCTGGGACGGGGATTAAAGAATCATTTTGGTCCCCGCCACCGCTGCGAGTGCGAGGCGGACAAAACGGCCCCGCTCGCGAACAGTTCTGTCACCTGGCACCGCGCGAGGCGTGTACTCGCGACGCTGTGGGCATAATGGTGTGAAAGGTGCAAGTTACGCGAAATGGGAGGACACATGGCGCTGATCTATGTCGTTGAGGACGACGAGCCCATTCGTCGTGAGCTTATCGACATCCTTGCCCGCGCCGGTTTTGAGGTTGAGGCATGCGAATCGTTTGAGCATGTCTCGCGCGATATTCTCGCCGCCGCGCCCGACCTGGTGCTGCTCGACCTCACGCTTCCCGTCAAGGACGGCCAGCATATCTGCCACGAGGTTCGCCGCGAATCCGAGGTCCCCATCATCGTCCTCACGTCGCGCACGACCGAGAACGACGAGGTCATGGCCATGACGCTCGGCGCGGACGACTTTGTTCCCAAGCCCTATAGCGCCCGTGTGCTCGTGGCACGCATCAATGCCTTGCTGCGTCGCACCGCGGCGGCGGGCGAGCGCAGCACGCTCGTCCACAAGGGACTGGAGATTGACCTCGCACGCTCCATGGTCACCAACACGCAAACGGGCACCAGCACCGAGCTCACCAAAAACGAGCTGCGTATCCTCTCGCTGCTTCTGAGCCGCGCGGGCAAGATCGTTTCGCGCTCGGCCATCATGCAGGACCTGTGGGACTCCGACGCCTTTGTGGACGACAATACGCTCACCGTCAACATCAACCGCCTGCGTACCACGCTCGAAAAAATCGGCATCAAGGGGTATTTGACCACGCATCGCGGCCAGGGCTATTCGGTCTAGGGGCCGGCTATGTCGTTTGGCAAGTTCTTTAAAGATGCGCTGCTTCCCGTCGCCGTGTGGACGTGCGGCGTGCTGCTGAGCTGCTTTGTGCTGACGGTCGCCGGCGCACCCGTTTCCATCGTGGTCGTGGCGGTTGGCGTGTCCTTCATCTTTGGCATGCTCGGCATCGTGATCGAGTACGCGCGCCGTCGTCGTTTTCTGCGCCAGCTGGAGCGTGCGGCCGAGGAGCTCGAGAGTCCCGCATGGGTGCAGGAGATGGTGCAATGCCCGACCTATGCCGAGGGCGAGCTCGAGTACGAGGTCTTGCGCCGGGTGGGCAAAGCCGCTTGCGACGAGGTTGCCGAAGGCCGCCGTCAGACCGATGACTATCGCGACTATATCGAGAGCTGGGTCCATGAGGCCAAGCTGCCCCTGGCGGCGGCTCATCTGATTTTGGAAAACCTGGACGGTAGCGAAGACGACCTGTCGCGCGTGGACGATCTGGCACGCGAGCTTGCCCGCGTGGAGCGCTATATCGACCAAGCTCTGTACTATGCGCGCTCGGAAGTCGTGGAGCGCGACTACCTGATTCGCCGCTGGGATCTCAAGACCTTGGTGACGGGCGCGATTAAAGCCAACGCGCGCGAGCTTATCGCGGCGCACGTGGCTCCGGTGTGCGAGAACCTCGACTTTGAGGTCTTTACCGACGAGAAATGGCTCGAGTTTATTCTGGGCCAGCTCATTCAGAACAGCATTAAATATGCGCGTGAGGACGGCGCAAAGATCGTGTTTTCGGGTGCGTTGCTGGACGAGGGTCTGGCGAGCGAGCGCATCGAGCTTACCGTCGCGGACAACGGCTGCGGCGTGTGCGCGGCAGACCTGCCGCGCGGGTTCGAGAAGGGCTTTACCGGCGACAACGGCCGCACCACCAAGCGTGCAACGGGCATCGGTCTCTATCTGGTGGCGCGCCTGTGCTCCAAGATGGGCATCGACGTCACCGCAGCATCCGACTCCGGCAAAGGCTTTGTCGTCACGTTTGCCTTCTCAACCAACAAGTTTCAATACTTCGAGTAACGCACACGGCAGATGTCCGCCTCGAACAAAACGTGCCGCCCCAAACGGGGCGGCACGCTATTTTTCAATCAGACAACTCGCTGAAGTACGGTGACGAAGGCGCAAGGCCGGGAGGGGTTATCAAAGCCGACATCCCGCAGCCGCGAAGCGGCGAGGACGTCGGCGTGATAACCCCGCAGGCCTTGCGCCGGCGGGAAGGAACCTACTTCACGACCAGAATGTCGCAGTCCGTATTGCGTAGCAGGAACGTCGAAATCGAGCCCAGGAGCGCATACTTGATCGAGGACAGGCCGCGTGCGCCGCAGAGCACCAGGTCGGGCTTAACCACGTCGAGCATCTCGTCCTTGAGCGTCTCGCGAATGCGGCCGGCGCGAATCATGACCTCGACCTCGGGAATGTCGGGATTGGCCTTGGCCTCTTCGAGCTGCTTGGCGATGGAGTTCTTAAATGCCTCCTCTAGGCCGTTGACCAGATCGACCGGATAGGAACCGGCGCTCTCGAGCGCCGTGGAATCGATAACGTGGCCGATAATCAGCTTGGCGCCGTTGTTCGCGGCGACCTTGATGGCGCGTGCGAGCACAAAATCCTGCTGCTCAGTACCGTCGAGTGAAACAAATACCTTGGTGTAGCCCTCGTTCATGGTTTCCTCCTTGGTCTATCGCACGGGCGCGGGGCTCGTGCGTCGGGCGGGCGCGGGCGCGTTGGCCGCCGGACACTTTATCTTGTTGCAGTTATACCCAAGGATTTCGGTTTGACCGCTCGCAATTCTGTGAACGGACGAGTTTTTTGGTAAGGGTAGGCGCAGGCGCGCCGCCAACGGCTGATAATGGGACATCGCCCGCACCGTCCGCAGAACAATATCGGCGGGTGTCTAACGAGGGGGTCCCTTTGGATATTATCGAGCTTCTAAAATCTGCCTTCATGGGCCTGGTCGAGGGCATCACCGAATGGCTGCCTGTTTCGTCGACCGGTCACATGATCTTGGTGGACGAGTTCGTCAAGATGAACGTGAGCGAGACGTTCTGGAATATGTTCCTGGTCGTGATTCAGCTCGGGGCCATTCTGGCCGTCTGTGTGCTGTTCTTCCATGAGCTCAATCCGTTCTCGCCCAGCAAGGGCAAGGAGGGCCGTCGCGACACCTGGGTGCTGTGGGGCAAGATTGTGCTCGGCTGCATTCCCGCCGCGGCGATCGGTCTGCCGCTCAACGACTGGATGGAGGAGCATTTCTACAATGCTCCCGTCGTGGCGCTGGCGCTTATTGTGTACGGCGTGCTGTTTATCGCGATCGAGAACTGGCGCGCGAGCAAGCGCGAGGAAATGGCCGTTGCCGGTTCGTTTGGTTCGCGTGCTGTGGTGTCGGGTGGACGTCCCGCCGGTGCGCACTTTGCGGCGCCCGCCGCGGCTACCGCTGAGGATGAGGACGATGACGAGAATCTGGACTTTGGTTCCATCACCACGCTCGAGGACCTGAGCTGGAAGACCGCCCTGGGCATCGGATGCTTCCAGGTGCTTTCGCTGATTCCGGGCACGTCGCGCTCCGGTTCCACCATCATCGGCGGCCTGCTTTTGGGCTGCACGCGTTCGGTGGCGTCCAAGTTTACGTTCTTCCTGGCCATCCCTGTCATGTTTGGCGCGAGTGCGCTCAAGCTGGTCAAGTACTTCATCAAGGGCGGTACGTTCGGTGCCAACGAGGTCGCCATCCTGGGCGTGGGCTGCGTTGTGGCCTTTGTGGTTTCGCTCATCGCTATCAAGTGGCTTATGGGCTTCGTCCGCCGTCACGACTTCAAGTGCTTCGGCGTCTACCGCATCATTCTGGGCATCGTGGTGCTTGCGTACTTCTTCGTCTTGGAGCCTATGCTCGGCCTGTAGCTTGGTTGACGCTGCGCGGCGGCCAGAACGACAACTTGTCATTCAAAGAGGGTGGCATGACCAAAAGGTCTATGCCGCCCTCTTTTCATGCCAATTTGTTCGTTCTGGCCGCCGCTCGCTGCCGTTGCCGTGACATCGGTGGCTCCATTGCACCAAATCCGCTGGGGCGGGCCTGACGGTGGCGCACGGAGTCGTGGTGTGATTTGCGTCGGTGTCCGCGCGGCTCGGTATACTGGTACGGCTCAAACTATGGCGCCGCCCGCAGGCGCGCCGTCCGTCAGATGAGGAGTCGCCCATGACCCAGCCCTTGCCCTGGGAAAAGAACGCCGCGGTACCCGTGCCGCCCACGCCGGAACCCGTGCCGCTCGATGCATACACCGCCCCCGCTGCGCCGGAGCCCGAGCTCGTTCCGCTCGACATCTACGACGCTCCCGCGCCGGCACCCAAACCCGCCAAGCCGCTCGTCGACCTCGACAGCCTTAATCCCGCCCAGCGCGAGGCGGTCCTGACCACCGAGGGTCCGTTGCTGGTCCTTGCCGGCGCCGGCTCGGGCAAGACCCGCGTCTTGACCTTTCGCATCGCACATATGCTCGGCGACCTGGGCGTTAAGCCCTGGCAGATCCTTGCCATCACGTTTACCAACAAGGCCGCGGCCGAGATGCGCAAGCGTCTGGCGGCACTCATCCCCAGCGGTACCCGCGGCATGTGGGTGTGCACCTTCCATGCTATGTGCGTGCGCATGCTGCGCGAGGACGCTGACCTGCTGGGCTACACCGGTCAGTTCACCATCTACGATGACGACGATTCCAAGCGCATGGTGCGCGATATTATGCAGGCGCTCGGTATCGAGCAAAAGCAATTCCCCATCAACATGATCCGCAGCAAGATCAGTTCGGCCAAAAACGCCATGATCGGCCCCGAGGACATGCTTAAATCCGCCGACAGCCCCAACGACAAAAAGGCCGCGCAGGTCTACTTGGAGCTGGAACGTCGCCTGCGCGCCGCCAACGCGATGGACTTCGACGACCTGCTCGTGCGCACGCTCGAGCTGCTGCGCACCCGCCCCGAGGTGCTCGACAAGTACCAAGAGCGCTTCCGCTACATTAGCGTCGACGAGTATCAGGACACCAATCACGTCCAGTACGAGATCGCCAACCTGCTGGCCGCCAAGTACCAAAACCTCATGGTCGTGGGCGACGACGACCAGTCCATTTATAGCTGGCGTGGCGCCGACATCACCAACATCCTGGACTTTGAACAGGACTTTAAAAACTGCAAGACCGTTAAGCTGGAGCAGAACTACCGCTCCACGGGCCATATCCTGAGCGCCGCCAACGCCGTGGTGCGCCACAACTCGCAGCGCAAGGACAAGCGTCTGTTTACGGCCGAGGGCGATGGCGAGAAGATCCAGGCTTTCCAGGCGAGCGATGAGCGCGATGAGGGCCGCTGGATTGCCGGCGAGATCGAAAAACTGCATGCCAAAGGCACGAGCTACGACGATATCGCCGTGTTCTACCGCACCAACGCCCAGTCGCGTATCCTCGAAGATATGTTCCTGCGCGCGGGCGTGCCCTACAAGATCGTGGGTGGCACGCGATTCTTCGATCGTGCCGAGATCCGCGACGTCATGGCCTACCTCAAGATGATCGTGAACCCGGCAGACGAGATGAGCGTCAAGCGCGTCATCAACACGCCGCGCCGCGGTATCGGCTCCACCTCGATCCAAAAGATCGAGCAGCTGGCGCGCGACAATCGCTGCTCGTTCTTCCAGGCCTGCGAGATCGCGTGCGCCGAAACCGGCATGTTTAGCGCCAAGGTGCGCAATGGCCTGTCGAGCTTTGTGTCGCTGGTGCGCGAGGGTCGCCGCATGGACGGCGAGCTCAAGGACGTCGTCGAGATGATCGTCGATAAGACGGGCCTGCTGCAGGCGTTTCGCGCCGAGGGCACCATGGAGTCCGAGAGCCGTGCCGAGAACATCCAGGAATTCCTGGGCGTCGCCGCCGAATTTGAAGAGACGCACGAGGATATCGAGGGTACGCTCGAGAGTTTGGAAGAGCTGCGCGCAGCCGGTGTTGCCGACGTGCCTGCCGGCGCCGAGCCCGAGCCCGTCGTGGTGAGCGCGCCCGCGCCCGAACCGGGGCCGTCCGCCCCGGCATCCTCGTTTGAGGCGCTCGTCGGCGCCCGTGACGCCGCGGGCTCTAATCCGCTTGATAGCTTGGCCTCTCCGGCGCTGTCTCCGCAGGATGCCCTGGCCGCTGCCATCGCGGGCAACGCGTATGCCGCGCCGACGGAGATGCCGGCGGGTGCCGTGCATGCCGACGAGATCGAGCGCACCTACGGTCCGCTCACCTGTAAGGCGCTGCCGGCACTCATGGAGTGGCTGGCCCTGCGCTCCGACTTGGATTCTCTGGCCGGCGAGACGCATGCCATCACCATGATGACCATCCACTCCGCCAAGGGCCTGGAGTTCCCGGCGGTGTTCGTAGCCGGCATGGAGGAGGGCATCTTCCCGCACGTGCACGACTTTGGCGGCAGCGATGACCCGGGCAAGCTCGAGGAGGAGCGTCGCCTGGCCTACGTTGCCATCACGCGCGCCCGCAAGCGCCTGTTCCTGACCTATGCGGCCACGCGTCGCACCTACGGCTCGACCTCTGCTAACCCACGCTCGCGCTTTCTCAATGAGATTCCGTTTGAGGATATCGAGTTTAGCGGTATCGGTTCTGCCGGTTTTGAAGGCACGGGCTGGGAGAAGCGCGGCGACCGTCACGGCACCTTTGGCTCGGGCATGGGTTCGGATATGTATGGCGGCAAGGTGTTTGGCTCGCATACGCGCTCGACCGGCGGTTCCGGTTCGCGCGGTGGATCGAGCTTTGACGATTTCTTTGGCGGCAGCAGCTACGGGACCGAGCGCCATCGTGGGGTCTCGCCCGACGCCGGCCGTGTTGCCTCGACCTTTGGCTCGGGCGCGCCGCGAGCCAAAAAGCCGTCGTCCAAGGTGTCCCCGACGGTGGAGCGCAAGGTCGATCGCGCCAGCGCATCGCAGGACTTTGCCGCGGGCGATACCGTGAGCCACAAGACTTTTGGCACGGGTACCGTGATCTCGGTCGCCGGAGACATGATCGAGGTTCAATTCGAAAAGACCGGCCAGACCAAAAAGCTTATGAAGGGCTTTGCTCCGATCGTCAAGCTGTCGTGATCCCGGCGGACCTGGGCGGGCGTATGGGGCAACATCGCCTGCTCGGGCAGTCCTGCTCGCACGGAGAGCACATTAAGTGCTCTCCGGCTCGTGCGGAACTCGCGATCGATGTTGCCCCATACGCCCGTCCAGGTCCTTAGATAACGTTGCTTGCGAACGTCGCTCTGCTCGTCCGCTTTTTTGATCTGGAGAGCCGGGTGGGCTGATATATATGGACAAGGGGCTCCCCCGTTGGTGAACGGGGGAGCCCCTTGTTGCGTTTGGGTTGTTGGTGCGAACTAGAGGTGGCTGATGATCAGTTCCATCTTGCCTTCGAGGTCGATGGAGCTGACGGTGCTCGGGGCCAGCAGGTGGCTTCCCTTGTGGACGGGGTCGCCGCAGACGGTGCCTTCGCCGTCGATGACCGACAGGCACATGAAGGGCCAGCGCTGGTCGAGGGTCTTGCTGCCGTTGGCGCGCACGCGATCGACGGTGTAGCAGGGGTTGGACTCGAGCTCGGTCACGCCGTCCACCTCGGGCGCGGTCACCGTGCCGTCGGTCGGAGCCTGAGCATCAAAGTCGATGCAGTCGAGGCTCTGCTCAATGTGCAGCGGGCGCAGGTTGCCGTCGGTGCCGGGACGGTCGTAGTCGTACAGACGATACGTCACGTCGCTCGACTGCTGCGTCTCCAAAATGAGCGTGCCGGTCTTGATGGCGTGAACGGTGCCGGAGTCGATCTGGAAAAAGTCTCCCTTGTGAATCGGCAGCACGTTGAGCATCTCGTCCCAACGGCCCCCCTCGATCATCTGCGCGGCCTCGGCGCGGTCCTTGGCACGCTGGCCGACGATGATCGTGGCGTCGGGCTCGCAGTCCAGCACATACCAACACTCGGTTTTGCCCAGGCTACCGTTCTCGTGCTCGGCAGCGTACTCGTCGTTGGGATGAATCTGGATCGAAAGGTCGTCCTTGGCGTCCAGAATCTTAATGAGCAGCGGGAACTCCTTGCCCTCGCAGTTGCCAAAGAGCTCGCGATGCTCGGCCCACAGCCACGACAGCGTGTGGCCGGCATACGGGCCCTCCGCAATCTGGCAGTCGCCGTTGGGGTGGGCCGAGATGGCCCAGCACTCACCGATGGGGCCATCGGGAATGTCGTAGCCAAATACGGTTTCGAGCTGGCGTCCGCCCCAGATCTTCTCGTGGAAGATCGGCGTCAGCTTAATCAAATCGGACATGTTCATACCCCCATTGTGTTGCGCGGGCGCTGCGTAAAACTGTTCAAAGCGAGCGCCCGGATGACTACAAAAACCTATGCCAACGTTACGTTGTGCAACTCAAAGCGGTCGCCAACGTTGCGCGAGACCGAATACTCAAAGGCCGCGCCGCTGTCCAAAAAGCCAATCTGGGTGAGCTCGAGCAGGGGAGAGCCAGGTTTGGTGTCCAGGCGATCGGCTTCTTCCTCGGTTGCTGCCACGGCGCGAATGGTGCGGTGGAAGCTCGAAATCTTCAGCCCGCATTGCTCGCGGACAAAGCGGTAGACCGATCCGTACAGGTCCTTCTTTTTAAGGCCCGGAATCAGCTCGAGCGGCATGTAGGTGTACTCGATAACGATGGGCTTCTCATCGGCCTGACGCACGCGCACGATGTGATAGGCAAAGTCATCCTCGGCAATTCCCAGCTGGGCTGCGATGTCCGCTGGTGGATTAACAATCGAGAAATCGTAGACCACCGAGGTCACCTTCTCCCCGCGGTGCTCATACGAAAAACCCTGGGCACGGTCGTTTTTGCCCTGGAAAAACGCCTGGCCGGGAAGCCCCGCCGTGTCCTTAACGTAGGTACCCGATCCACGACGGCTGGTAATAAGACCTTCCTCGGTGATTTGCTCGATAGCTCGTTTGACGGTGATTTTGGAAACGCTATAGAGCTCGCAGAACTCAACGACGGTGGGAAGCTTGTCGCCCGGTTTAAGAGCGCCATCCTCGATACTTCGACGAATATCTGCAGCTATCGCCTCGTATTTGGGAATCATGGAACCTCCTTTCCAACTTGATTGAGTATAAAAGAAAGTATAGTTAACACCTAAGCATCCCTATTATATATTGAAAAAGTTCGAGAAAGATATAATTAAAAGTCGCTTTGCATATAAATCAGAGCGCTCTAAATAGATAAACATCTGAGTAATGTCGCGTTAAGCGGTCATTCGCGTTTTCCCAGATAAAACCTGCCAAAACAAACCTGTCCCTTTTTGGTAGGTTTTTGCCTTGGGAGCGGTACCATACAGGCAATGTTTAAACGAGAAAGGCGGGCTCCCATGGAACCTAAGCAGTATTACATCGGCATCGACGTCGGCGGTACCTCGGTCAAGGAGGGTCTGTTCGATGAGGACGGAAACCTGCTTGCCAAGGCCAGCGTGCCCACGCCTCCCATCGTTGACGCTGCGGGCTTTGCCGCGGTGACCGAGGCTATCGACCAGGTGGTCGCCAAGGCCCAGGTTCCGCGTGCCTTTGTGGCGGGCATTGGCTTGGCCGTTCCGTGCCCCATCCCGGCATCGGGCGATGCCAAGGTCAAGGCCAACATTGCCATTAACCTGCCCGAGCTCAAGATTGCCATCCAGGAGCACTGCCCCGACGCGGTCGTTAAGTACGAGAACGACGCCAACGCCGCCGCCATGGGCGAGGCCTGGCTCGGCTCTGCCAAGGGCGTACAGAACGTGGTGATGGTCACCATTGGTACCGGCGTGGGCGGCGGCGTTATCGTTAACGGCGACGTGGTATCGGGCGTTGTGGGCGCCGGCGGCGAGATTGGCCACATGTGCCTGAACCCGGCTGAGGAGCGCACCTGCGGCTGCGGCGGCCATGGCCATCTGGAGCAGTATTCCAGCGCCACCGGCGTGGTGAGCAACTACCTTGCCGAGTGCAAGAAGGCGGGCGTCGAGCCCATCGAGCTGACCGGCCCCTCCGATTCCAAGGACGTGTTCCAGGCCTGCCGCGAGGGCGACAAGCTCGCGCTGGCAGCTGCCGATACCATGGCCGACTATCTCGGCCGTGCACTGGCGCTTATTGCCAACGTGGTTGATCCCGAGATGTTCCTCATCGGCGGCGGCGCCTCCGCCTCGGCCGATGTCTACCTCGACAAGGTTCGCGAGCACTTTAAGCAGTACGCGCTTTCCGCCTCGCGCGAGACGCCCATTAAGGTCGCTTCGCTCGGAAACGACGCCGGCATCATCGGTGCCGCCTACGTAGCCCTGCGCGCCGCCGGTAAATAGCTGGTGCAAGGGGGACAGGTTACATTGCACCAACATGGTGCAAAAGGGACAGCCTTGGCCCCCGTGCCTGCGCCCCAAAATATGCCGTGGCCCTTCCGTCTGCGAAGGCTCGGCATCGGCGTGCTACCATAGCTACGTCCAAGTACACATATCAAGTGGAGGATATCCATGGCAAACGTTCTTGTCTTTGGTCACCAGAACCCCGATAACGACGCCATCATGAGCGCCGTCGTCCTGTCCCAGCTGCTCAACCAGGTTGAGTATGCTGGCAACACCTACGAGGCTTGCGCTCTGGGTCAGCTTCCGGCCGAGTCCGCCAAGCTGCTCGCCGACGCCGGCATTGCCGAGCCCCGCGTGATCGAGTCCGTCGAGGCCGGCCAGCCCGTCGTTCTCACCGACCACAACGAGTCCGCCCAGTCCGTCGCCGGCCTTAAGGACGCCACGGTCTTTGGCGTTGTCGATCATCACCGCATCGGCGACTTCGAGACCGCCGGCCCGCTGCACTACATCTGCCTGCCCTGGGGCTCCAGCTGCACCATCGTCACCAAGCTCGCCGGCGTGCTCGGCGTTGAGCTTTCCGACGTTCAGGCTAAGCTGCTGCTCTCGGCCATGATGACCGACACGCTCATGCTCAAGAGCCCCACCACCACCGATGTCGACCGCGCCGTCGCCGCCAAGCTCGGCGAGCAGGTGGGCGTCGACCCGGTCAAGTTTGGCATGGAGGTCTTCCTTACCCGTCCGTCCGGCTCCTTCACCGCAGCCGAGATGGTCGGCAACGACATCAAGATGTTCGAGCCCGCCGGCAAGAAGCTGCTCATCGGCCAGTACGAGACCGTCGACAAGAGCCGTGCGCTCGGTATGATCGACGAGATTCGCGAGGCCATGCGCGCCTATGCCGCCGAGAAGGGTGCTGACGGCATTGTCCTGTGCATCACCGACATCATGGAGGAGGGCTCGCAGGTCCTGCTCGAGGGCGAGACCGAGGCTGCTCAGAAGGGCCTGGGCATTGCCGACGAGCACGACGGCGTCTGGATGCCGGGCGTCCTCTCCCGTAAGAAGCAGGTCGCTGCCCCCATCATGGCCGCCTGCTAGGTTTAGTTGACCAAACGCCACGACCGGATCGCGGACGCCCCGCGCTCCGGTCGTTTTTTGTGCACGTCGCCGCGTCGTCTCTTGGACAGGCGTGCCCGTGCCGTTGAGCAAATAATGTTCAACCTGTGGTTCCGCTTTTCGGCCACGCTTGCGCGCTTGTCGTGCAGGGTAGGCTAGATGCAAGCGTAATACGTTAGAGCGCGGCGCCGCCACTTGGGCGGGCCGTGCTTTTTTAAGACGGGAGCTTTCCCGTGAAAGGAGCCGCCCATGGTAGCACCCGAGCAGCTGTTCAACGTCCGTGAGCGCAAGCGTTTTGAGCGCCACGACATTTGGGAGCGCATCACCGAGAACGGCACGATTTCCGCCGCCGTCATGGTCTTCGCCGCCATCGCCGCCGTCATTTGCGCCAACACCGATGCCTACGAGGCCATCCATCACTTTTTGGAGACCCCGCTGTATGTGGGTCTGGGCAACCTTACGGCCGGTCTCACCGTTGAGCTTTTCGTCAACGACTTCCTCATGGCGATCTTCTTTTTGTTGGTGGGCATTGAGCTTAAGTACGAGATGACAGTTGGCGAGCTCAAGAACCCGCGCCAGGCTATGCTTCCCATGCTGGCGGCCGTGGGCGGCGTCGTCGTTCCCGCCTGCATCTATCTGATCTTTAACCATGCCGGCGCGCACAACGGCTGGGCCATTCCCATGGCAACCGATATTGCCTTTGCGCTGGGCGTGCTGTCGCTTTTGGGCAACCGCGTGCCCAACGGCGTGCGCGTGTTCTTCTCGACGCTCGCCATCGCCGACGACCTCATCTCCATCGCCGCCATCGCCATCTTCTACGGTCAGAGCCCCAATCCGTTTTGGTTGGGCGCCGCCGCGCTTGTGACCTGTGCGCTCGTGTGGCTCAACAAGACGCAGCATTACCGCCTTGCCCCGTATTCGGTACTGGGCCTGCTGTTGTGGTTCTGCATGTTCAAGAGCGGCGTGCACGCTACGCTTGCTGGCGTCATCCTGGCCTTCACCATCCCGGCCAAGTGCGGTGTTAAGCTTGATAGCCTCACCGATTGGCTGGGCGAGTGCTTGCCGCTGCTCGATGACCGCTACGACGACGAGGCGCACATCCTGGGCCAGCATGACTTTACCGTCTCGACCACCAAAGTCGAGCGCGTCATGCACCGCGTGACCCCGCCGCTCATCCGCATGGAGCGCCTGATCTCCACGCCGGTCAACTTTGTGATCCTGCCGATCTTTGCGTTCGTCAACGCACAGGTTCGCCTAGTGGGCGTGGACATGAGCACGCTGCTCACCGACCCGGTGACGCTCGGCGTGTACTTTGGCATGCTGCTGGGTAAGCCGATCGGTATCTTTGGCATGACGTTCGCCTTGGTCAAGCTCAAGGCCTGCGAGCTGCCGCACAATGTCAACTGGCATATGATTGCCGGCGTGGGCATTCTGGGCGGTATCGGCTTTACCATGTCGATTCTCATCAGCGGCCTCGCCTTCCCGACGGCCCAGTTTGAGGTTCTGGCTGCCAAGGCCGCTATTCTCGCCGGCTCTGTCACCGCGGCCGTACTTGGCATGATCTACATGAGTGTGATCTGCAAGCACCCCGCGCCCAAGAACGAGTAGGCGCGTAGAAACAGACGCCAGAGCCTGCTCGAGCGCGTGTAAAACGCGGTTTTGAGTGGTACTTGCCACCTGCCGGACACCCAGTGGCCAAAAAACGCCGTTTGTGAGTACTGTCACAAACGGCGTTTCATTTTAGGCGCGAAAAATAATGTACAAATCTATTCTGTCTGTGCATTAACGATTGCGTGGCTGGACGAAAGATGCTGATGCATCCTTCCAAAACCGGACACAAAAGGCCAAGACTGGCCTTTTTAATTCAAAATCGCTGTTACTAAAAAAGTAACAGTACTCATATTTGCTATTTTTTGACCACAGGCCCCAATGACTAGGTTTATTCCACGGTGCCGTAGATGGCGCCCCAGCCGTGGGCGGCCAAGGCGGAGTTGAGCTGGTCGCAAAGTGACTGGCGGTCGTAATAGCCGGGCGGTAGCAGGTTCACGATTTCCATGAGATCGGGCGCCAGGTCCAAGATTTCGGCCTGTACGATCAGATCCAGGCGGTCGATGGCGTGGCGGTCGTAAAACAGTCCGTCGACCAGGCGCTGAAGGTCGCCGAATTCCTCGGCCTGGAACGATCCGTACTCCATAGTGCCTCCTTGGGCGCTTCATGCCGGCATGCGCGGCGATTCGTAATTCATTGCGATGGACTTTGTTAGCGCCGGAATAATTTAGCCAAATATAGTCGGCCGAGATTGACCAATCCC
>CATXXF010000013.1 GCA_958403395.1 uncultured Collinsella sp.
CATCGGACTCCCTCCTGGACCCGAATTGGGTCCGAGATTTTGTCCGAGGTCCCCGGCTTCCCAAAGGTGCCGTTAGGGGAAACCACATCCCGGTTTATGCCCTTGAAATGGGATGCCGTTTCCCGGAGGGGGCCCAGCGGGAAACGGCATCCCATTCTGAGCCCGAAAAGTGGGATACGGTTTCCGGCTGGCATGAAAAAAGCCCCCACAGCTCATATGAACTGCGGGGGCTTATGCGTTGCGGTGCATTGTGTTTGGGTCGTTGAGATGAGTCGATTTGCCCCGAAAGAGGAGGGCATTGACCTTAGGGTCATGCCCGACGAATGAGCGACAAATCGGCCATCTCGGCGAGCCGAACTACTCCAGCTCAAACGCTCCGGTATAGAGCTGGTAGTAATACCCGCGCTTGGCAATCAGCTCGTCGTGGTTGCCGCGCTCGATGATGCGGCCGTGGTCCAGACAGATGATTGCGTCGGAGTTGCGCACGGTGGACAGGCGGTGCGCGATGACAAACGTCGTGCGGCCCTCCATGAGCTTGTCCATGCCCGCCTGCACGATGGCCTCGGTGCGGGTGTCAATGCTCGACGTGGCCTCGTCTAGAATCATCGCCGGCGGATCGGCGACGGCGGCGCGTGCGATCGAGATCAGCTGGCGCTGGCCCTGCGACAGCTGTGCGCCGTTGCCGGTGAGCATGGTGTCGTAGCCGTCGGGCAGGCGGGTGATAAAGTCGTCCGCGCCCGCGAGCTTGGCCGCCGCGATGCACTCCTCGTCGGTAGCGTCCAGGTTGCCGTAGCGGATGTTATCCATCACGGTGCCGGTGAACAGGTTCACGTCCTGCAGCACGACGCCCAGCGAGCGGCGCAGATCGGCCTTGCGGATCTTGTTGACGTTGATGCCGTCGTAGCGGATCTTGCCGTCGGCGATGTCGTAGAAGCGGTTGATGAGGTTGGTGATGGTCGTCTTACCGGCACCGGTGGCGCCGACAAACGCGACCTTCTGGCCCGGCTTGGCAAACACGGACACGCCGTGCAACACCTCGTGGTCGGGCGTGTAGCCAAAGTCGACGTTGTCCATGACCAGGTCGCCGCGCAGCGGCACGTACTCGATCTCGCCGGTTGCGCGGTGCGGATGTTTCCACGCCCACATGCCGGTGTGGTGGTCGGCCTCCTCGAGCTGCCAGGTATCGGGGTTCACCTGAGCGTTGACGAGCGTCACATAGCCTTCGTCGGCTTCGGTCTCCTCGTCGATGAGCTCAAAGATGCGCTCGGCGCCGGCAAGGCCCATGACCACGGCGTTGATCTGCTGCGAGATCTGGCCGATCTGGCCGCAGAACTGCTTGGTCATGTTGAGGAACGGTACCACGACGGCGATGGAAAGCGCCGTGCCCGAGATGCTCAGGTTAGGCACGCCCAGCGCCAGGAAGATGCCGCCGGCCAGCGCGACCAGCACGTAGAGCAGGTTGCCCAGGTTCATAAGGACGGGCATGAGGATGTTGGCGTATATGTTGGCCTTCTGCGAGACCTCGAAGAGCTTCTCGTTGCGCTCATCGAAATCGGTCTCGGCGGCGGACTCGTGGCAAAACGCCTTGACGACCTTCTGACCGTTCATGACCTCCTCGATATGACCTTCGACCACGCCGAGCTCGGTCTGCTGTGCAATGAAGAAGCGCGCGGAGTTGGATCCGAGGAGCTTGGTCATAAAGGTCATAAAGGCGACGCCGGCAATGATGACCAGGCACATCCAAACGCTGTAGTACAGCATGATGAAGAACACCGTGACGATGACGATGATCGTCATAAGCAGGTTGGGCAGCGACTGGCTGATCATTTGGCGCAGCGTGTCGATATCGTTGGTGTAGTGGCTCATGATGTCGCCGCGCTGATGCGTGTCGAAGTAGCGGATCGGCAGGTCCTGCATGCGGTTGAACATCTTTTCGCGCAGCTTCTCGAGCGAGCCCTGCGTGATGACGGCCATGGCGCGGTTCCAGAAGAGCGAAGACGCGACGCCCACGGCGTAGATGCAGCCGAGGGTAGTCACAAGCTTCAGAATTTTGGGCTGCGCGGCCGTCCAGTCGCCCGACTGCCATGATTCGCTGATGACCTGCAGCGCGCTCTGGAGAAACGTCGCGCCGATGGAGTTGATGACGGCGCAGAGCACCACGCCGGCGACGACGAGGGGCAAAAGCACCGGGTAGAAGCCAAAGAGCATTCTGATGAGGCGCGTCATGGTGCCGCCCTTGCGGTTGCGTACGCGCTCGGCGGTAGTGGCCTTACTCATGTGCCTCGCCTCCTTCCTGGGTCTGGGCTTGCGATGCAGATGCCTCGGTGCCGGCTGCAGCGGTCTCGCCCGCGTCCTCGCCCTCGGCGCTCATCTTGTTCTGCGAGGTAAAGGTCTCGCGGTAGATCTCGCTCGTCTTGAGCAGCTCGTCGTGGTTGCCGATGTCCTTGATGCGGCCGCCCTCCATGACGATGATGCGATCGGCATCCTGCACGGAGCTAATGCGCTGGGCGATGATGAGCTTGGTCGTGTTGGGCAGATAACTCGCCAGGCCCTCGCGGATCTTGGCGTCGGTCTTGGTGTCGACGGCGCTCGTGGAGTCATCCAGGATCAAGATCTTGGGGCGACGCAGCAGGGCACGCGCAATGCACAGGCGCTGCTTCTGGCCGCCGGAAACGTTGGAGCCGCCCTGCTCAATCCAGGTGTCGTAGCCCTTGGGGAAGCCGTCGACAAACTCGTCGGCGCAGGCCAGATGTGCTGCCTCGCGGACTTCCTCGTCGGTGGCGTTCGGGTCGCCCCAGCGCAGGTTTTCGGCGATGGTGCCGCTAAACAGCACGTTTTTCTGCAGCACCATGGCTACCTGGTGGCGCAGCGCGTCCAGATCGTAGTTGCGTACGTTCACGCCGCCGACGCGCACGGTGCCTTCGGTGACATCGTACAGGCGGGCGATCAGATTCACGAGCGTCGACTTGGCCGAGCCGGTGCCGCCGATAATACCGATGGTCTCGCCGCTCTTAATATGCAGGTCGATATCGTCGAGCGCCTGGCGCTTCGCGTGCTCGGAGTACTTAAAGCTCACGTGGTCAAAGTCGATGGAGCCGTCGGCAACCTCGAGCACGGGCTCGGTCGGGTTGGCGATTGTGGGCTCGGCGGCAAGCACCTCGGTAATGCGGTGTGCCGACTCGTCGGCCATGGTCACCATGACAAAGATCATCGACAGCTGCATCAGACTCATCAGAATCTGGAAGCCATAGGTAAAGATGGAGGAGAGCTGGCCCACGTCGAACAAGGTGCCCTGGCTCGTGATGATGAGCTTGGAGCCCAGGTAGATGATGACGACAAATGCGCCGTTGACGCAGATGTTCATCATGGGGTTGTTAAAGGCGAGCAGCTTCTCGGCGCGGGTGAAGTCCATCTGGACGTCGCGTGCGGCGGTCGCGAACTTCTCCTTCTCAAAGTCTTCGCGCACGTAGCTCTTGACCACGCGCATGCCGGTGACGTTTTCCTCGACGGACTCGTTAAGGGCGTCGTACTTGTGGAACACGCGCGAGAAGATGGGACGCACCTTAAAGATGATAAAGAACAGCCCAAAGCCCAACAGCGGAATGATGACCAGGTAGACCATGGCGACGCTGCCGCCCATGATAAACGCCATGGTAAAGGCGAAGATCAATACCAGCGGTGCGCGCACGGCGATACGGATGATCATCATAAAGGCCTGCTGCACATTGTTGATATCGGTGGTCAGGCGCGTGACGAGCGAGGAGCTCGAGAACTCATCGATGTTGGCAAAGCTGAACGTCTGGATCTTGTAGAACAGGTCGTGACGCAGGTTCTTAGCGAAGCCGCAACTCGCATGGCTGCAGGTGACGCCGGCAGCGGCGCCAAAAGCAAGCGACGTCAGCGCGATGAGCACCAAAAAGCCCGCGGTGGGAAGCATCTCGGCTACGGTGGTGCCATCTTTGATGGCGTCGATCAGGTTGGCGGTGATAAATGGAATCAGCATCTCGCAGAGCACCTCGCCAAGCACGAGCAATGGCGTGGCAACAGTGACTTTCATATAGTCGCGGATGCTGCCCATGAGGGTTTTAATCATCCAGTTCCTCCCAGGTTACACGGATTTTCTCGAGCATTTCGGCGAGCTGCTCGCGCTCGTCGTGGGTGAGGGCACCAAAGGCCTGCTCTCTAAAGCGAATGCGGGCTGCCTGGTCGATGCGGGCGGTTTCCCGGCCGGTTTCGGTCAGGCGAATGGTGAGCTGCCGTCGATCCTTGGGGTTACGGCTGCGCTCGATGAGGCCGTTGAGCTCGAGCTTGGACAGGATCTCGGAAAGCGACCCCGGCTTGAGGTCAAAGTGCATGCCGAGTTCCTGCTGCGACATCTCGCCGCCGGGTTGCTTGGCCAGCAGGCAGATGATGGGCGCCTTGCCGGACACGCCTCCGCCATGAAAATGCATGTAATGGCCGCAAAAGCCCAGGCCATTGAGGATGCGCTTGGCAAGCTTGTCTTCTGAGCTAACCGCTTCGGGTGCATCCGCCGGCTGTGACGGGTCGCCGTCGGGCTCGTGCGAACAAAGGTTAAGAGGTTCATCGCACATGAATTAGTGTTGCTCCTTTCTTTAGTTAGGTAGTGGAATTGTTTTGTGCCTAACCAATCTAGGAGCATGAGAAATGAATGTCAAGGTACCAAACTTATTAAGTTACGGCGCTTTACCAAACGCCGTAACCGCTCGACGCTGCAAGCGTTCCTAAGCGGCAATCTGACGTTCAATCGTCGGGCATGGCCACAAGGCCTATGCCCTCCTCTTTCACGTCACCTTGCTCGCTTAGGAACGCTTTCGCTGTCCGTCCTCAACCTGTGATTCCGCCACGGTCCGCTTCGGTGCATGTGATCCCTTGGGGACGGAGGAAAAGGGATCATTTTCCGAAACCTTTTCGCAACAATGCGCTCTTCGCGACCGTAGCGCCCGCTCACAACGTCCCCTGCGCTACACTTAGTCGCACTGTGGCGCTGCTGCGCCGTGCCCGAACCAAGGGAGACCCTCATGAAGAACACTCAGCTGCTGCTGATCAACGATATGTGCGGCTACGGCAAGGTCGCGCTTTCCGCCATGCTGCCGGTGCTGTCGCACATGGGCTACCGCATCCACAACCTGCCGACGGCACTTGTGTCCGATACGCTCAACTATCCCAAGTTCTACATCCACGACACCACCGAGTACGTGCGCCAGAGCCTCGCCATCTGGGAGGAGCTCGGCTTTGAGTTCGACGCCATCTCTACCGGCTTTATCGTGACCGAGGAAGAGACGCGCATCATTTCGGACTTCTGCCACCGTCGCGCGCAAAAGGGTACCAAGGTGTTCGTCGACCCCATCATGGGCGACAACGGCAAGCTCTACGCCGGCGTGCCCGAGTCCACGATCGGTCTCATGCGCAGCCTGCTCGAGTGCGCCGACTATGCGGTGCCAAACTACACCGAGGCGTGCCTGCTCACCGATACGCCCATTGCCGAGCAAATCACGCCCGATGAGGGCCGCACTCTTGTGGATGCCGTGCGTGCCCTGGGCGCCAAGTCGGTGGTCATTACGAGCGCTGTGGTCGACGGTGCGAATGTCGTCATCGGTTACGACCATGTGGCGGGGGAGTACTTCACGATTCCCTTCGAGCTGATTCCGGTCTACTTTCCGGGCACGGGCGACACGTTCTCGGCGGTGCTTGTCGGCCGCGTTATGGCCGGTTGGAGCCTGCAGCGCGCGACGAGCGATGCCATGCGTGTGGTAGCGGAGCTCATCGAGCGCAATGCCGACCAGGAGGATAAGTCCGCCGGCCTTCCCATCGAGGCCTGCCTGGATGTGATTGACCATGAGTAACGCCGACGAGAGCAGCACCGAGGCGGCGGGCGAGAGCAAGCCGCTCGGTGCCCCGCGCGGCAGGCGCCCACGTATTCGCATTAGCTGCGTGGACCAGCTGGGCACATGCCGCTGCCATCACGGGCACAAGCCGGGTGACGTCTTCGACTTCGACCGAGACCGCGGCAAGATGTGTGCCATGGCCTGCCATGTGGGATTTCCCTATATCGATATCCTGCGCTATGGCGGGACCGTGCCCGGCAACGAGCCAGGCACGGCAAAGTTCTGCTGTCCCGAGGTCGATACGCTGAACGTCTGGCTTGCTGAGATCGTCGACGAGTAGTTGAGCGCAATGTGACAAAGGGACAGTCCCTTTGTCACATTCGCGGGTGGTGTCCCTTCTTTTTGCGTATAATCTCAAATCTCTGCATTTCATCCGATTTTAGGTTCTAAAAATTCTGCGTTTCATCGATAATCAAGCGTATAAAACTTTGCATTTCATTTGATAACACTGAGGGGAGAGCCTATGCTGCGCAGGAAAATAGCGGCAGAGCTGGAGCGTTGGCTGAAGTCTTCCGAGCAAAAGGCCTTGTTCATTACGGGTTCTCGCCAGATTGGCAAAAGCTATTCGATTCGCGCATTTGGCAAAGCCAACCATGCAACCTACATCGAGCTTAACCTCATGGAAAATCGCCAGGCAAAAGATGCTCTTCTCGAGGCGCGGGATGCCGATGATTTCATCAGCAGGGTGACGCTTCTTTCGGGAAAGTCGATTGCACCAGGCAAAACGCTCGTGTTTATCGATGAGGTCCAAGAGGCCCCCGACATCATGACGATGGCAAAGTTCCTTGTTGAGGACGGGAGGTGCCGCTGGGCGTTTTCGGGGTCAATGCTCGGGACTCAGTTCAAGGGCGTCAGGTCCTATCCCGTGGGGTATGTCCACGAGCTTAGGATGTTCCCGCTCGATTTTGAGGAGTTTTGCTGGGCAATCGGGGTGAGCGAGGGGGCTCGCCAAACGATACGTGACGCGTGTATCAGCGAGAAGCCCATTCCTGATTACATTCATGACGCGATGATGGCAAACTTCAGGACCTATACCGTTGTCGGCGGAATGCCGGAGGTCGTGCAGCGTTTCCTTGACACGCAGGGCGACCTTGCCTCTGTTCGTCAGCTACAGTCAGAGCTCAACGAACAGTACCGGCGGGATATCTCCAGGTATGCAAGCGGGCGAGCCCTTCAGGCGCAGAGCATCTACGATCAGCTCCCTATTATGCTCGAGGGCGAAAACAAGCGCTTCGTGCTCAATTCCATTGACCCTAAGGCGCACTACGAGAAGTATCAGCGAGATTTTGTATGGCTTGTCGATGCCGGCGTTGCTCTCAAAGCCGATATCGTAACCGAGCCAAAGTCGCCCCTGCTCAAGACGGCGCGGCCATCGCAGTTCAAGCTATATCAATCGGATACGGGCATGTTGATGGCGCGCTACCCCGTTGGAGTCGCCCAAGCGGCGTATCTTGATAGCAAGGAGCCCAATCTGGGCGGCATTTACGAAAACGTGGTGGCCCAGCAGCTGGCTGCCCAAAATCGCCAGCTTTACTACTATCAGACAAAAAAGCGCGGTGAAGTGGACTTTGTGGTCGATGGACCGGATGGGACGGCTGTTCCGATCGAGGTTAAATCGGGCTCCTATTACCACGCGCACGCTGCGCTCGGTCATGTGCTTGATACGGCTGAATATGACGTAAGGCTCGGGATTGTTTTCTCGAGAGGCAACGTTGAGCGCAACGGAGCGGTTCTCTATTTGCCGCTATATGCGACCTGGGCCCTTTCGGATGTTTTGGGCGACTCCTGTGCCGAGGGGATAAAGCTGGAGGTCAAGCCGGTCTAGGGCCAGTCCCGGATGTGACAAAGGGACAGTCCCTTTGTCACATTCATGAGTGTGGATTTTCTCCCGTTTAGAGCGCACTCGAACGCTCAAAGTGGGAGAAAATCCACGCTCGTTTTATGCCGATGGCGTGGCCCGTGTGCCCGCGCCGCCCGAGCGCCTACAGCTGCTCGAGCATGGCGGTGCAACCGGCGAGTACATCGCGGTAGGTGGCGTCGAAATTGCCGGTGTACCAGGGGTCGGCCACGTCGCCGGGGCGATCGGTCCAATCGAGCAGGCGCGAGATCTTGCCATCGGGGTCCTTCCCAAAAATTCGGTACAGGTCGCGGGCGTTCTCGTCGTCCATATAGACAATGTGGTCCCAGTCGCCATACTCCGCGCGACGCACCTGGCGGGCACGGTGCGCAACGACGGGAATCCCGACTTCACGCAGCTTGGCGACCGTGCCATGATGCGGCGGGTTGCCGATCTCCTCGGTCGAGGTCGCAGCGGAATCAATGACAAACTCGCCCGCGCGCCCGGCGCGCCGCACTAGCTCGGTAAACACGGACTCAGCCATCGTCGAGCGACAGATGTTTCCATGACAGATAAACAGTACACGTTGCATATGCGGTTTCATTTCGATCGCCATCATCGAGCTCGAGTATCGCATCTACGCCTGCGCCATCGCCCTCTTGCGTTCCCAGCGAGCCAACTTAATCGTCACCAGCGTAAGCACCCAGGCCACAAGCGAGAACGCGGCACCCACTGCGCCTACATATGCAATGCCAGCTCCGCTTACCACGGCACCGCCCACCGCGGTGCCAAACGAGATGCCGACGTTAAACGCCATGGGCTCAACCGAACTTGCGAGTACCATCGACTTGGGGTGGCGGCTGCGTGCCACGTCCATAAAGTGTGTGATGCACGACACCGAGAACAGGTACATGAGCAGCGCCAAGCTAAAGACAAAGACCAGCGCGAGCGGCATGGTGCCGCCCACAGCAAACAGCCCGAGTAACGCCGCAGCCTGCAGCACAAACGTCACCAGCAGTGCCTTCATGCCAAAGCGCGCGTCGATCCATCCGCCCAAGATGTTCGAGATCAGGCAGAACACGCCGTAGGCCATGAGCGCGGTGCTGGCTTCGACCGTGCCCATGCCCAACACCTGCTCAAGATAAGGCGTCACGTAGCCGTAGAAAACGTAGACCGACCCCACGCCAAACAAGAAGATGAGCATGCCGGTGATGATGCTCGGTTCGCGCAGAAGCCCCGCCTGCTCGCGAAAGGTGGCAGGCTCGTCGGTTTGCCCAGCGCGCGGCATAAACGCCACGAGCGCTCCGCAGATCAGAACGGCAAAGGTCAGCGTGCCGTACATGGCCACGTGCCAGTCGAGCGTGTCGGCCACAAATTTGCCAATCGAGGTCACAAAGACCATCGCCACGGAAAATGCACCGTACACCACCGAGATGGCAAGCGAAGTTTGCTGTGGGGACAGCAGCTCTGGGATGTACGTCACGCCCACGGCGAGCAGTGCGCCCGAGACAGAGCCCAGGATGATGCGCGAGATAAACAGCGCCTGGAAGTTGGGCGCCAACGCCATGACCAGGTTGCCGAGCACAAAGACGATGCTGTAGCACACGAGCAGCTGGTAGCGGCGGAATCGCCCCGTGCTGAGCGCGAGCACAGGCGTCGCGATAGCGTAGATCAGTGCGAACACGCTAATAAGTTGGCCTGCGGTGGCAAGCGATACGCCGAGTTCCGTCGCCAAGTCACTTTCGATGCCGATGGCCACGAACTCGGAGCAGCCGAGCGAGAATCCCAACAGCACGAGCAGCGCCAGGCAGAGCTTGGTGCGCGCGGGGGAGAGCGCGGCGGCGGTTGACTTACTTTTTGGCGTGGTTGCGGCGGTCAAGGTTGTCACTCCAATGTCGCATGAATAAGCGGGATTCAATCCCTGCAACTCTAACAGAATGTGACAAAGGGACAGTCTCTTTGTCACATTCGCGGCGTGGCTGCCGCCCAAACCGTCACAACATTCGATGAAAATCTCGAAAACGAGGAAAAGCGTCGAATGTTGTGATGGTTTTCCTATCTGTGCCGGCGAGCCGCCGTGCCGTCTGGGGGTATAAGGCTAGCAAGTGTTTATTTGCGAGGCCTAAGGGGCGCCCCGTATGGATATCGATAACTTTGAATGGTGGTATAGCGAGGGTGAGGCTCCGGACGAGGAGTGGGACGAGCCCACGCCGCGTGACGTGTCGAGCGACGAGGACGGGATCGGCAACGACGTCGCCGCCGACTCGGACGCTGCCTCCGACCCTGTCGAGCCCCTGACCTTCGAACAAGCCTGGGCCCAGGCTGAGGCAGACGAGGCCAAGGCCGACGCTACGGCCACGCTCGGTGAGCCAGCCGACATGTCCATCTCGCCGGCAAAGACCCCGCAGCCGCGCCACACTATCGACCCCGACAGCACGGCATCCTTCAGTATTCTCGACGTGCCCTCGCAGGGTGCCCAGGCGCCCGCGCCCACACGTCGCCCCAATCTGTCTCGCGAGGAAGATGCAGGACGTCGCTCTCCGCTTGGCCCCATCCTTATCGCCTTCATGGCCGGCGTTATCGCATGCTCGGTAATTGGAAACGTCTGGAGCCATGTTGAACAACAGCGAAAAGACGCCGCCAAGGTCGAGATGTCTATCGAGCAATCGCTCGGCCGCACGCGCTCGGTACATGTGTCGGTCGAGGTCAAGGACGGCGCGACGTGGGACACCGCGCGCGGCGACAGCCAAATGCTCATCCACATCGTGGGGCGCACGCTCAAAGGGCAGACGATTGACGAGTATCAATACGTCAATTCCGCTGGTGACGGCATCGAACTTAAGCCCGGCGACTACGAGCTCACCGTCGATGAACCGCCCGTCGCCACCGACGGCACGCGCTTCCGTGCCTCAAAGCGCATGGTCCCCGTGAGCTTTAACTCACAGGCGCCCGACACGGTCGACACCACACCGCAGGGCGGGTTCGACCTTTACGTGGATACCCAGTAGGTGCTCGCCGCTCATTCCGCTATGGCTACTCAATAATCGCCTGCTGTCCCGTCCCGCCGCCAAGAGTGGCACAATAGCCCTCGACACTATTGTTTACTTTTGGAGGAAGTAGCATGTCCACCGTCACCACCATCAAGCGCGGCGGCCTCACCGCGGCCATCGATTCCATGGGCGCCCAGCTCACGAGCCTTGCCCTCAACGGCAACGAGTATCTGTGGCAGGGCGACCCCGCCTTTTGGGGCAAGCATGCGCCCATCCTGTTCCCCATTGTGGGCTCGCTGCGCAACAACACGGCGACGTCTGCGGCCGGCACCTGCGAGATGCCGCGCCACGGACTCGCACGCATCGTCGAGCACAAGCTGGTCGAGGTTTCGGAGGACGGCTCCTCGGTAACGTACGAGATCACCGACACGCCCGAGTCGCTCAAGGCCTTTCCGTTCCACTTTAAGCTCAACATGACCTATGCCCTGACCGGCGACGCCACCCTCACGCAGACCTTTGCCGTCACCAACACCGGCGACGTGGACCTGCCGTTCTCGGTGGGCGGCCACCCCGCGTTTAACGTACCGGCCCCCGGTGCCGAGGACGAGGCGTTCGAGGATTACGAGCTGGCATTTACCGAGGATTGGACCAACGAGGCCCCCATCATCACGCCCGATGGCCTCATGACGTTCGAGGGCAGCTACAAGGCTCCCGATAACTCGGACGTGCTACCCATTACGCACCGCAGCTTCGATAACGACGCCATCATGTTCACCGATACCCCGGGCTCCACGCTCACGCTGCGCGGCCGCAAGTCGGGCCACGGCGTCAAGATCGACTTTGAGGGCTTTAAGTACATCGGCGTGTGGTCTGCCGCCAACGACGCCCCGTTTGTGGCGCTCGAGCCCTGGACCGGTCATACCACCACGGACACCGAGGACGACGTCTTTGAGCACAAGGCCAACACCATCACCCTGGCCCCCGGCGCTACCGATAAACGTAGCTTTAGCGTCACCTTGTTCTAGAGGTTCCGCCGTTCTAACGAACGGCGGACCGGTCGACGCTGCGCGCCACCCAGAGCGACAATTTGTCATTCAAAAGGCATGGCATGACCAGAAGGTCTATGCCGTGCCTTTTTCATGCCAACTTGTTCGCTCTGGGCGGCGCTCGCTGGCATTGCCAAAACATCGACGCTCCCAATGACTACCGTGTGTCTATTAATTTTTCGAGCTTGTGCTGCGCTGCTGGTCGCTGGCGTATATCCTGTTAAGTCGTCAGCATACGATTCAACAGGGAAGGCAGATTATGCATTCTCCCCATCAACGCGACGCGCATCCACAGCCGGTATGCAGCCGTCGCATCTTTTTGGGTAGCGCTCTCGCTGCGAGCGCTACTGTCGTCGCCGGCGCACTTGCCGGTTGCCAGCGCCCCTCCACGCTGGAAGTAGTTCAGCCCACGACGGGTGGCGGTCGCGACGACCTGTCCGATTCCGTTATCGGCAAGGACAAGATCCGCATTGGCATGGAGGCGGCCTACGCCCCGTACAACTGGCAGGTCTCCGAAGCCAGCGAGTACACCATCCCCATCGACAACGTGCAGGGCGCCTATGCCGATGGCTACGACGTGCAGATCGCCAAGGTCGTCTGCAAGGCCCTCGGCGGCGAGCCCGTTGCCGTCAAGCAGAGCTTCTCGGGTCTTATCGATTCGCTCAACAACGGCCAGATCGACCTCATCATTGCCGGCATGAGCGCCACGCCCGAGCGCGAGGAGTCCGTCGGCTTTTCCGACCCGTACTTCATTGGCTACTTTGGCCTGTTCGTAAAAGAGGGTTCCCCCTACCAAAACGCCACCAAGCTCAGCGACTTTAGCGGCGCAACGGTCCTCGGCCAAAAGGACACCATGCTCGATACCGTCATCGACGAGATCCCGGGCGTTGTCCACAAAAACCCGGTCGACTCGGTCCCCACGGTGTTTTCGAATCTGCTGCAGGGCACGTGCGACGCCGTGACCTACAACACTGAGAACGAGAAGGGCTATATGGCCCAAAACCCGGGTATCGTGCCGATCCAGTTTGCCGATGGCGAGGGCTTTAAGCAGGAGGTCACGGCAAACGTCGGCTGCCGCAAGGGCTCGGATAAGCTGCTTAAGCTCATCGACAAGACACTCAAGGGCATTAGCCAAGAGGAGCGCGACCAAATGTGGGACGCGTGCCTCGACCGTCAGCCGGCATAGGGAGGCAGCATGAAAACCATTAATCGTCTGGCCTCCTTTATCAAGGCCGACCACCGTTATGTATACCTGGGCACGAGCGTCATCGCGGCGCTCGGCCTGGCGTTTAGCCAGCGCAACCCCACGCCGATGAGTTTCTTGGCCCCCACCGGTATCTTCCAGGATTGCCTTTGGGCGATTCTTTGGGCCTGGCTCGTCGTGTCGGCGGCGGCGTTGGTCACCAAGCTTATGCACTGGAGCGACTATCGCGTAAAGTCGCCGTTCGCATCCGAGCGTTGCCGTCGTGGCGCACGCCTGGGCAGCTACGTCGTGGTCGCCATCGCGGCAGTTTTCTTTATCGACCGCTGCGTCATGTCGTTTATCGACCTGGTGCAGGTGAGTATTGTCTCGGACTCCAACCCCAGCGACTTTTTGTCGAGCCTGGTCTACATGACCTACAAGAGCGGGGACTTCTTCATTCGCGGTATCGAGATCACCATCGCGCTTGCCACCTTCGGCACCGTCATTGCCTTTTTCCTGGCGCTGCTTTTTGTGTTCCTGCGCATTCAGACCTTCGATCGCGTGGACAACGACCTGGTGCGCTTCTTTAAGAGTATCGGCCGCGGCTTTGCGACCGTCTACTCCACCATCGTGCGCGGCACGCCCATGATGGTCCAGGGTCTGCTCATCTATTACGCGGGCTTCACCGTTTTGCGCGGCATGGGCTTCGAGACCGCTCAGGCCAACCAGATTTGGAGCACCTTCACCGCCGGCCTCGTTACCATCTCGCTCAACTCCACCGCCTACATGATGGAGGTCCTGCGCGGCGGCATCGAGTCCATCGATCCCGGCCAGGCCGAGGCAGCACGCTCGCTGGGCCTGTCGCAGTGGCAAGCCATGCGCAAAGTCGTGTTCCCCCAGGGCATTAAAAACGCGATCCCGGCGCTCACCAACGAGCTCATCATCAACATCAAGGACTCGTCGGTGCTCTCGGTTATCGGCGTGTTCGACCTCATGTACGCCACCACCACCGTCGCCGGCGTGTACTACCGCCAGATGGAGGTCTACTGCGTGGCGCTCGTGGTCTACCTGATCCTGACGCTCGTGGCGAGCCGCCTGCTCGAGGCCTTTGGCAAAAAGCTCGGCGCCGAGGCTCCGGTCACGCTGCCCAGCTCCAACTAGGCTTAGGACGAGGAGAATCATCATGGCAGATACCGCCATTACCGGCGTTGCGGCCGCCGCACAGACCAATGAGCCGCTCATCCGCGTCGAGGGCCTGCGCAAGAGCTTCGGCTCGCTCGAGGTGCTCAAGGGCATCGACCTGTCCGTTAACCCCGGCGAGGTCGTCACCATTATCGGAGCCTCGGGTTCGGGTAAGTCGACCTTCCTGCGCTGCCTCAACCTGCTCGAGACCCCGGACGCGGGCCACATCTGGTTCCACGGCCAGGACCTCACGGCCGAGCGCTGCAACATCAACAAGCTGCGTGAGGACATCGGCATGGTGTTCCAGGGCTTTAACCTGTTCAACAACATGGACGTGCTCGACAACTGCACGCTCGCGCCCGTCACGCTCAAAAAGATGAGCAAGGCCGAGGCCGAGAAGGTCGCGCTGGAGCATCTGGCGAGCGTGGGGCTCGAAAAGTTCGCGCACGCCGCCGTGGGTCGCCTGTCCGGTGGTCAAAAACAGCGCGTGGCCATCGCTCGTGCCCTATGCATGAACCCGCAGATCATGCTGTTCGACGAGCCGACCTCCGCACTCGACCCCGAGATCGTGGGAGAGGTGCTCGAGGTCATGCGCAAGCTCGCTGCCGACGGCATGACCATGGTCGTCGTCACGCACGAGATGGCCTTTGCCCGCACCGTGTCCGATCGCGTGGTCTTTATGGACAAGGGCGTAGTGCTCGAGGACGCCGCGCCGGCAGAGCTCTTTGGCAACCCCAAGCACCAGCGTACCCGCGAGTTCCTCTCGCGTTATCTCGAGGACAAATAACCAACCGCAAGCGCTTATGTGGCAGGGCCGCTCCGGTGGGGCGGCCCTTGTCGTCACAATCGAAAGGATGTCATGGCCGAGGTTTGGCGCTTCTTTGCGCATGAGGATGATTTTGCCGATTTGGACAAGGCCGGCGCATGCGAGCGCCTGGGCCGCGTGCTGTCGTTTCCGACCATTTCGAGCATGGATGCCGAGGCAGTGGACTGGCAGCCGTTCGACGACCTGCGCGCCTATATGCAGCAGGCCTGGCCGCACGTATTTACAGCGGGTAAGGTCGAGCTCATCGATCATTCGTTGCTGGTGACGCTTTCCGGCTCCGACCCCGCACTCAAGCCCGTTGTGCTCATGGGTCACATGGACGTGGTCCCCGTGGTGCCGGGTACCGAGGACGACTGGACGTACGCCCCCTTTAGCGGGCATGTAGACGACACCTACATTTGGGGTCGCGGCGCCATCGATATGAAAGACCAGGTCGCAGGCATTCTCGAGGCGGTTGAGTATGCGCTGGCGCACGGTTGGCAGCACGAGCGCACGCTGCTCCTGGCCTTTGGCCAGGACGAGGAGACTACGCAGTACGGCGCAGGCGCCATCGGCCGCGCGCTCGAGGAGCGCGGCATTGAGCTTGAGTACCTGATCGACGAGGGTGACTACCGCATCGTTCCAGCTGCCGAGTACGGCGCGGGCGAGGGCTGGCTTATGCATGCCGACCTTGCCGAGAAGGGCTACGCCGATATTGTGCTCAAGACGAAGAGTGAGGGCGGGCATTCGTCCAACCCCTACGGCGGCACATCGCTCGAGGTGCTGAGCCGTGCCATCACCGCAATCTGCGATATCGAATGGCCGACGCGTGTGACCGATCTGCTTGCCGCCCAGCTCGTCGAGCTGGGGCTTTATACCGCAGACGAGATTGCTGCCAGCAAGGATGCCATCGTGCGCGACTGCCTCGCCAGCAAAAAGCTGTACCCGCTTGTAACCACCACCTGCGCGCCCACGCAAATCGAAGGCGGCAGTACCGGTGCCAACGTAATGCCGCAGGATATGTGGGCCAATATCAACTTCCGCATGCTCGAGGGCACGAGCGTGGCCGATGTCGTGGCCTGCTGCCGCGAGGCCGTTGCCACCGCTGGGCTCGCTGGCCGAGTCGAGGTCGAGCTGGGCCCCGGCAGCTCCGAGCCCTCGCCGTCCCCGCGCGTGGGCGGTCCGGGGCTCGAGGCCGTTCGCGCCATCGCCGCCCGCTATTTCCGTGATCCCAAGGGGACGGAGGAAAACGGATCGTCTGCGGTGGGCCAAGAGCCGATGAGCATCGTGCCCTCGACCGTGATTGGCGCAACCGATGCCGCCAACTACCAGCGCATTTGCCGCGAGTGCATCCGCTTCTCCGCCTTTGTGGTCGACGATGACGAATGCGACCGCGGCGTCCACGGCACCAACGAGCGCATCACCCGTCGCGCCTACCTCCAAGGCACCCGCTTCCTCATCGCCCTGCTCCGCACGCTCTAGAATGTGACAAAGGGACTGAGCCGATTTCATCGGTAATGAGACAAAAACTGTAATAGAAAAAGGCTAAGATATCTTAAGAGACATATGCTGGGGTTGGTATTCCTTGAACGACTGCGGGCATGTGCCAGACTGCCTCGGCCCCCGGGGAGCGCCCGGGCAGGTCGCCGTGCGACTGGGGAGGAAATTATGCAGGAGCTCAGAGAGACGACGTCTCGACTCGTGAATATTGCTACCGGGGGGTGTCTAAGCAGGGAACTTCCTGGTGAACACCGGCTGCGCGAGCGGTGGTCCGTCATGTCTTGTGGCCGTCGTCGCGGGCTGCGCTCGGTCTCGCCATATGCGATTGTTCTGGCCCTCGCCATCGCGCTGACGGCGAGTTTCTTCCTGCCGCTTCGTGCCGAGGCGGCAATTTCGGACCACACGGTTCCGACGATTTCGCCTTCGGGGACAACAATCAACCTGTTTGATTACTGGGTGAATCCGGATAACCATCTGTCGGTTTCCGGCAACGGCGGCATCAACGCAAGCCACCGGTTCCAGTTTAACGATGGCCAGGGTGATGCACCGCTCAACCATTGGACGGGCAACACGAGCCCGCAGCCCGGCATTGTCAGCAACACGCTTTCAGACGGCTACCCGCAGCTTTCCGGTACCTATGGCGGCGACTCCCTCCGCTATCTGTTCGATTCCTCTGCCCAGACCGGCAAGACGTCCCATTTTGGCGTGACGGGCCTCCTCAAGGTTCAGGACGGCTACTACGTCTATGACAGCTCCGAAAACTACGCAGCCTACAACGCTGACAAGAATGCCTTCGACGTCTATGACACCTGGGGCATTGACAAAGTGGGCGATTTTTCCCATCGGGGTCAGTTCTTCCCGTTCGATGCGGCAGACAAGGTGTTCAAGGAGGAAAGCGGCCGGCTCGTCCAAAATGGCATCACGGCAGACAACGCCGGTAACCACGTCAACCACCACTTCGGCCTCTCAATGTCCACGCGATTCGTGCAGCCCAACGGCGGCCTGACGAACGATAAGAAGGACATGACCTTCGAGTTCGCCGGCGATGATGACGTCTGGGTGTTCATCGATGATGTCCTCGTGGGTGATATCGGCGGTATTCACAGCCGTGCGAGTCTGAGTATCAACTTTCATACGGGCGACATTAAGGTGAACGACAAAAGCGACGGCACGCTGCTGAGCAAGTACCAGGCGGCGAAAAAGGGCACTTCGGGCTTCGACGGCAACACCTTCAAAGACGGCACCAACCACACCCTCAAGTTCTTCTACCTGGAGCGCGGCGCCACCGACTCCAACATGGAGCTCAAGTTCAACCTCGTGACGGTGCCCGAGTCCGACATCATCAAGTTCGACCAGGATGGCGGTCCGGTGGAGGGTGCTCAGTTCGCGCTGTACAAGACAGACGAGAACTTCACTGACACGACCGCTAATCAAAATAACCTACTTGGCTCCGGCACCACGAACGCGAATGGACAACTGACGCTCACGAATAAAGTGGACAACGGCGTCATCAACTTCGATGACCTTTATAGTAAAGACCATAATTGCCGGTACTACCTCCTGAAGGAAACAAAGGTGCCCGAAGGTCACCGCTCGAGCCTCACGGCAACGGACGGTAGCATGCAGTTCGAGTACGTGCCCGCGAGCGACGAGAACGGCGCGGGCGGCGTTATCATCAACCGCGGCGGTATGGACGCGGACAGCTCCGTTTGGCAGAGCGGTGCGTTCGCCGGCTCGAAGGAGACCATCACCGCGCCGTCGACCGTGTACAAGGCGAATGATGACCTGACGAAGTCCAACGAGACCGTTAGCCCGGGCTCCGGCATACTGTTCGCTGTGGTGCTCAAGCGCGATAAAAGCGCGAGCACAGATATCAATGATCCTAACAATTGGTACGCCGTGTCGGGCGACCCGACGAAGAAGGGGTACACCCTCGCCAAAGACCAGGGCAAGCTCGGCGCCATCGAGGCAGCGAAGAAGGACCTGTACGCCTTCACGCTCAACACTAGCGGCCAGTACCAGGTAGAGATTCCGTATCTGCCCGGTGACATCTCCAAGTACTACTACTTGCTGAGCGGTGATGCCCGCAAGGATGCCGAGTACACGGTGGCCATCTACCACACAACGGTGAGTTCGATCGGCGACGCGACGCCCGAGAACACCGTCCACGTGTACAGCGACGACATCGCAGGCGGCACGAACTTCAAGCGACAGTTCGCCACGCGCTTGCTCGTCACGAACATCCAGAATCGCCTGTTCGTGCAGAAGACCGATACCGAGGGCAACCCCGTAGACGGCGCAACGTTCGGCTTGTACAAGGCGACAACGGACGCGAACGGCAAGGTTGTGCCCAAGGACGACCAGGGCCCCTATGACACCCTGACGACGGGGTCGGTCGACAACCCGGTCCGGCTCGAAGGGGCGGGCATATTCCCGTGTACGAGCGACGGCAACAAGCCGCTCAAGAATGGCACCTACTTCCTAAAGGAGGTCTCGGCGCCCAAGGGCTTCCTGCTTAACGACACGCTCATCAAGGTGATTGTGGACGATGACGGCGTCCATGCCGATGCTGGTACGGCCTATGACGGCGTCTCGACGTTCGTGGGCCCGGGCGCGCTCATGAAGAGTCTGGGCCAGTTTGGCGCAGAGGGCGACATCGACAACACGCTTACGTGGATCAAAGGTACGCGGCAGACCTCGAATGGCGAGACCAATGATAACGGCAACCTGACGTGGACCGATGTCGAACCCGTGGGTGCAGACGACACAGTGCGCCTCAAGTACGGCGCTAACGGACGCATGTACCAGTATGGGCCCACCGAGGAGGGCAAACCCTACCGCCTGGAGACCGAGACGGGCTGGATACGTATGGGTATCACCCAGGACGAGCGGCCCAAGGGGACCACGTCGAAAGGTGCCCGTGCCAATCTGGGCGACATGAACCTGAATGCCCTGTTCACGGGTGCCACCTGTGTGCGCGTGGCTAACAAGCGCGAGGCGAGCCTCGAAGTGA
Organism: uncultured Collinsella sp.; assembly: GCA_958403395.1. Classification (GTDB taxonomy): domain Bacteria; phylum Actinomycetota; class Coriobacteriia; order Coriobacteriales; family Coriobacteriaceae; genus Collinsella. The sequence continues at coordinate 19,463 of CATXXF010000013.1, forward strand.
CCAAGCATGTCGTGGTGCCGAAGGGACTGACGGGCAATAAGGACGCGAAGTTCACCTTCAAGTTCACCGTGCCCACGACGGCGGGGAAGACGTACAAGGCCGCAGTGTTTGAGAACGCGGGGGCCGCAAGCGAGAAGCAGGTCGGCGATATGTTCGACCTGACGAACGGCCGCGAGCAGACCATCACGGCCGGCCAGACGATCCGCGTGTACGGTCTCGACGAGCACGACGCCTACACGGTGCAGGAGCTGACCGATACGGACAAGATGCCGGCCGGCTTCACGCTGACCAAGCGCGGGCAGGGCGGCAACGCCCTGAGCGGCGAGGGCGACAGCATCTCCGGCACGATCGCAAAGCAGAACGCCGACGGCACGGTGGCCGCCGCCAACAAGCTGGTATTCACGAATACCTACAGCGTAAAGCCGCCGGTGACGCTCACCAATGCGTTCTGGGCGCAGAAGGTGCTCCGGGGCCGTGACTGGAAGGATGGCGATAGCTTCAAGATTTACCTGCGCGCGGACAAGGGAACGCCGATGCCCGCCGGTGCCAAGGATGCGCCCGTGAGTGGTATGAAGCAGGTTGTGAAGACCGTCAAGAACGGGGACAAGTTCGACTTCGGCAATATTGAGTACGCCAAGCCCGGCACCTACACCTATCTCATTGCCGAGGCCACGCCGTCTCAAAACGACGCTAGCTGGCTGCCCGGGTTCGGGTATTCAAGCGCTTCCTACCGCGTCACGGTGACGGTGAAGGATAGCGGCGACGGCACGCTGTCGCAGCCGGCAGTCAAGATGGAGCAGACCTACACCGACGACGGCGTGAGCCATGAGGACAGCCCGATCGAGGTCGCTGACAAAATCGCCAAGATCACGAACGCCTATAACACCGATGAGGAGACCATCTCCTTCAACGTGCAGAAGACGTATGCCGACCAGTCCGGTGCAAATCCGCTTGTGAAGGATAAGTTCACGTTCCAGCTCGAGGCACTCGGCGGGATGAAGAATGATGCCGTGCCGAGTGGAGCCATCGATTTCGGCAAGCTCGCCACCTCCTACAGCGTCGGTGCCAGCAAGGTCCCCATGCCTAAGGGGTGCACGTCCACCACGACCACGGCGAAGAACGATGACGACGGTATCGCTGCGTTCCCGCAGATCACCTATACGATGGAGAGCGAGAACCTCACCTACGTGTACAAGGTGACCGAGGTCAAGGATTCCGATACATCGACGTCCAGTGGCATAGGCTACGACGATACGGTGTACTACGTGCTGGTGAAGAACCAGCAGGTTGATAACGAGTCTGGGACGGGTAAGTGCCTGTCCTCCACGGCCACGTATTGGAAGGCCGACGGCACGCAGCTGACGGACACGGGTGGATATATCCCGTTCAAGAACACCTACACGGTGACGCAGACGACGTCGGCACCGGTTACTGTGCAGAAGACGCTGGCTGGGCGTGCGTGGGAGCAGGATGACAAGTTCGATTTCACGCTGACGCCGGCGGATGACGCCACGATGAAAGCGGTTAAAAACAAGGTCGTTACTCAGAAGAAGGCTGCCGACTCCGATGAGACTGGCGATTTGACGACTAAGGTCGAGATCGCAGGTCCCGGCGACGCGATGCGCACCACCCCGTTCGGCACGGGCGACCTTGTGTTTACCAGGCCGGGCGTGTATACGTTCAAAGTGAACGAGACGAGGCCGACCGACGCGGACAAGACCGGCATCAGCTATGACGACCATACGTCCACAGTGACGTACACAGTGACCGATATCGAGAACGGCACGCATACCGGTAAGCTGACCGCGTCGGTTGCGTACGACAACAAGCAGGCGACGACGGATGCCGACCGGCAGGTGACGGGTGCTGCCGCGTTTACCAACACCTATGCGGCCTCCGGTACCTACGCGGGCATCGATGTGACCAAGACTCTGGTTGGTACCCCGCTGGAGAATGGCAGGTTCCCGTTCACCATCGAGGCGATGACGTATAACGGCACGAAGGCCCCGGAGCCGGTTGATTCCGATAAGTCGTTCACGAACACCGTGGGCAAGGATGACGGTGACGATACGCAGACCGCCACGATGTCCGGTAAGCTGAAGATGAACTTCACGCAGCTGAGCTACAACAAGATGTACGTGTACAAGGTGTCTGAGGTACATGACGCCAACGCTGCTGGATACACGTATGACACCGAGTACCCCGGTGATGCCTTCGTGCTCATCGCGGTGAAGCCGAATCCGGACAACAAAGGCCAGCTCTACACCAAGACGACCATCGTGAAGGGCCCGGACGTGACGGCGCTCGTTGGCGTGGGCGACAACGTTGATGCGCTGACGGCCGAGGCGATTAAGGGCCTTAATACCACGACCAACTACGTGCAGACGGTCTCGAGTCGCGGTGCGAAGCCCGCTACGCCTATCGTCCCGTTCAAGAACGTGTACAAGGTCGAGACGATTGAGTACGGTGCGAAGGCCGGTCTACAGATTGAGAAGATATTCACCGGCACCGGTGATGCGAGCAGCACATTCAGCTTTACGGTGACGCCCGAGGACTATCAGGCCGAGGGTCAGGATGGCACGAAGTTCATCCTGACCTCCGCCGACGCCGCGGCGAAGAAGCTCGACATCACGGGCGGGGCGGAGACCTTCAAGATTCCCGAGATGAAGCTCGGGGACACCAAGACCGTGAGCTTGCTGCCGAAGGGCTTGCAGTTCACACACGACGACGTGAGCAATGAATGCCGCGCCAACGTCTACCAATACAGGGTGGAAGAGAACGTGCCGAAGCCCGTTCCCGCCGGCTACACCTACGACAAGACGGTCTATACCGTCGAGATCGCAGTGTCCGACAACGGCGACGGCACACTGAAAGTCGAGACGACGGTTCTGAACAGTGATGGCAAGAGGGTCGATTACCGTAAGTTTGCCCCCGGCGCCTCGCTCGAGGACAACACGGCGACTATTCCGTTCGAGAACAGCTACAAGACGGTCGCCAGCGACGAGCTGACCCCGCAGGTAACGAAGAAGATTTCCGGCACCGAGAGCACGGACAAGAAGTTCTCGTTCACGCTGACTGCCACGTCGGAGACGAAGGATAAGATTGCCGCCGGCGATCTGAAGGCTGACGGCCTGAAGGGCGACACATCCTCGGAGTCCAAGACCACGGAGGGGAAGATCACCAGCAAGGACGGTCAGCCCCTCAGCTTCTCCGGCATGCAATTCAACAAGGCAGGCGACTACACGTTTACGCTCACCGAGGCCCACGGGGAAGATGACGATCCTAATACGACTGGTGTGCAGAACGCCGGTTGGACGATGGACGATTCCACCTACACCGTCACGGTGAAGGTTGAGGACAAGAATGCCAAGCTGACTGTCACAGGCGTGGCGGTGGAAAAGGACGGCGATGACAAGAGCGAGACGCTTGAGGTCAAGAACGGCAAGGTGAACCTCGCCACCTTCACCAACAGCTATGCTGCGAAGGGTTCCGTGACCTTGGCGGCGAAGAAACGCTTTAGGGGCGGTGCGCTCGCGGGGAACGACTTCTCGTTCGCTCTGTACCAGGGTGACAAGGCGGAAGGCACGCCCATTGAGACCGTCACGAATGACAAGGACGGCAACATTACCTTCCAGGCAATCGGCTACGACACTCCGGGCGATCACGACTACACCATCAAGGAGGTTGCCGGCAACGACTCGACCGTCGTGTACGACGGCAAGACGGTGAACGTGCACGTTAGGGTCACTGATAACAAGAACGGCACGCTGAAGGCGGTCGCCACCTACGACGGCGAGGCCGGCGTTCCGGTCTTCACCAACGCGAAGCCGACGGCCGATGCAACCATCGAGGCAACGAAGACCCTCAAGGGCAAGGACCTGACGGAAGGCGCGTTCAACTTCGGCCTGTACCAAGGCGACGCGTCCACGGGTAATTCCGTCAAGACCGTCCAGAACGACAAGGATGGCAAGATTAATCTTGCTCTCACCGGTCTGACCATCGGCGAGTACGACTACATACTCAAGGAGGAGAACGTCGGTGCCGATCCGACTATCACCTACGACAACAAGGAGGTGAAGGTCCACGTCTCGGTGAAGGCGGAGGGTGGCAAGGCGAAGGCGACCGTCACTTACGACGGCAAGAACGATGCCCCGACCTTCGAGAACACGTACCAGCCCGCCGAGACCTCGGTGGCGCTCACGGCGAAGAAGACCTACGTGAAGTCCGACAGCACGTCGGCTGCGCTCAAGGGCGGCGAGTTCACCTTCGACCTGTACAAGGGCGATCTGACGGCTGAGCAGCTGAAGGGCAAGCAACCCATCCAGACCGCTGAGAACGGCGAGGACGGCACCGTCACCTTCCCGGCCATCGGCTACACCAAGGCCGGCGAGTACAAATACACCGTCGCGGAACAGAAGGGCGACCTGTCCCACGTGACCTACGACGCTACGGTGCACCATGCCGTGGTGACGGTCGTGGACAACGCCGGCAAGCTGGAGGCGAGCGTCACCTACGACGACGGCAAGACGGATGCCCCCACCTTCAAGAACACCTATACCGCAAAGGGCTCCGCGGAGCTGACGGCGACCAAGGTCGTTGCGGTCGCGCCGGGCTTCACGCACGATACCAAGCTCAAGGGCGGCGAGTACACGTTCGAGCTGAAGGACGCCGACGGCAAGGTGCTCAACACCACGACGAACAAGGCCGATGGCACGGTGAAGTTCACGCGCGACTTCGAGCTCTCCGACTTGGACGGCGCCGCGAGCAAGGACTTCGCCTACACCATCGCGGAGAAGCCGGGCACGGAGCCGGGCATGGTCTACGACACCCATGCGCTCATCTACAAGGTGACGGTCGCGGACGATGGCACCGGCTCGCTGACGGCCACGCCGCAGGTCGCGAGTGGAGACGGCTCGCAGACCTTCACGAACGCGTACCGCCCGAAGGGGACCTCGGTAACGCTCAAGGCGAAGAAGCACTTCACGGGCGGTGAGCTCGCGGGGGGCGACTTCACGTTCCAGCTGCTCGACAAGGATCGCAACGTGATCCAGACCGTCCAGAATGACAAGGACGGCAAGGTCGCCTTTGCAGCCATCGACTACGCTACGCCGGGCGAGCACGACTACGCCATCAAGGAGGTTGCCGGCAACGACTCGACCATCGTCTATGACACGAAGGACGTAATGGTCCACGTCAAGGTCACCGACGAGAAGGGCGAGCTGAAGGCGACCGTCACATACGATGATAAGAAGGCCGTGCCGACCTTCACCAACTCGAAGCCGACGGCTGACGTCACCATCGAGACGACGAAGACCCTCACGGGTAAGGTCCTGACGGCCGGTGCGTTCACCTTCGGCCTGTACGACCAGGCCGGCAACGAGGTTGCCAAGGGCAACAACGACCAGGACGGCAAGGTCAAGCTGACCGTCAAGAACCTGAACCTGGGCGAGTACGACTACACGCTGAAGGAGGAGAAGGCCGGCCAGATCGTCGACGGCGTGGTCTACGACGCCAAGGAAGTCAAGGTCCACGTCAGGGTAGAGCAGAACCAGGATGACAACAACAAGACGAAGGTGACCGTCACCTATGACGGTGCCGCTACGGCTCCCACCTTCAACAACACCTACGACGCAAAGGGTTCCGTAACCCTGACGGCGACCAAGACCATCAAGGTTGCGGACGGCTTCGATCACACGACGAAGCCTGCGGACGGCGAGTTCACCTTCGACCTGAAGGACGCTGCCGGCAACGTGATCGCCACCGCGAAGAACGATGCAAACGGCAAGGTCTGCTTCACGCGCGAGTTCCAGCTCTCCGACTTGGACGGCGCCGCGAGCAAGGACTTCACCTACACCATCGTGGAGCAGCCGGGCGCGGAGCCGGGCATGGTCTATGACAATCATGCCCTCACCTATACGGTGACGGTCACAGACGGCGGGAACGGAGCACTGAATGCGAAGGCGATCGTGACGAGCGCATCCGGCTCGGATACCTTCACCAACACCTACCAGCCGGCCGCGACCGGTCTGGCCCTCGGTGCGCAGAAGAGCTATGTGAAGAAGGACGACAACACGCCGATCGTCCCCAAGGACGGCGAGTTCACCTTCGATGTGTACGAGGGCAAAATGACTGCTGAGCAGCTTGCCGGGGCCAAGCCCGTCCGGACCGCGACCAACGGCGCGGACGGAAGTGTTAACTTCGACGCCTTCTCCTACGCGAAGCCGGGCACGTACGAGTACACTATCGTGGAGCGGAAGGGTGATCTGGCCTACGTGACCTACGACGACGCGGTGCATCATGCCGTGGTGACGGTTGTGGACAATGCCGGCACGCTGCAGGCGAGCGTCGCCTACGACGGCGCGGACGCCACGAAGCCCACCTTCACCAACACCTACAAGGCGAAGGCGACGAACTCCGGCGCGATCGCCCTCACCAAGAGCGTTGACGTGCACGACGGCAGCTATCAGCTAAAGGCGGGAGACTTCGCCTTCGAGCTGGTGGGGTCTGACGGTACGGTGCTCCAGACCCAGAAGAACGACGCCAAGGGCAAGGTTTACTTTAACGAGCTGACCTTCGACCATGCGGGCACCTTTCCCTTCACGGTCCGTGAGGTGCAGCCGACGGACGGCGCGCCGGGCGTGCCGGGCGTGACCTACACCGGCAAGACGTACACCCTGACCTACGTGGTGAAGGACAACAACGACGGCAAGCTGGTGGTAGAGAGCTCTACGGTGAAACCGAGCGAGGGCACCGAGAACGGCGTCACCCCCAATACCATGACGTTTGCGAACAGCTACCAGCCGGGTCAGACCTCCTACCAGATCTCTGGCACCAAGGTGCTTGAGAATGCCGACCCGGCCACCACGCGGACGCCCGCCGATGGCGAGTTCACATTCGCGCTGATTGACGTGGCCACCGGGCAGGAGATCGACCGGACCACGAACGTGGGTAAAGCGTTTACCTTCAAGGCCATCTCGTACACCGCAACTGGTTCGCATGCGTACCAGGTGAAGGAGGTTGCGGGCCAAGACGGCACCATCACTTACAGCGATGCGGTGCTGGACGTAACGGTGAACGTGACCGATGACGGCAGCGGCCAGCTGACCGCGACGGCGAACAAGACGGCTGCGGATCTGACCTTCACCAACACCTACACGCCGACGGCAACGACGGCGACGATTACCGGAACGAAGGCTCTGACCGGCCGCGACCTGGCCGAGGGTGAGTTCTTCTTCGACCTGAAGGACGCCGACGGTAACGTGGTGCAGACGGTGCAGAACGGCGCCGACGGCACGTTCGGCTTCGCGCCGCTGCAGCTGGACAAGGTGGGGACGTACGTCTACACCGTGTCCGAGCGGGCAGGGGCGACGGCGAACGGCGTCACCTACGACACGACGGTCTTTACCGCGACGGTGACGGTGACGGAGAATGCGGAGACGCACGCGCTGGAGGCGCAGGTTGCCTACAGCAAGGGCGGCAAGGCTGCGGATGCGGTGGCGTTCAGCAACAGTTACGCGCCGGCCGCGACTGAGGTGAAGCTGGGGGCCTCCAAGGTGCTGAGCGGCGAGGACCTGAAGGAAGGGCAGTTCTCCTTCCAGCTGAAGGATGCCGACGGCAAGGTGCTGCAGACCGCAAAGAACGCGGCGGACGGCACGGTGGGCTTCGAGGCGATCTCGTACGACAAGCCCGGAACGTACGCCTACAGCATCTCCGAGGTGGACGACGGTCAGAAGAACGTGACGTACGACGCGGCCGAGCACCGGGTAACGGTGACGGTGACGGACGACGGTGCGGGCCATCTGGTGGCGACGGTAACCTATGACGGCGCCGTGGCGCCGGTGTTCAAGAACACGTACACGCCGCCGACCACCCCGCCGACGGAGCCGCCCACCAATCCGCCGAGCAAGTCACCGGTGCCGAAGGAGGAGAAGCCGGGTCTGCCGTATACGGGCGATACCAGCTTGTCGCCGATGGCCCTGGGTGGCATCGCGGGCGGCGCGGTGGTGCTGATCGCCGCAGGCGTTATCCTGCGGCGCCGGAACCGGTAGCTACGGCGGCCGAGAAGGGCTTTGATTGAGGGCGGGTGGTCGCAGGGCGCGGCCGCTCGCCCTTTTTGGTGAAAGGCTATGTTAACCCGCCGTTTGCACGTCCGGCTCCAGATGGAACTCGTACTCCGGCTCCATCATCTTCTTCCGGATCTTTTCGTAGCGCCCGTCGTCGAGCTGCTCGCGCATGAGCGACGTCCTGTCCCCGACGCGTGCGGCCTCGCGCAGCCATCTGAACCACATCAGGCAGCTGTGGAGCCTGCGGGTCGATACGCCCTTGAACCTCTCGAGGAAGTGGCCGAGCGAACCCTGCGCTTCAGCATCCTCTGGACCGTGTCCCGCTCGTACCCGGTGAGCCTGCCGTGGGTCCTCGGGACCGCCCTCGCGGCGCCCTTCCCGCCCTTTCCGGACATGGCGTCCTCCGATCTCCCGGGGCCGGCCGATCCGGCCCTCAGGGTATCGGATTCCCAAATTTATCCGTATATGTGCGGATGAATGCGGGAGGCGTTCGGATGAAGTTGTATTCAAGGAAAGAGACTGACCCTTTGTCGCATTCCGTGCGGGTTATATGCAGGTATGCCTGCGCACGCTATCATGTATGGGTTAGACCGCAACTATGTACCTCATACGCGAAGGGATGCGCATGTATCTGAAGATCGACATGTTCTAGCTGGGCTTACCCCCGCAGTGGCGCCGCGCGCCCCATCAACTCTGCCGATTTTCGCCTTCACGCACATAAAGGAGTCCGTCATGCGCGACAAGCTCGAAAAGATCATCAAGGCCTACGAGGAGCTCGAGAAGAAGCTTTCCGACCCGGCCGTCGCCTCCGATATCAAGGAGTTCACGCGTCTCAACAAGGAGTACGCGCACCAGTCCGACCTCATTGCCGCCTCGCGCGAGTACATCGGCGCGCTCGATGACATCGAGGCTGCCAAGGAAATGCTGCACGATACCACCGATGCCGATGAGAAGGAGATGCTCCAGATGGACATCTCCGAAAACGAGGCCAAGCTTCCCCAGCTCGAGGAAGACATCAAGTACATGCTCATCCCGAGCGACCCCAACGACGACAAGAACACCATCGTCGAGATCCGCTCCGCCGCCGGTGGCGACGAGGCGGCCATCTTCGCCGGCGACCTGTACAAGATGTATCAGCGCTTTTGCGAGTCGCGCGGCTGGAAGACCACCGTGCTCGACTCCAGCCCCAGCGAGGCCGGTGGCTTTAAGTCCATTGAGTTCAAGGTCGAGGGCGACCGCGTCTACTCCGTTATGAAGTTCGAGTCCGGCGTGCACCGCGTCCAGCGCGTTCCCAAGACTGAGTCCCAGGGCCGCATTCAGACCTCCACGGCTACCGTCGCCGTACTTCCCGAGGCCGAGGAGATCGACGTCCAGATCAACCAGTCCGACCTGCGCATCGACACCTACTGCGCCTCCGGCCCTGGCGGTCAGTGCGTTAACACCACCTACTCCGCCGTGCGCATCACCCACCTGCCCACCAACACCGTGGTGCAGTCGCAGGAGCAGCGTTCCCAGATCCAGAACCGCGAGGTCTGCATGCAGATGCTGCGCGCCCGTCTGTACGAGATGGAACTCGAGAAGCAGCAGGCAGAGCTCGGTGCCGAGCGCCAAAGCCAGATCGGCCACGGCAACCGTTCCGAGAAGATCCGTACCTACAACCAGCCCCAGGACCGCGTGACCGATCACCGCATCGGTTTCAACTCCACCTATAACGGCGTCCTTCTGGGCGATCAACTCGGCACCGTCATCGAGGCGCTCGCCGCCGCCGAGCGAGCCGAGAAGCTGGCACAGGCCGTTTAAGTTACGGCGTTTTACCAAACGCCGTAACTGCTCGACGCTGCAAACGCCCCTAAGCGGCAATCTGACGTTCAATCGTCGGTCGCGTACCAAAGTACGCTTCCCTCCTCTTTCACGTCACCTTGCTCGCTTAGGGGCGTTTTCGCTGTCCGCCCTCTACCTGCGGCGTTGCCTTGCTCCGGATGCGGGGTAGTCATTGGGGACGTTCTTAAATGACTAGGTTGGGTAAATTACTTTTCAAGTTTATTTAATCTGCTTTGTTAGAAATTAAGCTGTCTAACTGCTTAAAGCAATCAGCAGCCTTCATCTGCAATTGAAAATATTGCTCGAAAAATCGTTCAAGAAGTCGCGGGGTGATTTTTACCGCGTCGCGCGTCAAGTGATTTGGCAAGTTCTTGGTTAGATATTGGTCAGTTTTGGGTCAACCTTGCCAAAAGCTTGACGAATGCAGATTTTGACGTCGACGAATGAGCACTTCAGGCAGGTTCCAAGCAAAAATCTGGGCTGATTCTCGATAATCGCCTTCAATCGTCCCTTGCCAAGCGCTGGCCTCGCGTACAATCTGCTCCGACATTCGCGCGCCGTCCGGCGCTTAAGAGGGGAGGGCCCCATGGCAAACGAGATTTGGACCATCAAGCGTTGTCTCGAGTGGACCAAGGAGTACCTGGCCGAGCGCGGCGAGGAGCACCCCCGTCTTTCTGCCGAGTGGCTGCTCTGCGCTGCCACGGGTTTGGCACGCATCGACTTATATATGCGCATGGACGAGACGCTTAACGCGGCTCAGCTCGAGACCATGCACGCGGCCGTTGTTCGTCGCGCTAAAGGTGAACCGCTGCAGTACATCACCGGCAGCACGCAGTTTCGCATGATCGACGTCGCGTGCGCCCCCGGCGTGCTCATTCCGCGCCCCGAGACCGAGATGCTCGTCGAGGAAGTCCTCAATTATCTGGATGCCGAGGTGCTGAGCCCCGAGGCTGCTGCCCGTCAGCGCGTGGAGCTGCCTTGGAACGATGAGGTCGAGGAGGCACGCAAGGCCGAGGCCGCGCTGGCAGACGAACGCGCGGCCGCCGAGCGCCGTGCCGCTAACCTGACGGCTGCCGATGAGGCGGCGCTAGGCGGCGACGTATTGGGCAGCCGCGCCTATGCCGAGGAGCTGGCCGACCGCGAGGCCGAGGAAGCCGCCGCGCAGGCAGCAGAAGCCGAAGCCGCGGAAGCCGCCGAGCCCGAGCTCGACGAATACGGCATCGCCATCGAGGGTGCCGGCCAGGAGACGGCTTCGGCTCAGGATGCCGCTGCGCCTGCCCCAGCCGAGCCCCGTATCGCCCGCGTTCTCGAGGTCGGCTGCGGCACGGGTTGCATCTCGCTCTCCCTTGCCTGGGAGCGCCGCGGCCACGTTACCTGCACCGCCACCGATATCGAGCCGCGCGCCATCGATCTGGCCACCAAAAACCGCGACGCGCTCGGCCTCACGGCAGATGAGGTTGCCTTTAGTCTCACCAACCTGGTGAGCTCCATTCCCCGCGAAGAGTGGGGCACCTTCGACGTGCTCGTTTCCAACCCGCCCTACATCCCGACCGGCGTCATGCGCTCGCTGCCGCACGAGGTCAAGGACTTTGAGCCCGACTTGGCGCTCGAGGGCGGTGCCGACGGCCTGGACATCTTCCGCCGCCTGCTCAATGCGGCGCCTTACATGCTGCGCGCCGGCGGCCTGTTTGCCTGCGAGCTCTACGAGGGCGCCCTCGATGCCGCGGCCGAGCTCTGTCGCCAGGCAGGCCTTTCGGACGTGCGTATCGTCCACGACCTCACCGATCGTCCCCGCATCGTTCGAGCCATCGTCACCGAGCCCAAACAGCGTATTTAAGCTGAATAAATAGACATTTGCGCAAGTTTGTCCTTGCAATATACCGTAAAACTTCTACTATAGAAGGAGAAAGGTATGTCAAATCAGCTGCATCGGTACCGTATCGTGCTTGATTACATTGAACCTTGGCTTGATGAGCAGGATGAAGCTACGCTGAAGCAGATTTATGCAGACCTTTTGGTGCTCGAGAAGGAAGGTCCCAGCCTTGGTCGTCCGCTGGTTGACCGCGTAAAGGGCTCGAAGCTTCATCATTTAAAGGAGCTGAGAGTGACGTCGTGTGGTGGGCAGGTGATTCGCATCCTCTTCGCCTTTGACCCCAAGCGCCAGGCGGTATTGCTATTGGCGGGTGATAAGTCGCGAGCGGGATCGTCAAGGGCAAAATGGAACGGTTGGTATGCGATCAACATTCCAAGGGCCGAGCAAATATACCGTCGCCACGTAAGGAGGCTCGATCGAGATGGAACTGCATGAGTATATGGAATCTCGCGGGATAACACGCGACTCCATTACCGCCGAGCAGGAGAGGACTCGCGATCGTATCGAAGCCTATAAGCTTGCTCAGATTCGCAGGTTAAAAGATCTAACACAGGCGTCGGTCGCCCAGTCGATGGGCGTTTCTCAAAAACGTGTATCCGAGCTCGAGCGTGGGGAGTTGGGTTCGATGAGGCTCGACACGCTGAGCAGGTACGCAGAGAGCCTCGGCGGAAAACTGGTTGCAAGCATCGAGTTTCCCGATCGTACCGTTACGCTTGCGCGCTAAAAATCTTCAATTAACCCCCTCACTTTCACCGACTACTAGAGCCGCTCACCAAACCAACATGCGCTCTGGGCAAATAGGTTGAATGTTTCGTGCGAGAATGTCCCACAGTAAACAAACTTGCACCGGAGCGTAAGGGGCTGGCATACACATGCAGACGGTCTATCGGGTATACGAGGGAACGCGCGAGCCGCATCGGCTTGCCGTCGAGCGCACGGCCGAGGTGCTCGGCCGCGGCGGCCTGGCCTTGATTCCGACCGAGACCGTCTACGGTGTCGCCGTGGCAGTCAACGCCTTCTCGGGCGCCGTGCCCCAAGATACAAGCGAATTCCCATCGTGGCCGCGCGATCCGCAGGCTGCCGTCAATGGCGCCGCAGTTCCTGCGCTCGGCACCGGCTATCGCCGTATCTTCACTCTCAAGCAACGTGAGCTCACGCAAACCGTCGCTTGGCTGGTCGATGGCGTCGAAGCACTCGACCGCTATGGCGTGGATATCCCGGAAGATGCCCGCGTACTCGCGCGACGATGCTGGCCGGGAGCCCTGACTATCGTGGTCAAGGCAGCCCCCTGCGTGCCGACCTTTATGCGCGCTGCCGACGACACCGTGGCCCTGCGCGCTTCGGCCTCTCCCGTGGTCCAAGCGCTCATCCGCGCCTGCGGCAGTCCCCTTGCCTGCACGAGCGCCAACACGCACGGCGCGCCTTCGCCGGCAAGCTTTGCCGCCGTCGAGGGTCGCATCCTGGAGGGGGTCGATGTTGCCGTCGACGCCGGTGAGACCCCGTGTCGCGACGCCTCGACCATCGTGTCGTTCCAGCACGGCGGGCTCCAGATCCTGCGCCAAGGCGCACTTCCCGCATCAGAGATCGAGCGGGTCCTGTCCGACCCGATGCAATAGAAGGGTGTAAGCGATGTCGTTGAATCTGGGCAGCCTGGGCATGGAAGATGCCTCGTTTAACTTTGGCGGTTCCTACATCATGGCGCTCGACTGCGGCACTACCTCGGTACTCGCGGCCATTGTCGACGAATACGGCTGCATCGTTGCCCAGGCGCGTCGTAGCGTCAAAACCAGCTTCCCGCGCCCCGGCTGGGTGGAGCAGGATCCCACGGAGGTGCTTGCCAGCCAGATCGGCGTGATGATGGAGGTTCAGTTTAAGAGCGGCATCCATTCCGATCGCATCGCCGCCATCGGCATCTCCAACCAGCGCGAGACCACGGTGGTCTGGGACCGCGTGAGCGGCCAGCCCATCTATAACGCCATCGTATGGCAGTGCCGTCGTACCGCGCCGGCGATCGACGCGTTGGTTGAACAGGGTTGCGAGGAGCTGGTGCGCTCCCGCACGGGACTTACGCTTGACCCGTATTTCTCGGCCTCCAAGGTGCAGTGGATTCTCGACAACGTCGACGGCGCACGCGAGAGCGCGGCGGCGGGCGACCTCATGTTTGGCACCATCGACACCTGGCTCATCTACAACCTCACCGGCGGCCAGGTCTTTGCCACCGACTACACCAATGCCAGCCGCACGGCACTCTTTAATATCCATACGCTCGATTGGGACGACGACCTGCTGGCGCTCTTTGACGTTCCACGTTCCATGATGCCCGAGGTTCGCTGGAGCTCGGGCGACTACGGCCGCGTCGCGAGCGACATCATGACCAACATGCCGCCCATCATGGGCGTGGCGGGCGACCAGCAGGCATCGCTGTTCGGCCACTGCTGCTTCTATCCCGGCCAGACCAAAAACACCTATGGCACGGGCTGCTTTATGCTCATGAACACCGGTGACGAGATCGTCGAATCCAAGAATGGCCTGGTCTCCACCATCGGTATCGCTGCGGACGGCAAAGTCAGCTATGCGCTCGAGGGCTCTATTTTTGCCGCCGGTTCAACGATGAACTGGCTTCGCAACAACATGGGCATCATCTCGAGCGTGAGCGAGTCGGCACAACTCGCCGCTTCGATTAGCGACAACGAGGGCTGCTACTTCGTTCCCGCCTTTGCAGGTTTGGGTGCTCCCTGGTGGGACCCGCATGCCCGCGGTATCGTGTGCGGTCTGACCGGCGCCTCGAGCCGTGCGACCATCGTACGTGCCGCCTGCGAATCCATGGCATATCAGAGCTACGACGTGCTGCGCGCCATGGAGCAGGACGTGGGGCTTTCGATTGAGCGCCTGTCTGTCGATGGCGGTGCCTCGCGCAACGAGTTCATCATGCAATTCCAGGCCGACCTGCTGGATATCCCCGTGCTGCAATGCGAGACGGTGGAGACCACGGCAATCGGTGCCGCGTACTTGGCGGGTCTTGCCGTCGGCTATTGGGAAGACCTTGAAGAGCTGGAGCAAAATGCCCAGATCGTTAGGACCTTCCTTCCCCATATGTCCGCCGAGCGTCGCGAGCAAAACCTTGCGGGCTGGCGTGATGCAGTCAAGCGCTCGCTCAGTACCGCACAGTAGGGCTGCGATGGGCTGCTCGATACAACAAACCGCTAAACTTATGCATGGCGTGCGGCGGCAACATTGCTGCGCGCCTTGTCAGCAAGGCCGTTTTGCGGCTGCAACGAAAGGGGCAATCAACCCATGACCGTCACCTACGATGCGTCCCGTGTGACGCTTGTCGATCATCCGCTCGTCCAGCACAAGCTGTCGATCCTGCGCGACAAAAACACCGGCACCAACCAGTTCCGTCAGCTCGTGCGCGAACTCGCGCTTTTTGACGGCTACGAGGCCATGCGCGACCTGCCTATGGAAGACGTCGAGGTCGAGACCCCCATCACTACCGCCACGTTCAAACAGCTTGCCGGCAAGAAACTCGCCATCGTGCCCATCCTGCGTGCGGGCCTTGGCATGGTCGACGGTATCCTCGACCTGGTGCCCTCCGCTCGCGTGGGCCACATCGGCATGGAGCGCGACGAGGTCACCCACGAGCCGCACGAGTATTACTGCAAGATGCCCAAGGATATCGACCAGCGCATCTGCCTGGTCGTCGACCCCATGCTCGCCACGGGCGGTTCGGCCGAGATGGCCATCAGCTACCTGCGCGGGCGCGGTGTCAAGGACATCCGCATGCTGTGCATCGTCGCGGCCCCCGAGGGCCTCAAGTCGCTGACTGAGAAGGATCCCGATGTGCATATCTATACCTGCGCCATCGACGACCATCTCAACGAGGCTGCCTACATCGTTCCCGGTCTCGGCGACGCCGGCGACCGCATCTACGGCACGCTCTAGTCGCTGGGCTAAGACGGCCGCGGCTGCAAATACGAAGAAACGGTGCGCGCGGTCGAACAAAAGGCGACCGCGCGCACTCCTGTTAACGGACGTTTTGCCCTGCAGGGTTCGAGAAAAACGTATTACCGTACCTGCGGCATAAAGAAGGTCTTAAGAAAACGAACAGGTGCGTATTAACCGATGCTTTTTCGGTTGTACTTTAGCGATTGGCTCGTACAATAGTCACCAATGTTTGGCGGGAACTGTCCTGTGAGGCGATAAAAAAGGAAAGTGAGGACGCCAGTGTTTCAGATAGCCGATCTGCTCGCTATCGTTGCAGGTGCCATCGCGGGCGCGATTGCCTTCCTTCCCTTTGTCTTTACGCTCAAGCCGGTTCTTGACGATAAGCAGAATGCGGACATGCTCAAGGGTATGGTGAGTCTCGCGGTCTCGGCAATCGCGTTGCTTGTCTTTACCTTGGTTGTGTTTGTGTTGTTCGGAGAGGCATTTCGCATGTTCCTCCTGGGCGAGGCGATCGGCTTCGTGGCCTTTATGGCCGCCTGCGCGGTTCGCGTCGCCAAGGCGCTGCGAGATCCTCATGAGGTCGAAAGGTAAGTCGTGGAAATTTTTGAAAAGCTGCCTGATGAGATTAATCATCTGGTCAGCGAGTTCAGCTCCACCCCTGTCGTGGGCGATCTGAGCTGCGGCATCACGCAGTACTCGTTTTGGCTGATCGTCTCCACGATCGTGCTCCTGATCGTCCTGGCCGTGTTCAAGAAGAAGCAGACTTTGGTTCCCAAGGGCTTCTTCGTCAACGGTTTCGAGTACATCATCGAGTACGTCGAGAACGATATCGGCAAGGGTGTCGTGGGTGAGAACTGGAAGAAGCACTTCCCGTTCCTGTGCTCGCTTTTCCTGTTCATCCTGATCAACAACATGATCGGCCTGATTCCGGGAATGAAGCCCGGCACCGGCGCAATCGGCTCCACCGCCGCGCTCGCCATCTTCGCCTTCGTGTACTTCATCTACTACGGATGCAAGGCTCACGGCGTGATCGGCTACATCAAGAGCCTCGCTCCGCAGGGCGTGAGCTTCCCGATGAACGTGCTCGTGTGGGTCGTCGAGCTTTTCTCGACCTTCCTGCGCCTCATCACGCTCGCCGTCCGTCTGTTCTGCAACATGTTCGCAGGACACGTGGTCATGGGCTCGTTCGCCATCATGGCGAGCATGTTCATGCAGCCGCTGCTTCAGCAGGTTTCCGCGGCCCACGCCGTCGGCGCCCTGCCTTCGCTGGCCTGGCTTGCCATTCTCATCCTGATCTATGCGATCGAGCTTGTGGTCGGCGCCATCCAGGCTTACGTCTTCACGGTCCTTACCGCCGTGTATGTCTCCGAGGCAGAGGAGGTCGCGGAGGAGGAGTAGTCTTCCGTTCGCGCCTTAAAGGTAAGGCAATTCGTTAAACCGCCGGTGCCCGTACCCATGGAGCCCGGCAGTTATAAAAAGGTTATCCTGCGTGAAATAAGACACGCACGACAAAGGAGGAATCGTGGGAGTTATCGGTTACGGTCTCGGTGTTATCGGCGCTGGTCTTGCTATCGGCCTGTCTGCTCTGGGTGCTACGGGTGCTATGGCCCGTCAGCCTGAGGTCCAGGGCCGCGTGTTCACCGTCTTCATCATGGGCTCCGCTTTCGGCGAGGCTCTGGCTCTGATCGGCTTCGTTGTCGCGCTGATCGTTAAATAGCACGGAGCGTCAAGTATGAATCTTTCATCCCAGAAGAGCGCGATCGCACTCTCCGCGTCCGCGGCCGCGCTGCTCATGCCGGTTTCCGCGTTCGCCGAGGACGGCGCCGCCGGTGCGGACATCCTCATCCCTAAGATGGCGGAGTTCATCCCGGCGCTTATCGCCTTCCTGATTATCTGGATCGTGCTGGCCAAGGTCGCCCTGCCGGGCATCATGAAAACCATGGAGGAGCGCGGCAAGAAGATCGAGGAGAGCCTCGACGAGGCCGAGAAGACCAAGCAGGAGGCTATCGCCAAGCGCGCTGAGTCCGACTCGATCGTCACCGACGCCCGTCGTCAGGCTGCCGACATCGTTCTCGAGGCCCGTAAGGACGCCGAGTCCGAGCGTGCTCGTATCATCGAGGCTGCTCACAAGGAGGCCGAGGAGATCATCGCCAAGGCCCATACGACCGTCGAGGACGAGCGCAAGTCCATCTACGCCGGTGCCGCGAGCTCCATCGCCGACCTGTCCGTTGCCGTCGCCACCAAGATCGTGGGCGAGGCACTCGAGGACGATGCTGAGCAGAAGAAGCTCATCGAGCGCTACATCCAGGAAGCAGGTAGCCTGAATGCCGACTAGCCGCTATCAGGACAAGGTGCTCGAGACCTACGCGCGTTCCCTTTTGGAAGCCGCCAAGGCCGAGAACCATGTGTTCGAGGACCTCGAGATGATCGAGCGCTTGGCTTCTGCCAGCCCCGAGATCATCGCCGTGCTCGACACCATGTCCAAGCGCGACCAGCTCGACCTTCTTCCCAAGGTGGCAGCTGCCTTTAAGTATGTTGCCGAGGAAGACGAGGATGTAGTGGGCGTGACCGTCACCACGGCGATCCCGCTCGACGACGAGCTGCGTCAAACCATCACTAAGAAATGCGAGCAGGACTTCGGCCGCAAGGTATTCCTTATCGAGCAGGTCGACCCGTCTATCGTGGGCGGCCTGGTGCTCGAGGCCCGCGGCGAGCGTCGTGACATTTCCGTCAAGACGCAGCTGCGCATCGCGCAGGAGACCCTCGCAAACTCTGCTAATTCGTACGGAGGTGAAGCCTAATGTCCGAAACCCTCAATGCCCAGGATATCGCCAAGAAACTGCAGGAGCAGCTCACGAGCCTCTCCGCGACGGTCGATACGCATGAGGTTTCAACGGTCGACGAGGTAGGCGACGGCATCGCGCGCGTCTCCGGCCTCAAGAGCGCCATGGCAGGCGAGCTTCTGGAGTTCAAGAGCTCCGATACCGGTGAGACCGTCTTCGGCCTTGCCCAGAACCTTGACCGTGACGAGGTCGGCGCCGTTCTGTTCGGTGCCGTCGACTCCATCAAGGAAGGCGACGAGTGCCGCACCACTGGCCGCGTTATGGATATCCCCGTGAGCCGTGCCATGCTCGGCCGCGTCGTCAATCCGCTCGGCCAGCCCATCGACGGCCTGGGCGACATCGTCGCTACGCACCGTCGCCCCATCGAGTTCAAGGCTCCCGGCGTCATCGATCGTACCCCGGTGTGCGAGCCGGTTCAGACCGGTCTGCTCGCTATCGACTCCATGGTGCCTATTGGCCGCGGTCAGCGTGAGCTCATCATCGGTGACCGTAAGACCGGTAAGACCGCCATCGCCATCGACGCTATCCTCAACCAGCGCGGCAAGGGCATGGTCTGCATCTATGTCGCCATCGGCCAGAAGGCCTCCACGGTTGCCAACATCCGCGAGACCCTCGCTCAGCACGGTGCGCTCGACTACACCATCATCGTTTCGGCCACCGCTGCCGATTCCGCCCCTATGCAGTACATCGCGCCTATGGCCGGTGCCGCTATTGGCGAGTTCTTTATGTACAACGGCGAGGACGGCAAGCCCGCCAGCGAGACCAACCCCGGCGGCCACGTGCTCGTCATCTACGATGACCTGTCCAAGCAGGCTGTGGCCTACCGTCAGATGTCGCTGACGCTGCATCGTCCGCCCGGACGCGAGGCCTATCCTGGCGACATCTTCTACCTGCACTCTCGTCTGCTCGAGCGTGCCGTCAAGATGTCCAAGAAGAACGGTTACGGCTCCATGACGGCACTGCCGATCATCGAGACCCAGGACGGCGACGTCTCGGCCTACATTCCGACCAACGTCATTTCCATTACCGATGGTCAGATCTACCTGCAGTCCGAGCTCTTCTTCCAGGGTCAGCGCCCGGCAGTCGACGTGGGTATCTCCGTGTCCCGCGTCGGTGGCGATGCGCAGACCAAGGCCATGAAGCAGGTCGCCGGCAACCTCCGTCTGGACCTCGCTTCCTATCAGGAGCTCGCTGGCTTTACGCAGTTTGGCTCCGACCTTGACGAGGCTACTCAGAAGCAGCTGACCCATGGTGCCCGCATGACCGAGCTCCTGAAGCAGCCGCGCTACAAGCCGTTTGAGGTTGGCGAGCAGATCGTTACGCTGTTCGCTGGCAACGAGGGCTTCCTGGATGACCTGGAGATTGCCGACGTGCTGCCTTTCCGTGCCGAGCTCATCGAGTACATGGACAATGGCTTTGGCTCGCTGCTCGACAAGGTTCGCGCCAAGAAGATCGATGATGACACCAAGGCTGAGCTCTTGCGCGTCATCGGCGACTTCAAGCAGCAGTTCATGGCCAAGCACCATTCGGATGTTTCTGGATCAGAGGAGAACTAAGCCCCATGGCCAACCTTCGCGACATTAAGAAGCGAATCTCCTCGGTTACCACGACCAAGCAGATCACGCGCACGATGGAGATGGTCTCTACGGCCAAGATCCGTCGTGCTCTCGATCGCTCCAAGCAGGCCGAGCCCTATAAGGAGGCGCTGACCGACGTCATGTTGACGGTCGCCGGCGACGCCTCCTGTTCGGGCACCGATCCCATGCTGCAGAAGCATGAGAGCGTCAAGCATGGCCTGATTGTCGTTATTGCCTCGGACCGCGGCCTTGCCGGCGGTTTCAATACGACGGTGGAGCGCACGGCCGAAAAGCTCGCCGCTTCTTGGGCGAACGACGGCATCGAGTGCGAGATCATCGCGTGTGGGCGCAAACCGGCCACGTATTTCCGTGACCGCGAAAACGTCGTCATGCACTTTGAGGGCAACTCCTCTGAGCCCGATTTCAATCAGGCCCGCATGATCTCCTCTCATATCTGCGATGCGTATCGTGCCGGTGAGCTTGACCGTGTCGAGCTTGTCTACCACCACGCCAAGAACCGCGTGGATCAGGAGCTTCGCGTCGAGCATCTGTTGCCGCTCGACCCCGAGATGATCGCTATGGCCCACGGTCCGCGTAAGAACGAGACCGACGCCCCTAAGCGCATCTCGTCCACGTTCGAGTTCGTGCCCTCTCCCGAGCATGTTCTCGGCAAGCTTGTGCCGTCTTATATCCTGACGGTCATCTACCAGGCCCTGATCGATTCGGCGGCTGCCGAGCAGGGTGCACGCCGCAAGGCCATGCACTCCGCGACGGAAAACGCCACCGCGATCATCTCGACCCTTACCCGCACGTATAGTCGCGTGCGCCAGGCTTCGATCACGACCGAGATTAACGAGATCGTCGGCGGAGCCTCAGCATTGGAGGAACAGTAATGGCTAATAACACCGTAAAGCTTGCGGTCGAGGAAGCCACCAAGAAGACGACTGCCGGTGATGGTCGCATCGTGCGAATCATCGGCCCTGTCGTCGACGTCAAGTTTGACGGCGCGGTGCCCCCGATCTACAACGCGCTCACGGTCGAGGCCGAGACCCCGATCGGTCATCTGAGCACGATCCTCGAGGTCGAGAGCCAGCTTCCGGGCGGCGTCGTCCGCACGGTCGCCATGTCCTCGACCGACGGCCTGCAGCGCGGCCTCATCGCCACCGATACCGGTGAGCCCATGAAGATGCCCGTTGGTCCCAAGACGCTCGGTCGCATTTGGAACGTCATGGGCAAGCCCGTCGACGGCAAGCCCATGCCCGAGGTGGAGGAGTTCTACCCCATCCACCATGCAGCGCCCCGTTTCGACGAGCTCACCACCAAGACCGAGATTTTCGAGACCGGCATCAAGGCCGTCGACCTGCTCGAGCCCTACATCCGCGGCGGCAAGACAGGTCTGTTCGGCGGCGCCGGCGTCGGCAAGACCGTTCTGATCCAGGAGCTCATCAACAACCTCGCCCAGGAGCACGGCGGCACCTCGGTGTTCACCGGCGTCGGCGAGCGTACCCGCGAGGGCACCGACCTGTTCCTCGAGATGAGCGAGTCTGGCGTTATCGACAAGACCTGCTTGGTCTATGGTCAGATGAACGAGCCGCCCGGAGCGCGTCTGCGCATCGGTCTGGCCGGCCTTACCACCGCTGAGTACTTCCGCGATCGCGGCCAGGACGTTCTGCTGTTCATCGACAACATCTTCCGCTTCTCCCAGGCAGGTTCCGAGGTTTCCGCACTGCTGGGCCGTATGCCGTCCGCCGTTGGTTACCAGCCCACGCTGGCAACCGAGATGGGCGACCTCCAGGAGCGCATTACCTCGACCAAGACGGGCTCCATTACCTCCGTCCAGGCTGTCTACGTCCCCGCAGACGACCTGACCGACCCGGCGCCTGCCACGACGTTTACGCACCTCGACGCCACCACGGTTCTTTCGCGTAGCATTTCGTCGCTCGGCCTGTTCCCGGCTATCGACCCGCTCGCATCTTCCTCCGACGCTCTCGATCCCTCGATCGTCGGCGAGGAGCACTACCGTGTCGCCGTCAAGGTCCAGGAGCTCCTGCAGGAGTACTCCGACCTTCAGGACATCATCGCCATTCTGGGTATGGACGAGCTGTCCGAGGAGCAGCGCCTTACGGTCAACCGTGCCCGTAAGATTCAGCAGTTCCTCTCGCAGTCCTTCCACGTCGCTGAGAAGTTCACCGGCAACCCCGGTGTCTACGTCCGCGTCGAGGATACCGTCCGCTCTTTCGCCGAGATTGTCGACGGCAAGGCCGATGACCTGCCCGAGCAGGCTTTCCGCTATGCTTCCACGATTGAGGACGTGCGCGAGCGCGCCCGCAAGATGGGGGAGAAGTAGGTTATGCGTATCCGCATCGTGTGCCCCGTGAGCTGCGCCTATGAGGGCGACGCTGCGTTTGTGTCGATTCCGTCCACGGATGGCGAGTTTGGCGTTCTGCCTGCTCACTCCAGCGAGATCTGCACGATCGACCGCGGTTACGTTCGCGTTTCCGATAAGGCCATGGGCACTGTCGACCACACGTTTGCCGTGGCCGGCGGCTATGCCCAGGTTGCGGACGATGTCGTGACCGTTCTCGCCGAGCGCGCTTGCGATTTGGCGACCGTCGATGCCGACAAGCTTAAAGCTGATATTCAAGGTTTTGAAGAGAAGCTGGGTAATTTGTCGGAGGATGATGCACGCCGCGCCTACCTCTATAATGAAATCGCATGGTGTAAGCTCAAGCTTGCCCAATAGTCAAACGATTTAGCGTTCGACCATTTGCGAACACATCATGCCCGGGATGGCCCAGCCACCCCGGGCATGCTTTTTGAAAGGGTAGACCTTGGATATTATCCGCGTTGAGGGTGGCCACGCCATCGGAGGCTCCGTGCCCGTCTCGGGCGCCAAGAACTCCGCGCTCAAACTCATGGCGGCAACGCTTCTGGCGCCGGGCAAGACGACGCTGCAGAACGTGCCCGATATTTCCGATGTCCACGTGATGGGCAAGGTGCTCAAAGGCATGGGCGCTACGATCGATGTTCTCGACGAACACACGCTCGAGATTGATACCTCTCAGGTCGATTCTTGGGAGGCCCCCTACGAGCTCGTTGCCAAGATGCGTGCTTCCACAGCCGTGATGGGACCCCTGCTGGGTCGCTTCCATCGCGCCAAGATCGCCATGCCGGGCGGCTGCAACCTGGGTGCTCGCAAGATCGATATGCACATTCTTGGTCTTGAGGCCCTGGGCGTTGAGTTCGATACCGCCCACGGTTACATCAACGCTAATGCGCCCCAAGGTCTGCGCGGTACCACCGTCACGCTCGAGTTCGCCAGCGTCGGTGCGACCGAGAACCTCATCATGGCCTCTGTGCGCGCACAGGGCACCACGGTTATCGACAATGCCGCCCGCGAGCCCGAGATCGTCGATCTCGCCAACATGCTCAACGAGATGGGCGCCAAGATTGTCGGCGCGGGCACGCCCGTCGTGACTATCGAAGGCGTGGAAGAGCTCCATCCCGTTACCCATCGCGTAGCGGGCGACCGCATCGAGGCCGGTACCTTTATCGTCGCCGGTGCGCTGATGGCCGACGATCGCGGTGTTGACGTCACGGGTTTTTGCCCCATTCACTTGGGCATGGTTCTCAAGAAGATGGAGCTTATGGGCATCGATTGCGAGCGTACCGACGACGGCGTCCATGTGAACCGTGCCGAGCGTATCAAGCCGGTCGATATCCAGACGCTTCCGTTCCCCGGTTTCCCGACCGACATGCAGGCGCAGATTATGGTACTCTCCGCCCTTGCCGATGGCAGTTCCGTTATTACCGAAAACATCTTCGAGAATCGCTTTATGTTCGCCTCTGAGCTGGTGCGCATGGGTGCCGACATTCGTATCGAGAGCCATCACGCCATGATTCATGGCGTCAAGGGCTTCTCGGGTGCACAGGTTACCTCGCCCGATCTGCGTGGCGGAGCGGCCCTCGTCGTAGCGGGCTTGATCGCCGACGGGACGACCGAGGTTTCGGCCATTCATCACATCAAGCGCGGCTACGAGCAGTTTGTCGAAAAGCTGCAGGCGCTCGGCGCGCATGTCGAGCATGCTACCGTCCCCGATCCCGTCATCTACTAATACAGGTTGCCTATGTTTAATAAAAAGCCCCTCGCGGATACCACTACCCGAAGACCCTCAACTGGTGCGCAGGCCAAGATCTACAGTCGCGATAACGTGGCTCGCTATTCCGAGCGCGCTCGCCAACGTCGTCGTAGCCACACGATTCGTCACGTCGCGCTCATTGTCGTGCTTGGCGTGCTGCTGAGTGCCACTACCGCTGCCGGCCTGTGGTTTGCCACCATTATGGGCAAGCTCGGCGATTCTAATGTCATTACCGACAATCTGCGTCGGGTTCTGGTTGACACCGATGAGGCAAAGGATCCGTTTTACGTGCTGCTTCTTGGCACCGACGGCCGTCCGGGCGAGGATACGTACCGTGCCGACTCGATTATCCTGGCACGCATCGACCCCACGCAAAAGCAGGCGACGCTCATTTCCGTTCCGCGCGACACCAAGGTCGAGTACAAGGGCGAGACCATGAAGATCAACGCCTGCCATACCGTTGGCGGCGCCGAGGCCATGGTCGAGGCTGTCAACGAGCTGTGCGGTGTTCAGATTTCCCACTATGCCGAGGTCAGCTTCGACGGTATGCAGGCGCTGATTGATTCGGTTGGCGGTATCGACATTAACGCAACCGATGATGTTGACGACCCCGAGCACCTGGATATTAAGATTACCGCTGGCCAGCAGCATATGGACGGTGCCACCGCCCTTACCTATGCCCGCTGCCGCTACACCTATGCCGACGGCGATTACACGCGTATGCGCCACCAGCGTCAGGTGCTTGGCGCCCTTGCCAACCAGATTCTCAATAACTTCGATGCCACGAAGATCTTTGGCCTGGTTAATTCGCTGTCCGATATGCTCGTAACCGATATGAGCGTTCAGGATATCGTGGCTACGGTCAACGCCATGCGCGGTATGGATGTCGACGGTATCTACTCGGCCAACCTGCCCTCGTATGCCGACGACAGCACCATGATCGACGGTGTGAGCTACGTCTTTGTCTACGAGGACGAGCTCAAGGAAATGATGGAGCGCGTCGATGCCGGCAAGGATCCCAAGGGTCCCAACACCATGGGTCTTTCCGACGGTTCCAGCTCTACGATCGGCGACCTGAACAACAACACGTCTGACGACTACGCAAACGGTACCGCAACCTCATCGGTCAGCTCTGACGATTCCGATGACTCAAGCGATTCGAGCGATTCGGACTACTACGAAGAGCCCACCGGCGACGGCAACGGCTACGAAGCCAACTACTAGAGTCACGCGGTTTTACCAAACCGCGTAACCAGTTGACGCTGCAAACCCGCCAGAGCGGCAATCTGCCTTTCAACTTCGGCGGCATGATCAAAAGATCAAT